>CAZUBG010000086.1:0-20771 GCA_964618545.1 uncultured Bifidobacteriaceae bacterium | reverse complement strand
CCGCTGATAATCCGGAAATCCGGCTGTACGGCGCCAAACCCGTGTTCGCGTTCAAGCCCCTGGGCCATGTGGAATTGTGCGAATCGCTCAAGCTGGTGGATTTTGCCCGCGCCACCAAGCTGTCGGGGAGCGGCTTTCTGCTGTACACCAACTGGGGCGCGCGGCTGGAACGGGCCCTGATTCAATTCCTGCTGGATCTGCACATCACCGAGCACGGTTACACGGAGGTGGCCCCGCCGTTGATGGTCGGCCCGCAATGCCTGGAGGGCGTCGGGCAGTTTCCCAAGTTCAAGGACCAGTATTATGGCATCGCCGAAGGGGACGACACCGCCAAGCTGGGCAAACTTTACATGGTCCCCACGGCGGAAACGCCGGTGGCCAACATCCATCGCGAGGAATTGTTGAAGGAGAGCGATTTGCCGGTGCGTTATTGCGCCTACACCCCCTGTTTTCGGGGCGAGGCAGGCGCCGCCGGGGTGGGCACGCGCGGCATGATCCGCGTCCATCAGTTCGACAAGGTGGAGCTGATTAAAATCGTCAAGCCGGAGCACGGTTATGAGGAACTGGAGAAAATGGTCGGCGACGCGGAGAAAGTCCTGCAGTTGCTGGGCCTGCATTACCGGGTCATCCTGCTCTGCACGGGCGACATGGGTTTTGGCAGCGCCAAGACCTACGACATCGAAGTCTGGGCGCCCGGGCAGGCGGCGTATCTGGAGGTGTCCAGTTGCTCAAACTGCGAGGATTTCCAGGCGCGCCGCATGAACCTGCGGTTCAAGACGGCGGCGGGCGAAAACAAGTTCCCGCACATTCTCAACGGCAGCGGCACCGCCCTGGCGCGGCTGTTTGTGGCGCTGGTGGAAACCCATCAGCAGGCCGACGGCAGCCTCAGCATACCGGCGCGTCTGCAGCCGTATTTGAAGACCGACCGCATCACGGCCGGCGCTTGACATTGAAGGAATGAAAATCCTGCTGGCCAGCAGCGAAATCCATCCCTACTCGAAAACCGGCGGCCTGGCCGACATGGTCGGGGCGCTGGGCCGGGCTTTGGCCCATGCCGGGCATGAAGCCTGCCTCGTCACGCCCCTGTACCGCGGCCTCCGGGAAAGATTTCCGGAACTCCGGCATGTGGACTGGTATCTGAACCTGCCCCTGGGCGGCCGGTCTGTGAACGCCCGGCTCTGGTCGCTGGAACCGCAGCCGGGCCTGACGGTTTATTTCGTGGATCAACCCGGTTTTTTTGACCGGGCCGGCCTCTACCAGGAGGACAACTTCAGTTACCTTGATAATTCGGATCGCTATATCTTCTTTTCAAAATGCGTGGCGCATCTGGCCCGGTATCTCCCGTGGCGGCCGGAGGCGGTGCATGTGCATGACTGGCAGACGGGGCTGGTTCCCGCGCTGATGCTGCAGCAGCACCGGGAAGGCTGGGCGAACCCGCCCCCGTCCTGCCTGACCATTCACAACCTGGCCTATCAGGGCGCCTTTCCGCCGGAGGCCTTTGGGCTGACCAATCTGCCGGATGAATTCTTCGGCATCGAGGGCGCGGAGTTTTACGGCCAGCTCAATTGCCTCAAGGCCGGCATCGCCTTTGCCGACCGCATCACCACCGTCAGCCCGCGCTACGCGCGGGAAATCACCACCGAGGAGTTCGGCTGCGGCCTGGACGGATTTTTGCGCAAGCGCCAGGGCCGGCTGACCGGCATTCTCAACGGCGTGGATTACCACGAATGGACCACCCGCAAAAACCGCTTCCTGAAGTATTCGTATACGGTGGCTAATCTGGCGGGCAAAACCCGGAACAAGGCGCTGCTGCAAAGGGAACTGGGCCTGCCCGCCGCGCCCACAACGCCCCTGTTCGGCGCCATTTCCCGGCTCGCCGAGCAAAAGGGCATTGACATTGAACTGGGCGCGCTCGAGGAAATGCTCAGTGCCGGCCTGCAATTTGTCCTGCTCGGCAGCGGGTCGCCCCTCTTTGAGCGGGCCTGTCTCGACCTGGCCCGGCGTTATCCCCGGCAGGTGGCGGTGCGCATTGGCTATAACGAAGGGCTCTCGCACCGCATCGAGGCCGGGTGTGATTTTTTCCTCATGCCGTCCCAATTTGAGCCGTGTGGCCTGAATCAGATGTACAGCCTGCGCTACGGCACCATCCCCGTCGTCCGCACCGTGGGCGGACTGGATGACAGTGTGATTGATTACACGGTGAGCCCGGAGCGCGCCAACGGCATTAAATTCCGCGAATACTCCGCCACCGCGCTGGCCAAGGCCATCCGCAAGGCGCTGGCGCTTTACGAGAATCCGGCACTGCTCCGTCACTACCGCCGGAACGGCATGACCGCCGACTTTTCCTGGGAACGCACGGTGGAGGATTATGTGAAAATGTATCAGGCGGCCGTCGTGGCGAGCCGGCCGGAAGTGCTCAAGGCGGGATAAGGCTCCGTCAAGAAATTAACTTTGCAAGCTGACGCCGGAATTTTGGCGGCTGGCCAGGCGCGAGCGAGGAGCCTGGCCAAAGGGTTCTGTGACGAGCGAGCAACGCCGCCAGCCGCCAAAAGAACCAGTCAGGTTGAAAAGTTTGTTTCTTGACGGACCCTGAGCCGCGTGGCTGGGAGAATCCTCATTTTCTCAGATCCGGCCAGCCCCAGACATCCTTAAGAATCCGGCGGCGCTTCCGCCAGGTCCATCACGTTTTCCCACCGGCTCATGCCGGGCTTCCAATAAATGGTTTGGTCATCGAGTTCCTTTTGCTCCAGTCGCGCCTGGATTTCGGACAGGGTGTGCGGCCCGGTTTGGACGCCGTTTTCATGCAGAAGGATCGTGCGGGGTTCCGGGGCTTTGTTGAAGGACGCGGCCGCCCGGATCTCCTCCGGCGAAAGAATGGCGTTCGCGGTGGCGGCGGTTGGCGCTTTTATTTTATTGCGGTATTGCCAGAGGGCCAGCAGGGCCAAACCCGCCAGTAATCCACCCACATGCGCTCCAAACGCCACGCCGCCGCCGAACCGGGAGGGATGGTAAATGCTCCAGATCAGCCGAACGAGATCCTTGAGGAACCAAAAGCCAATCGCCATCCATGCGGGCACTTCAAATTCACCGCTGCCAACGCGAAACAGGACCAGCAGCCAGAAAAAATAGAAATATTTGAATTCAATTTCCGCGTTCGCCCGCAGCAACAAATACATCCCCATGCAGGCGCTGATGGCCCCGGACGCTCCGCCCAATGGAACGTGCGAGGCAAAGTGCAGGGGGGACACGGCGATATAAGCCAATTCCGCCGCCAATCCGCCCAGCAGATAAAAAAACAGAAACCGCCAGCGGCCAATCAAATCCTCGACACAACAGCCAAACAAAAACAGAAAAATCATGTTGCCCAGTAAATGAAGGATTCCGGCATGGACGAACATCGAGGTCAGGTACGAGTACCAGACCGACTGACTGGGGGTCAGCCACAGGTGGCTCATCACCCAGGCGCTGCTCGCGCCGTCGGTTTGCGCGGCCCAAATCATCTGCCCCGCCAGCACCAGGCTGTTGATGGCGATGAGAATAAATGTGACCACCGGCAACCTTTCGGTGCGGTAATTCATTCCGACCGGCAATGGCAGAAAAAAGAACACGATTCTGAATGGCTGACGTCATTCAAGCGGATTTCCGGCGACAGTCAAGCCCCGTCGCATCATGGCCTCTTGAATTTATCGCTTGTGGCCAAAGGGTTGGTGCGGCATTTTAAAACCCGTTCCCAGTGCGTATGGAAGAAAACAATCTGCCATCCTGTTGCTTTAAAAGTGTGATCATGAATTTGCCACAAATTTCCCTGGCCGTCCTCCGCCCGCTGCTGTTCGGGGCCTTGGTGTCGTCCACTTGCCACCTCGGTGCCCAGGGCCAGCCGCCGGTGGTCGCATCCACCAATCCTCCGGTGCCCGCCGCCGTCGCGCCGCCCATCCCGGACGCCCCCGCTGTCCTGCCGGGCAACGGTCTGGCCGCCCATGATTTCTTTTATGCCGGCGAATCCAAAATCGAAAAAATGCAGATCGTCCGTGACGGTAAAATCGTCTGGTCCTACACCCATCCCGCCAATGGCGAAATCAGCGACGCCACGCTGTATGCGAATGGCAACATCCTCTTCGCCCACCAGCACGGGGTTACTGAAATCAACGCTGCCAAGCAGGTCGTCTGGAATTACGACGCCCCGGCCAACACGGAAATCCACACCGCCCAGCGAATCGGCCGGGACCACGTTTTGTTCATTCAAAACGGCAATCCCGCCCTGCTCAAGGTCGTCAACACCGTCACCGGCGTTGCGGAAAAGGAAATCGTGCTGCCCGTGGGCAACCCCAAATCCACGCATGGACAATTCCGTCACGCCCGCCTCACGCCGGCCGGCACCCTGTTGGTGGCGCACATGGATTTGGGCAGGGTCAGCGAATATGACGCCGGCGGCAAAGAGGTGTGGTCCGTGGCCGTACCCGGACCGTGGTCCGCCACCCCGCTCAAAAACGGCAACATCCTGGTTTGCGATAAAAACCGGGCCGTGCGGGAGATTAATCCCGAGGGCAAAACCGTCTGGCAATTCGCCCCGACCGATGCGCCCGGCTACAAGCTTTCCTCCATTCAAATCGCCTCGCGCCTGCCGAATGGCAACACGCTCATCAACAACTGGTTCAACCAATGGAGTGCCAAACTGGACCCCGTCAACACCCCGGTTCAGGCCATAGAAGTCACGCCGGACAAGCAGATTGTCTGGACCCTGCGTTCCTGGACCCCGCCGGCCGATCTCGGACCGTCCACCATCATTCAAATGCTGAATGAACCCGTCTCATCGGAAGGCTTGAAATTCGGGGAGATTCACTAATTCGCCTGGTTTTCAGGCTTTTGATGCAAAATCGCCGCCGAATCGTTTGCCGCCTCAGTCGGTGAACACACTTGAACAAGCCTGTTCCCTAATTTCAGAACTTCTTTTGAAAGCCTGGCTGCTTCAAATGAACCAGAAGCAGGAATTCGGCCCGGAATTTCATCCAACCGCTCTTTTGTTTGTTCCAGTTCACTCATATCAAGGCAACCACACTCCTGTTTTTTTGTTTTACCAAGTTTTGAAAGTTCGGCAAAATTATCCCTGGCAATTTTATCAGCCTTTTGCTGGGCCATGGACATCATTATTTTTCCACCACTGATGCCAACAATGACGGAGCTTCCCAACTGAAATAGCGGCAACACGGTTTTTGACAAATCTCCATTGTTCAGGTCGAAATTTGCCAGCGGGCTATAAACCGCCCAAACCACCAGAGAGGCTGTCGCCCCAACGATAATATTTCCAATCCACCCCGTCCGGCGAACTTTTAAATCTTCCTCATGACGAGGTAAAATATTGCGTTCTCCGGTTTGAATGCTGTTTGCCCGCCCGCCCGCCGCCCCAGCGGTGGTGATTAATAATGAATGAGTGATGCTGGTCATAAGTGCCCCGGTTTCCTGGCCCGTCGGTTAAATCTCATGATGTCTTTTTGCCTCTGGCCAACTTCCTGTTTGGTCTGGACAATTATTCAGATGGCGACGGGGTTGGCGGCAAGTTTTCCGCATCCTTTTCCGCTTCGAGACATGCAATGAGCGCGGAGCTGCTGGCTCAGCTCCTAACAGTTGGCTTCCCCGGCGGCCATTTCCCGCAGCGTCGTTTTTAAAACTTTCCCCATGGCGTTCCGGGGCAGGGCGGCCATGAACACAATGCGCCTCGGCACTTTGTAGTCCGCCATTTTTTTACGAACGAACTCGATCAATTCTCGTTCGTCCAGCGTCACGCCCTCGTTCGGCATCACATAAGCCACCGGCTGTTCGCCCCGGCGGGCGTCGGGCCGGCCGATCACCGCCGACTCTTTCACCCCGGGAAATTGCTGGATGACTGTCTCGATTTCGCGCGGGTACACATTGTTGCCATTCACCAGCAGCATGTCCTTCCGCCGGTCCGTGATGAAAAAATAGCCGTCCGTATCACGATAGCCCACGTCCCCCGTGAGCAGCCAGCCCTGGCGGAACACCTTCGCGGTTTCCGCGGGGCGGTTCCAGTAACCCATCATCACGTTGCCCCCGCGCACGCACAGTTCCCCGACTTCGCCCGGCTCCAAAATCCGGCCCGCGTCGTCCTGAATGGTGAGTTCCACCCGGGCGATGGGTTTGCCGATGGACCCGGCCTTGCGCACCCCGTGAATGGGGTTCTTGGCCACCACCGGGCTGGCCTCGCTCAAGCCGTAGCCCTCCAGCAGGGGAATGCCGTATTTGGCCTCGAAATCATTCAGCACCTGCCGGGGCAGGGGGGCGGAACCGCTGATGCAAATGCGGAAGGGCAGCTTGAGCGGCGTGGGGGAGGCGGCCAGGGCGCGGTAGAGCGGTGGAATCGCCGGCAGCATCGTGGCCTGGCGCGCGCACAATTCCTGCATGATCAGCTTCGGCTGGCCCAGCGATTTCACCAGCACCATCGCTCCCCCCGCCAACAGCGGGAGCAGCACCCCCACCGTGAGCATGTAACTGTGAAACAGCGGCAGCACCACCGCCATGCGGTCCTCCTGCACCGTCTCCAGCACGATCCGGCAGCTCTCCACGTTATGCAGCAGATTCGCGTGCGAGAGCATGGCCCCCTTGGGCCGGCCCGTGGTCCCGGAAGTGTAAATAATCACCGCCAAATCCCCCGCCGTGCGCGGAGTGGCTTTGAGGCGCGAGGCTGCCGGATCAAACGTGCCGTCGGCCGGCGGAAAGGTCTCCACCGGGAAGATCTTCAATTGCGGCCGCGCCGCCCTTAACTCCGGTTCATAAACCAGCAATTCCTCTTCCGTGATGATCACGTCAATCCCCGCGTCCTGCAGGATGTAGTTGATTTCGTCCGGCTTTAAGAAGTTGTTGATCGGCACCAGCACCGCCCCTGCGCCCAAAACGCCAAAAACGGCGGTGATGAATTCCGGCCGGTTTTTCAGCCAAAGGGCCACCCGATCCCCGGGTTTCACCCCGAACCGGCGGGTCAGCCCCCCGGCCAGGGCATCCGCCCCCGCCAGCAGCGCCGTGTAATTCCACTCGCTGTCCCCCCAGAACAATGCGACTTTGTCCGGGTTATGTGCCGCGGAATCAGCAAAGGTAATGGCCAGGTTCATGGGAAAACATTACGGAATTTCCCGGCCCGCTGGCAAAGAATTTCCCAAAAACTTTGTGCCGGGCCGTTTTTTTGAGTACACCTGTCTGGATGATAGACACTGATTCCAAACTGGCCGCGCTCCTGCCTGCCCTGGCCTCCGCCGCCTGGCTGGCGGTGGACACCGAAGCCGACAGCTTGCACGCGTATCCCGAGAAGGTCTGCCTCCTCCAGATCAGCACCCCCGCCGGGGACGAATTGATTGATCCCCTCGCCAGCATGGATCTGACGCCGCTGTTCGCCGTGTTGCTGCCCCACGAATTGATCCTCCACGCGGCCGATTATGATCTGCGACTCCTGCGCAAACACCATGAATTTGTGCCGAAGGCCATTTTTGACACCATGCTGGCCGCCCGCCTGCTGGGCGAGCGCCAGTTCGGACTGGGCGCCCTGGTCGAAAAGTTTTTCGGGGTCAAGTTGGACAAAGGCTCCCAAAAGGCCGACTGGGCCCAGCGCCCCCTCACCGAGCGCATGGAGATCTACGCCCGGAACGACACGCATCATCTCAAACCCCTGGCCGACCAACTCCGCCGGAATTTGGAACAGAAGAACCGCTTGTCCTGGCACCGCGAATCCTGCGACCAATTGATTGCCGAGTGCGCCCGGCCCGCCGTGGTGGACGCGGATGCCGTCTGGCGCATCAAGGGCAGTCACGGACTGGACCGGCGCGCCCTGGCGGTGTTGCGCGCCCTGTGGCAGTGGCGGGAAACCGAAGCGATTGCGATGTGCCGGCCGCCCTTTTTTGTTCTGAACCACGAACGCATGGTTCAGATCGCCCTGGCCGCCGCCGCCATCGGCCAGCCCGTGGACCCGCTCATCCCGCCGCGCATGAATCCCCGGCGGCGCGAGGGTTTGCTGGCCGCCGTGCGCGCCGGGCAGGCCGTTCCCGCAGGCCAGTTGCCCGTCATCCATCACCAGCGTTTCAACCGGCCCTCGGAGGCGGAATTCCGCCGCTTCCGCGAATTGGAGAAAAAACGCAATGCCCGCGCCTTGGAACTTGGTTTGGATCCCACCCTCATCGCCAGCCGTTCCACGCTGGGGGACCTGGCCCGTGATTGGGACACCCAGGCCGCCCTGCTGATGAACTGGCAGCGCGAACTGCTCAAATGATTCCGGGCTTCAGTTCCCGCGCGCCGGCGCCGTCTCCGGCTGCAGCACGCCATTCATCAGGCGCATGGCCGTCGCCGGTATTTCCGGCAGCTTCAGGCGGTTGATGACATGGCGGCGTTGAAACGGAAAGATGGTCGCCGTCGGTGGCATTTCATACATCTTCAACCGCGTTGTCGTGCCATGTTTCAAATTCATATGCTGGGATGGATTTCGACGGGATTGGGGGAAACTTAAGGTCGAAGTGTAGAACGCCGCTCATGCCTGTCTAAAAGTAAGACTGGACGGAACGGCGGCCCCGCCTTGGAAAAACCGCCTGAGTGCGCTTGCCGGATTAGCCCCGCTGCTGTTGGAAGCCGGCGCCCTGTGGCGCAAATGTCTCCCTGCGCCATGGGGGCGGCTGGGCGCCGGCGCCGCCGTCAGCGCACCACTTGAAAGGCGAAGCCTTTGAGATATTCCGTTTCCGGGATCATCGGGATCACCGGGTGATCCGGGCTTTGCGCGTAAATGGCGGTGCGGCGCAGGATGTGGCGCGTGTCGTAGGCGGCCGACAAAATGACGTCCAGGAAAGTGGTGGTGTCCACATGGTGGGAACAACAGAAGGTGGCCAGCGTGCCGCCGGGTTTCAGGAGCTTCAGCGCCCGCAAATGGATTTCCTTGTAGCCGCGGAGCGCATCGGGCACGGAGTCCCGGTTGCGCGTGAAGGAGGGCGGGTCGAGGATGATCAGGTCAAAGCGCGGGATGACGCGTTCGTGGGGTTTGACGGCGGTGTTGTTTTTGAGCCAGTCAAACACATTGGTTTCCTCAAACGAGCAGCGTTCCGCCAGTTGATTGGTGGTGGCGTTGCGCTGGGACGCCTGGATGGCCTCCGCGCTTTGATCGAGCAGGTGGACATGGGCCGCACCGGCGCGGGCCGCGTGCAGTCCGAACCCGCCCAGAAAGCTGAAACAGTCCAGCACCTGCGCCCCGGCCGCGTACTGCGACACGGCCAGGTAATTGGTTTGTTGATCCAGATAGAGACCGGTTTTGTGGCCGGCGATGAGATCGGTCTCGAACTTCAGGCCGTTCAAATTCACGGAAATCGGGCCGGTGAGTTCACCGCTCAGGAGTCCATTGGCCCCGGCAAGGCCTTCAAATTTACGCGAGGCCATGTCGCTGCGTTCATAAATGGCCCGGGGGGAGAAGATTTTTTGGAGGATTTCCACGATCTGGGCTTTGCGCTGGTCCATGCCCAGGGAGGAAATTTGCAGCACGAGTACGTCTTCGTATTTGTCCACGATGAGGCCGCTGAGGAAATCACTCTCGGCATTGACGACGCGGAAGGAGGTGGCCCCGGGCAGGCTTTTTTGGCGGACGGCCAGTGCGGCCCGGATGGTTTCCTCAAAAAACGCCGCGTTCACCGTGATGCGGTCGGGGGAGAGGAGCCGGACATGGATTTTGGATTTGGCATTGAAAAAGCCGCTGCCGAGCAGTCGCTGGCGGTGGTCTTTGACCTGGACAAGTTCGCCGTCCGTGACGGGAGCGGTGACGCGGAGAATTTCGCTGCCGTAGATCCAGGGATGCCCCGCGACCAAACGGTCGGCTTCGCCGGGTTTAAGAATGATGGTGGTCAGTGTGTCCATAGTTTGTAAACAGTCCGCCACCATGGCAGAGGCGCGCGCCGGGGGAAAGGTAATTCGCCGAAAAATTCGTTTGTTTGACAAAGCCGCCGACCCGGGCGACGTTGTTTTTGCGGAGAGAAACGGTTGTGGTTGGGTCCGTCAGGATTCAAATCAAAGAAACGCAAAAACACCGAAGGGAACGATTAAACACGCTAAATTTTTCTCAACCGGCGAATGTTTGTGGAATGGGTTGCGATTCGCGGTGGATTGGAAAAATTTATGATGCCATCATGGTTTTTGAACCCCGGCTATGCCCGGAATGCCTTTTATCGGGAACTTTCTCAACCTCCGTGTTGCCCCACCCCTTAAAACAGTCCTTGACCACTCCCAGAATGGCCTCATGACAGTCGTCCACGTCTTGGGAGACCGTATCAATGTAGTTCCTTCGTTCTTGCACCCGGGGGGCGTCAAACGGGTAATCAATCAGCAGCTTGATCTGGCCGGCCTGGGCGCGTTTGTAAATGCCCTTGGGATCGCGTGACATGCACACCTCCAGCGGGGCATGAATGTAAAACCAGACCAGATTCTCCCCGATAATCCGGGTGGCCAGGTCGCGATGCTGATATTCGGGGGCCATCGTGGAAACAATCACATTCATTCCCTGCCCGTTCAGCAGGCGGGCTATTTCGGCAATCCGCCGGTGATTTTCCAGCCGCGCTTCCGGTTGAAATCCCAAATCAGAACAAACAGTGGACCGCAGGTCGTCGCCATCCAGCCGGATCACGGGAACCTTCTGTTGGCGCAGTTCTTGGTACAGCCGCAGCGCCAGCGTGGTCTTGCCGGCGCCCGAACGACCGAAAAACCAGAATACTCTGGGAACGGGATTCATGATCAATGATGGTGGATGCCTAGGGAGCGGCGGGCTGGTTGGGTTGGGTCGGGCGGCGGTTGGTGACGAGGACGCCCATTAAAATCAGCACGGCCATGCCCATGGCGGACAGGGTGAGGTAGAGCAGCCGGAAGTTGGTTTGATATTGAAATTCCACGGTGTGCGTCCCCGGGGGCAGCCAGACCCCGCGCATGAGGTAATTGCAGCGCAACAGTGTTTCCGGTTGGCCATCCACCCGGACGTGCCAGTCGGGGTCAATGCGGTCATTGAGCAACAGGATCGAGGACGCTGCAGCGTTGCATTTGAGGACGATGTCCTTCGACGAGTAACTTTGGTAGTCCACCGTGCCGGTCTGCGGCTGGCCGGACGATTGGGTTGCACCGGGCGGTAATCCGCCCGCCACCAGCACCTTTTGCCACGGGTCAAAATCCGGGCTGATCAGTTCGCGCAGGACCGCCTGGCCGTTCGTATTAACCTCCCAGTTGGTGAAGAGTTTGGCGCGCGGCAGGGCGCCGGTGAAGTCAAACAGGGCATAGGTTCCGTTGTCATTGGGCGCGGCGGTCAGGTTTTGCCAGATGTTGGTGTCGGCGGCCGTCATCCCCGGCTTGGGGACAACGTCGAAACGCTGGACGATGTGAAAGGGCTGCCCCGCGTGACCAGGCAATGCGTTTAAAGCCTCCAAACTGTCAGCCCGCCCCAGCACATGATCCGTGCTGGTGATCTCCCAGTAGCGAACATAGGCCTGCATGCCCACGGCCTCCTGGTCAGAGGCCAGATTCTCCATGTAGGCTTTATAATCCACCGGCTTGCGCGGCATGTCCACAATGTCAATCGTTTGAATGTTGTAATAGGGAAACTGTTGTTGGAGCCACTCCAAACGGTACATCCGGGTCAGGGAGGGAATGTTCGGCGGCATGGCCCCGGGCTGAACCGTGACCCGGTGTTCATACGGCTTGTCTCGCAAACGCTCAATGATCGGATTGCTGGCGTACTTCTCCGGGTAATTCCAGTAAATCACCCAGGGCAGGTTTGCCCGCCCCAAATCCGCACACAACAACAAACCGAGCAATACCCCCCCCAGCCGGGCTCTGGCCCCGGTAAAAACACCGCTGAAAATGGCGCTGACCAGCCCGGCGGCCAGGGTGAAAAACAACACGAACCAGCCCACCTGCCGAATGCTAAAACTGGCGGTGGCCTCCGCCGTGGTGTCTTTGAATCCAACGGTTCGCAAATAATCCACCAGCGCCTGATGTGAGGCGGCATATTGCAGCCAGGCCAGCAGGCTGAGAATCAGAATCACCAGGCATCCAATCCGCCACCCCCTCCCTGGTTGGACGGCTTTGCCCCGCCCGGCTTTCGGCGTCACCTGGGCCGGCGTGACGAGCTTCGGGGACTGCATGTGTCTCCGCCACAGCCCGTCCACCGCATAAGCGAACATGACCACCAGACTCAGGCTGAGCAGATTGATGAATTTCGTGGGATTGCGAATGGTGGAAAAATACGGGAGGGCGTACAGCCACCGGTAAAACGGGGCGTAGTGGCCGAAGCACAGGAGTGTTGAAATCACCCCCAGCCCCAGCCAGAACCAAAGCCAGCGGCATTGCATGGGTTGAAAAACGCAGTCCCGGCGGCGCAGCGATTGTCCAATCGCCCAAAATGCCAGCATCACCACCAGCACCCCGGCGTAATTCCCGCCCCCGGTTTGACGGATCAATCCTTGGGGTGGTTTGCCCTGCCTCCCGTTTTTTAAGAACGCATCCACCGCCGCCGCTCGGCCAGTGGCCCCCCAGTAGGAGCCTCCATTGGGCGTATCCGTGCGGTAGCCAAAGAGCCCGGGCACCACCAGCGCTGTCAATTCTTGCGGCGGCAGGCTCCACTGCGTGGCCCATCCCCACCGCGAATCCTTGGTTTCCTCATCCTGTTGCGCTCCCGCCACCCCGACGATGGAGGTGTCCACCAGCGAAACCACGGCTTGGCAGGCGAAAATTGCCGCGCAAACCGCCACCAGCGCCACGCGGCTCAAGCCAAACAGCGTTCTTTGTCCCAGCGGTGCCGGGTTCGCAGGACTGCTCTTTGTGGTGCCCACCGGTGACCCGTTTGGAGCGATTGCTTGATTGGAGCCGTTCCCAGAGCGGTTTCCCGGCGGTGGCATCGCGGCAATGGACGGACGCCATGATTTCAGTCCGTCGCCCAGCCATGCTTGATACAGAATGAAGATCACCACAAACAAACTGTAAATGGCCCCGACGTCCGCCCCCTCAATGACCGCCATTCCCACCGCAAACCCGGCCAAAATCACCCGCCACCAGCGTTGGGGTGAGGTCGTGTCCGTCAGGGCTGCCAGCGCAAAAAAGAGCATGCCAATGGTGGCGGCTTGAGCCGCCACACCCCAGCAGGCCACCGAAAAAAAACAGGAATTTAGCGCCGCCGCCAAACCGCCCAGCACGCACGCCAACGGTGCCAGTCGCAATTGGGAAAAAAAACACCACGCTCCCAGCCCCAGAATCGTCAGCGACGTCAAAGCATACAATTTTGAAAATAAAACCGGCTTCAGCAGGAACTGCAGGCCCATGGTGATCCCCGGAGTCGCCGAACCGCCGCTGAACCCGAAAGCGTTCAAATCCCCCCAGCACCCCATGAACCGCGCGGGCAGTTCACGGCATTGCGACACCAGCCGGCCGAGCGGACCGTCATTGGAAAACAGCGTCTGGTTGGGCACAAATACCCCGTGCAACATCACGCCCAGCACCGCCAGCAACAACAGCAGCATCAGCACAAATTCCACGCCCAGCCTTCTGGGGGCGCAAACGGCCATTGCCACGGAATTGTCCGTAACGCTGACGGGGTTGGGGCGATTCACTTCTGTCTTCGCAACGGGAGGAGCCGGGTTTTTGGCGGTTTTTGCCGCCACTTTGACAGAGTTTGACCGGTTCATGAATTCGAACGAAGAGCCAAATCTGGACGCCGGTTGTCGGCATGGGCATTGGAATGCGGCGCGGTTCGTTCCCGTGATTTCACCCCGGGTGGCTCTTCGGAAAGCGATTCCTTTGCTTCCAAAGCCTTCTGCCCGGAGGGCCCAGCCTGGCTCCAGCTCGTCAAATCGCGTCCCAACAAATCACTCAGCCGTTCCACCTCGGGCGCAAATTCAAGTTGAAGTCGCATCCGCAAATTCTCATCCAGCGGCGGGCGCTTTTCCAAACGAATGTTCGACTGCATCAGCCACGATTCAATCCGTTCCAAAGCGCGGAACATCGGGGCGGGCAGCCATGAATGGGCGGCCACAGCCGTGCCCCGCACCAGCGGATCACTCATCAAATTCCGCAAAAAAGCGCTTTTCACCGTCTGACTCCCGTTGATCACCCGGAAATTTCCCGTTTTTGGAGGAACCTTCAACCCAAGAAAATTCAAAACGCCCCCGTAGGCGGCAGAGGTGTCCTTGGCAAAATCATCATAAACAATCACCCGCACCTGGTCCCGGCCGAAAGCTTCAAAATAACGGCGAATCTGCTCCGTATAGCGCGCGGTTTCGCGGTAAAATAATCCCTGGCGAAAATAGGTGTTGCGGGTGAACTTGCGCCCGGCCCGGCGGTCGTCCTCGGCGGCCAGCCCCTGCTCAAAAGTGGCCAGGTGTTCGTTGCCATCCAACCGGAACTGATAATAGAGCGAATACAGCATTTCCACCGGCTCGCGGATCATGATGAGAATCCGTGCCCGGGGATTAAAGGCTTTGATTTCAGCGGCGGCTTGTTTCGAAAAAAGATACCAAACCGAGGCCTCCCCGCCACAGGACTGACCCTGCCAGTCATCAAACTCCTTCAAATAATCCGTGCGGTTGCGGCAGTAAATTTGGGGTCCAAAGCGCAGGTCGCTGCCAAAAAAATGCATTTCCTTCCTGGCCATGTAAACATCCGGGTGGTGGGCCAAATATTCAGTGAGCGCCGTCGTCCCGCATTTTGGCGCGCCAACGATGAAAAAATCCGGCCGCTTCTGATAGGCCGCTTCTGGCTTCTTTATCGTCGGCTGAGAATTGTTATGCAAAGCCATATTCCCGAACAACATAGCAATAGTGATGCCAGTTTGTCTGTGATGTTGTGGACCCGCCCTCCGGATTATCCCGCCGAGTTTTGGCCCCCCCCCACTGACGTCATTCTTGCAGGTTTTCTCCAAGATTTGCACGGCTTCTGCGCGCTCAAACCAGATTCCAACCCCCCCCGCTTGAATTAAAAGTTTCTGAAATACTTAAAAATCAGGCAGGCGTGCGGGTTTTTGGTTGGGTGAATACACCCAATACATGTGTGGCTCACGCCAAAAATTGGTACAAATACCCAATCCGAGTGGCAAATTTAGCGTCGCAGAGAAGCGGGTGCATCCTGTTGGGGCTCAACATTTCTGACTTAAGTGACACACCACGCGTGGCAGCAGAATTGGCAGATTTGAGGGGGTGATGTCGTGTCCGAATTGGGCAATCAAAGCGTCATGCAGTCCCAGCGCCGCCGCTGCCGCCAGGAATGGATCCATCCCTTGTTGGAGCAGCCTCAAAAGGAGCGTGCCGGGAATTTCACCAGCCTTGGCGGCGGCGGACATCGGCAGTGGGCTGGCGTTGATGATGATCCGTCCATCCGGGGCGCCAATGACCGTATCGCCGCCCATCAGAATAATGACGGATCCGCTCTGGCGTGCGGCGGTTTGGGTGCGGGTGAGCGGATCTCGGTTTGGGCCGGACAAGCCGGCGAAGACATTTTGATCCGGGGTAAGAATGGAAGTCCCGCCGATTTTCCAAAAGAATGCCGTCGGGTCAGCTTGAAACGCGGGAGTTTTTTCGGTGCAAGCGCGCGTCGGTGGCAGGGCCGAAAGCCAGAGTCGAGGGTCGTTTTCGAACGCGTTCGGGACGATTTGGTCCAGCACTGCGGCCGGAATCCCGATGTCGGCCACGACCACCTCGCCGCACAGCAATCGTCCCGGCAACAGCAGATGCCCCGGTTTTTTGCGGAAAAAAGTGACCGTCAGCACCGCCGCCACAGCCCCCAGGGACAATCCGGTGTCCCCCATCAATCCGCTCGGAACATCAATGGCCACGATGGGCAATTCCCGTTGGGCGGCGGCGGACAACGTTTCCCCGGCCGGTCCGGCGAGTGCGCGGCTGAGGCCGGCTCCAAAAAGTGCATCCACCACCATTCGCGCTCCCTCAAGTACAGCCGGGGTTAGTGGCTCCATCCCGCCGGTCCAGCGTTGGGCGTGGTGGCGGGCTTCACCGGTCAGGCGGTCAGGGGAGCCGCACCGGGCCAGCCGCACCGGCCAGCCGGCTTCAGCGAGCCGCCGGGCGGTGACGAAACCGTCCCCGCCATTGTTGCCTGGACCGCACAGCACGCTGACGGGGTGCGGGGACCAGCGGCGTTGAATTTCACGAGCGACGGCCCGGCCGGCATTTTCCATCAACTCGATTGCCGGCATGCCGCTGGCCACGGCCAGACGATCGGCTTCGCTCATCTGCCGGACGGTGAGCAGGGCGGTTTCAAGGTTCATGGGATGAATGGTGCCGCGAGCATGGCAAAAGTCGGCAAAATCCGGCAAGAAAAAATAATTTTCCGAATCGTTTCTGAGAAACGGAGTTGATTCGGGGAGATTCCAGAGGCGCCGCCAGGACGAGGCTCACGTGTCCTGCGGAGCGCCGGCTTGCAGCCGGCTTTCGACGCGTGGAGATTCAACGCGGTTGGTTGCCGGCCAGGCATCGAAGGTCATAAGCCGGACACAGACCGGCGCTCCGGCCGGTATGCGGGCGGGCGGGGGGGGCGCGAATGCGTCCGCCGGGACAGGTGGGCGTGATTTTCCGGCTTTTTTCCGCAGGGCCGGTGGTTTAGATTGGGGCGATGGCATTTTCCAGGCAATTTTTATTCATCCTCCTTGTGCTGACGCTGGGGGTCGCACAGGGACGGGCGGCGGGCGGGTCGAAGGAGCAGCATGCCTATGAAACGGCGGTGGGGGCGTTTCATGCGGAGCTGTGGGAGGTGGCTGAGTTGGAGTTTGACCAATTTGCGCAGAAATTCCCGGCTTCCAGCAAGCTGCCGGAGGCGGGTTTGTTTGAGGCCCGGGCGGAATTCCAGCAGGGCAAATTTGCCCAGTGCGAGACGCTGCTGCGGGCGCGCCTCACGGCGGCCGGAAGCCTGGCGCCGGCATATTCATATTGGATTGGAGAGGCGCAGTTTCAACGGGGGGATTGGCGGACGGCCGCCGCCACGCTGTCAGCGGTGCCGAAGGAATCGGATTATGCGCTGCAAGCGGGGGTGGAGGCGGAGGCGGCGCTGGCCCGACTGGGGGATTGGCAGGGGTTGATTGCGCTCGGCGAGGCGGAGCAGGCGGTGTTTCAGCGCGCGGAGCGGAGCGATCCGGACGATGAGCTGGGGTTGCGCGGTCGTTTGTTGGTGGCGCAGGCGCATTTTGCCCGGGGGGAATTCCGTGCGGCGGGCGGTTTGCTGGAGCAGATGAAGGCGGGGGTGTTGCCGGCGGATTTGGAATGGAAGCGGTTGTATTTGTGGTGCCGGGTGAAGCAGGAGGCCGGGGAACTGGACGCGGCGCTGCCGCTGGCGACGCAGTTGTTGCAACGGGCCCGGGAATTACCCGGCGGCGAGGGAATCACAAATTTATCGGCGAGCGTGGCGCTGCAGGCCTCGGTGCTGGAGGGGCTGGGCCGGCCGGACGAGGCCATTGAGGCGCTGCGGGAAAATCTGTCCCGGCAGGCGCCGGAGGATGAACAACGGCAGGCGATCCTGAAAATTGCGGCGTTGTCCCTGGGTCAGGGGCGGTTTTCCAATGCCGAGGCAATGCTGGGGGATTATGTGGCGCGATTTACGAATGCGCCGGCGTTGGATGCGGCGCTGCTGGCGCTCGGGGAACTGGATCAGCGGGATTTTGTGGCGAAACCAGGGCAGACAAATCTGCTCGCCGCCGCCCGGGGGCGGTTTGACCAACTGCTGGCGGTGCGGCCGAACAGTCCGCTGGCGGGCAAAGCCCATCTGGACCGGGGCTGGTGTGATTGGCTCGAGGGAAAGTACACCAACAGTCTGGCGGATTTTCGCAAGGCGGCCGAAGTGCTGCCGCGCTCGGAGGAACTGGCCGTGGCCCGGTTTAAATACGGGGATGCCCTGCTGGCCGGGGGGGATGCTGCGGAGGCGCTCGGACAGTACCAGGCGGTGCTGGATCATTTTGCCGATTTTCCGAAGGTGGGGGAATCACTGGGTGCGCAGGCGCTGTACCAGAGTTTGCGGGCGCAACTCCAGTTGGGCGATGCCGTGGATCTGGCGGGGGCGGCGGCCAACATGGCCCGGATGGCCGCCGATTACCCGGTGAGTGAATTGCGGACCAACGGGGGGCTGCTGCTCGGGGAGGGGTACATGGATTTGCGCGATCCCACCAATGCCCTGGCGTTGTTTCAAAAATTTGAGCAGGCGCTGCCGCACTCCGCGCTGCAACCGTCGGTGGAACTGGCCGTGGCGCGGGCTTATGAGCAGGAGCAGCAATGGCCGCAGGCGATTGCGCGGTATGAAGACTGGCTGCAAACGAACACGAACGAGCTCCGGCTGCTGCCGCAGGCCCTCTATTCCCGGGCCTGGGCCAATTATCAGGCCGGGAATGAACTGGACGCGCTGACGCAATTCACGAATTTTGTCGTCCGGTTCCCGACCCATGAACTGGCGCCGCTGGCCCAGTGGTGGGTGGCGGATCATTATTGGCGCCTGGGGGAGGACGGCTGGTTGAACGCCGAGCGCAATTACAAGGCGATCTTCCAAAACACCAACTGGCAGACTTCCGAGTTGATTTACCCCTCGCTGATGATGGCGGGGCGCGCGGCCGTCGCGCGGACGGATTACGCGGGGGCGATCCAGGATTATTTTCAGAAAATGGAGCAGGATACGAATTGTCCGCTGGATTTGCGGGTGCAGGCCACGTTTGTACACGGCAGCGCGCTGATGAAGATGGATTCGCCGGACACCAACAATCCGACCGCCAACTTTCTGAAGGCGGCGACGGTGTTCAACACGATTTGCACCTCGTCGTTTCCGACCAATGACTGGGGGGCGCGGGCCTGGGGGGAGATGGGGGATTGTTACCAGGTGTTGTTGCGGTACGATGACGCCACCAACGCCTACTGGCAGGCGCTGAATGCGCCGCAGGCCGGTCTGGCGGTGCGCAGTCAGGCGCAGGTCGGCCTGGGGTTGGTGTTGGAAAAAAAAGCGGGGTTGTCCGCCGGACCCGAGCAGGCGGCGTTGTATGCGGAGGCCCTGGAAAATTATTGGGAGGTGTTGAACCGTCCGCAGGAGGAGCGGGAACTGGACCCGTATTGGACGAAGGAGGGGGGCGTGCGGGCGGCGGAACTGGCGTCGGCCCTGGGACACTGGCAGCAGACGGTCAACGTTTACGCCCGGCTCATCGAGTTGATGCCGGAATTAAAGGGTTCGCTGGCGCGGAAACTGGATGAGGCCCGGCAGCATTTGGCGGGCGGAAAATAAATATCGTGTCGGCGGCGGCTCATCGCTGTTTTCGGTGGAATGGAAACAGACGACTCTCTAACGATTGGCCTTCGCCACGCCTTTCCCCAGCCCGGAGGGCTGACCGACAATAGCCTGGCGTTTCAACGCCAGGTTTGGGGTTGGCGAGCCATCGGCCCGCGCCTGCGGCCGAGCGCCGGCTTGCAGCCGGCTTTGGTCATGCGGACGCGGCGCGTGTCCTCAACCGGGCGGATCGTTGGACGACCAGCGCCGCCCCAACATTGTCTTTGCCCTCCCCAGCCGCCCGGGTGGGTGCGTCCCCGGTAAGCCGGGGGAATCCGCTTCAAGCCCGTAGGGCTGGTATGTTTGTAGCCTCGCCATCCCAAAACCAATCTCATTCTGCACCGGCGTTCGCCACCCCTTTCCCAGCCCGGAGGGCTGGCCGAAAATAGCCCGGCAATTCATTGCCAGGGTTGGGCCCGGCCAGCCTCGAATCCCAACTTTTCAATCCCACGCGGAATTTGGCCGGGGTGGGAACGGGCGCCGGTTATTCCCGTCGGGTTTGAACTTCATCCTCGGTTCATCGGGGATTGGAAAATGCGAACGGATCTGGGACATGGTGATTGTTCAGCCGTCCCTGGGACGAAAACGCACGGCCAGCCACCGGCTTTTCGGCGGCTTTCCCCAATCCAAACGTCGGGGCGCCTTCTTTCGCTTTGCCGCCCCCGGGAAGAACGCTCGTTACCTGGTAACGAGAAATGGCCGAACGCAAAAAATAATAAAACTTGACAAAAAACTGTAAATCAATCAATGAAATCAATGGTTTTGTGATTTCAGGTGTCGCGGCAGGTGATGAATCGCGTTACTAGGTAACGAAAATGGCGGATTAATAATTTTTCAAAAATCCAGGAACCGGGGTGCCTCCGCCCCCGGCTCCTCAAAAGGCGGCGAGGGTTGCCGGGCCGTGGTTTCGGCCCTTCAGGCCCCCGGCGAGGAGGCGCGGAATGTTCCCCTGGGCCTGCGCTCGCTGACTCGCTCCCGCCCAGGCTGGCATGAGACGGGCTTTCAGCCCTGGGAAGTGCGCCAGCCCTTTTAGGTCGTGCTATCCGGGCGGGGTGTGGTATCTTCAACAGACATGCCATTTAGCAGACTTGGCCTTGATGCCAAAATATTGACCGCCGTGCACGAAGCCGGCTACACAACACCGACGC
Organism: uncultured Bifidobacteriaceae bacterium; assembly: GCA_964618545.1. Classification (GTDB taxonomy): domain Bacteria; phylum Verrucomicrobiota; class Verrucomicrobiia; order Limisphaerales; family UBA11358; genus UBA11358. The sequence continues at coordinate 321 of CAZUBG010000086.1, read as the reverse complement.
CGATCCAAACCGCCGCCATCCCCCCCATTCTGGCGGGAAACGATCTCATTGGGATCGCCCAGACGGGCACCGGTAAAACCGCGGCCTTCACTTTGCCCATTCTCACCAAACTGGCCGTGCCGCTCCCCCCCGGGCAGCGCCGGGCCACCCGGGTGCTCATGCTCGCCCCCACGCGCGAACTGGTGGTGCAAATCCACGACAATGTGCGGGCGTATGCCAGCCATCTGCCGGTGACGGTGGCCACGGTCTTTGGCGGGGTGGGGGAACAGCCGCAAATCAAGGCGCTGCGCTCGGCCACGGACATTGTCATCGCCTGCCCGG
>CAZUBG010000085.1:0-20842 GCA_964618545.1 uncultured Bifidobacteriaceae bacterium | reverse complement strand
AATTAAATGCCATGATTGCCGTGGAAGACATCCGGTCGCTGACGGATTTTCAGCGGAACACCAAGGCGCATTTGCGCCGCCTCAAAAGCACCGGCCGGCCGGCGGTTTTGACCGTGAATGGAAAGGCGGAGTTGATCGTGCAGAATGCCGCCGCCTATGAGGAAACGCTGGACGCCATCCGGGGGATTCAGCGCGGGCTGGATGAAATGGCGGCGGGCAAAGGCGAACCGGCGCGCAAGGTGTTGGACCGGATTCGGGCCAGCCATAAAATTCCGCGCCCGCCCCGGTGAAGGTTTATCAGGTCATCATTCTGCCATCAGCGGAGCGCGACATCGGGGAGGCCTACCAATGGCTGGCCGGGCGGGATGCAGAGGCTGCCATCCGCTGGTACAATTGTCTGCAGGAAGTGATTTTCTCATTGAATGCGTTTCCTGAACGCTGTCCGGTGGCGCCGGAGAGCCGGTTTTTACAGGTGGAAATCCGTGAAATTTTCCACGGACGCCGCCAGCACAAATACCGGATTCTTTTCACTGTGGGCAGTGACAAGGTTCAGGCACTGCACGTCCGCCACGGGGCGAGGCTGGCGCTGGGAGATGCCGGGGCGGCGGAATGATTAACCTTATGACTGACCTGACCCAATCCCGCTGGCTGCCGATTGTGCTGCTGACGTGCTCGAATGTGTTCATGACCTGTGCTTGGTACGGGCATTTGAAATTCAAAGGCAAGCCGCTGCTGCCGGTCATTCTGGTGAGTTGGGGCATCGCTTTTTTTGAGTATGTCCTGCAGGTGCCGGCCAACCGCTGGGGCAATTCGGTCTATTCGGCGTTTCAGCTCAAAGTGATCCAGGAAGTCATTACGCTGGTGGTGTTCACCGGCTTCGCGCTGACGTATCTGGGGGAACGATTCCGGTGGAATTATGTGGCGGCTTTCGTCTGTTTGCTGGCGGCGGTGGCCTTCACTTTTTTGCCGAAGAATTGATGGGCGGCTCAAATCCGCTTGGCACCGGGCGGTGGTTCTGGTTAATTGGCCGGGCCGAATGAGACGTTTGCCCGCCATTTATGCGCTGGTTTTTGCCAGCGTACTGCTGTCGTTGACCGCCCGCGCCCAGATGGAGCTGCCCTGGGTGGTGAAAGCCCTGGACCGGGTTCTGCCCGGAGGGGTTCACGGGGAGGTGACCTATGACCCCAACACCGAAATATCCCGCGGCACCAATGGCGTTTATGTGCAGCGCGGGTCGGTGGTGATGACGGCGGACAGTGCATCGGTGGAATGGAAGAGCGGTCAGGTGGTGGCGGACGGTCATGTGCGGATCGAATCGGGGGGGCAGATCTGGATGGGCGAACATGTGCGCTACAACATGAATACGCACCAGATGGAGTCGGGCGAATTTCGCACGGGCAAGCCGCCCATTTTCGCGGGAGGGGAGGCCATGGATGGGGATGTGAGCGATGCGAATGGCAAAGTGTTCACGGGCGGATCGGTTTATGTGACGAGCGATGATTTCAGCGATCCCACGGTGCGGGTGCGGGCCAGCCAGGTGGTGATCATTCCGGGCAAGACGGTGGAGATGTGGAATGCGGTGGTTTGGATCAAGGGGGTGCCGGTGTTTTATTTTCCTTATTACAAGCGCAACCTGGGCAAGCACGCGAACAATCTGAACATGCTGCCCGGTTACCGCAGCGTGTACGGGGCTTACCTGATGAACACCTACACCTGGTATTTGAATGACGAGGTGGATGGGAAGCTGCACTTGGATTACCGCACCAGCCGGGGAGTGGGCACCGGTCCGGACTTGAATTTGCACATGGACCGCTGGGGCGAGGCGTCCCTTCGATACTACTACCTGCATGATGACCATCCCGACAAGGGGACGAACGGGTTGCCCAATCTGGGGGCCATCCCGGAAAACCGCGAGCGTTTTCATCTCAATTATCAGGCGACCCCGTACACCAACCTGAATGTGAAGTCCGTGGTGGATTATCAGACTGACCCGCTGGTGGAGCATGATTATTTTGAAAGCGATTACCGGAACAATCCCCGGCCCGACACGTTTGTGGAGGTCAATCCCTACTGGGAAAACTGGAGTTTGGACACGGAAACGACGCCGCAGGTCAACGGTTTCTATGACCAGGTGGACCGTCTGCCGGATGTGCAATTGACGGGGTTCCGCCAGGAGGTGGGCACGACCCCGCTGTATTACGACAGCCAGAGTTCGGCGGGCTATTACCGGCGTTATTTTGCGGCGACGAACAGCCTGAACGAGCCGTACTATCCGGGCGGGCGCGAGGATTACTCGGCCGGCCGGGCGGATACTTATCATCAGGTGCTCGTGCCGTGGACTTTTTTCGACTGGTTGAACGTGGCTCCCCGGGCGGGGGGGCGGCTGACGTATTACAGTGACGAATCCGGGCCGGGGGCCACGAATGACGCGACGACCCGCACGGTTTTCAACACGGGGATGAACACGTCCTTCAAGGCTTCGCAACTCTGGACGGGGGCGACCAATTCGTTTTTGCAGGTGGATGGTTTGCGCCACGTCATCGAGCCTTCGGTGGATTACGTCTATGTGCCCACCCCCAGTGCGACCCCCAATCAACTGCCGCAATTTGATTCGGACCTGCCGAGTCTGCTGCTGCTGCCGGTGGATTTTCCCGATTACAACAACATTGATTCCATTGACAGCCAGAATGTGGTTCGGTTCGGCCTGCGCAACACCCTGGAGACCAAGCGCGACGGGCAGGCTGACAACCTGGTGGACTGGAATCTCATGATGGATTGGCGGCTGGCGCCGAACGGGGCCACGAACGCCCTGAATCTGGGGGCGCCGGGACCGCAAAAAACCTTCGACGACCTCTATTCGCACCTGGCGTTCAAGCCGCGCACGTGGCTGACCATTGAATCCCAGTTGCGCGAGGACATCAATTCAGACCGGTTGAACATGGCCTTCCATCAGATCACCTACACTCCCAATGAACGATGGAGCTGGGGCATCGGCGATTGGTATCTGGCCAACGGCTTTCCCGCCGCCGGCGTACCGGGGGTGAATTTGATCACCAGCACGGTCTTCTACCGGCTGGATGACAACTGGGGCCTGCGGGCAACGCATTATTTTCAACCCGACACCGGCCATTTGCAGGAACAGTATTACACGCTTTACCGGGACATGCGGAGCTGGACGTGCGGGCTGACTTTCCGGGTGCAGGACAATGGCACCGGCGAGGAGGATTACACCGTGGCCTTCAGCTTCTCGGTGAAAATTGACCCCAAGGGCCATGTGGGCGACGACAGCGTCCGGCCGTACCATTTGGTGGGTGATTAAGGTCTGTCATTTCCGGGTTGAAGATGCCGGGCAAAGGGCGCAAAGATACTCACAACAAAAATGTTTGAACCACTGAAAAAAACGTTTGCGGAATTCTTCGCCGGAATCGGTCTCATGCGGATTGGTCTTGAGCGCGGCGGTTGGAGCATCGCATTTGCAAACGATATTGAGGAAGACAAATGGCAGATGTACCGGGACCACTTTGGCGATACCGGCGAGTTTGTCTTGGGGGACATTCACAAACTGGATGCCGCCACCATGCCCACTGTGGCTCTGGCAACCGCCTCGTTTCCCTGCAACGACCTTTCCCTTGCGGGAGCCCGAAGGGGGCTGGAAGGCTCGCAATCCTCGGCTTTCTGGGGGTTTGTGGAGATTCTCAACAAAATGGAATCCCGCCGCCGCCCGCCGCTGGTTTTGTTGGAGAATGTCACTGGTTTCCTTACCTCCAATGAAGGTGAGGACTTTAAGGATGCTCTGCTGGCTCTGACTCGATTGGGTTATGCCGTTGATGCCTTCATTATTGACGCCGCGCATTTCGTCCCGCAAAGCCGGCAACGGCTGTTCGTCGTCGGCCAGAAAACCAGGGAGGTGACGCAATTGAATGATTCGCCCAAGTTTTATGAAAGCGACACCCGCCCACCGGCGCTGGCTGATTTCATTCTCTGGAATCCAGAAATCAACTGGTGGATCAGGCAGTTGCCGCCATTGCCCGTGCTCAACCGCCGGCTGGATGATATTCTCGAAAACTTGTCCCCCAACTCACAGATGTGGTGGAGCCGGGAGCGCTGTGATTATTTGCTCAACCAAATGAGTCCGAAACACCGTGCGACGGCGGACAGGATGATTCAGGGCGCGCACACCACCTATGGCACGGTTTTCCGCCGTGTGCGCAACAACAAGTCCATGGCCGAACTTCGCACCGATGGGATAGCCGGGTGTCTCCGCACCCCCCGGGGTGGCAGTGGCCGGCAAATCCTTTTCGCCGCCGGCAAAGGCAGGTTCGCCGTGCGGTTGCTGACTCCTCGTGAGTGCGCCCGTTTGATGGGGGCTGACGATTTCAAACTAAAAGTGCCGCTTAACCAAGCACTATTTGGTTTCGGGGATGCGGTTTGCGTTCCCGTCATTGAATGGATCGCCAGAAATTACTTGAATCCGGTGTGGGAGGAACATTTCGCCCCGGCGTCCAAACCCTACGCATTGCCACCGTCGGTCAACTACCGCCTTCACGACAAGGTCAAACGCATCAAATCAACCAAAGCATGAAGGACCTGTATCAGGAATTTGAGGAACTTTGTGAGCGACACCCCAAGCTCCTGAACAAAGGCGGTCTTTGCGTGGCCCTGGTGATAACCCGTCATGCCAGAGAAAAGGGTTTGCCGTTGACCCCCGAATCGTTGAAAACGGAAGAAGGCGGTCAAGTTGTGGGGTTGGGCAAGGCGGCGGTGCAGAAGATTCTTGAAAGTCACGGCATTGAGAAGGTTTTGGCTGAGGAAGGCGGCCGCACCAGTCGCGGCAGCCTGGGTTTGATGAAAGAATATCTGGATTTGCTCAATAGCTTGCATCGCCGGGGCAAGTTTGATATTCAAGCGGTTGAATCGTGGTGGATTGAAAAAGTTCGTCTTCATTTTGCTTCCGAAGGTCCAAAATTGAATTTCGATCCAGGAAAATCACTGGCGGCGAATATTGGGGATTTGCTGTCCCAAGCCGGGGAAATTCAATCAAATTCCGGCGGCTCGAATTATGTGGGGGCCATGCTGCAGCATCTCGTGGGGGCCAAACTGGATTTGGTGCTGGGCGTTGGAAAAGTCGAACACCACGGTTTTAGCGTGGCCGATCATTCCACCGAGCGGAAGGGCGATTTTCAAATTGACTCCGTGGCCATTCATGTGACCACCCACCCCAATGAGGCGCTGGTGCGAAAATGCGGGAATAATCTCAAGAACGGCCTGAAGCCGCTTATCATAACCACCGCCGAGGGCGTTGGGGTAGCCGCCTTTCTCGTGAATAACAGTGAACTCAGGGAGCGGGTGGATGTCCTGGATTGTTCGCAGTTCCTCACGGCCAACCTATACGAACGCAGTTTCTTCCAGGTGGCTGACTGCAAAGTCACCCTCACAAAATTGCTGGAGCGGTATAATCAGATCGTGGAAAAATGTGAAACGGACCCGGTTTTGCAGGTCAATCTTGGGAAACCTCCCAGTGCCGGAAAATGACAGCCGTAATGCCCGGCCTTCCGCCCGCTGATCTCTAATCCCCCATTTCAGCTTTTTTGCCCTTCAGCCCAGAGCGGCCACCGCCGCGGCCTGCACGGCGGGCAACTCGGCAAAATTGGTCACGGAGGTCTTGAGATCGTGCAGAAGCCCGTCCTTCAGGCCGTAAATCCAGCCATGCACGGTCAATGTCCGCCCGCGTTCCCAAGCGTCCCGGGCAATGGTGGTTTCGCAGACATTGGCCACCTGTTCAATGACATTCAACTCGCACAGCCGGTTGGCCGCCGCAGTCTCATCCCCCAAATCCGACAGGGATGCCTGGTGTTTCCGCCGCACGTCCTGCACATGCCGCAGCCAGTTGTCGCTCAAGCCCACCCGTTCGCCGCGCAGCGCCGTCTGGACCCCGCTGCATCCGTAGTGGCCGCACACGATAATGTGGCGCACTTTTAGAATATCCACCGCAAACTGCATGACCGACAGGCAGTTCAGATCCGTATGCACCACCAGGTTGGCAACGTTGCGGTGGACGAACAATTCGCCGGGCAGCAGCCCGACAATTTCATTGGCGGGCACCCGGCTGTCCGAGCAGCCAATCCACAGGTAGGCGGGGGACTGTTGGCGGGAGAGTTTGAGGAAGAACTCGGGATCCCGCCGCCGGAGTTCGCCGGCCCAGGCCTGATTGTTCTCAAAAAGATGGTTGAGGGTTCGCATGCTTCGTGGTGCTGGTCACCGGCCGCACTTCATCCAATCCGGAGACAGAAGACGGGCGCGGTTCTTGCATTTTTAATCAAATATGTTATTTTAACAATTAAAAAATCCGATCATCAATTCATTGCCGCCATGAAGTGCTCATCGAGTTTTAGCCTCGGGTTCGTGTTCCTGCTGACCTGTCTGGCCTGGTCGTCTGTGCCGGCCCAGCCGTTGGATTTGGTCGGGGTTACGCTCTTGAACACGCTGGCCGCCAACCTTAATGGAGCCGGGGTGCGGGTGGCGCAGGTGGAGGCGGATGACACCAGCAGCGGTGAATTTGAGGTGAATCCCGGTTGGCCCCAGCAGCCGGGGGCGTTGTTTGAATATTATTCCAGCAGCGGTTCGGCGACGAGCTTTCCGAACACCGTGGGGACCGAATCCGCTCATGCGGATTATGTGGCGCAGTATTTCTACGGTCTGGCCGCCGGGGCCATCGGGGTGGCCACGAATGTGGCGCATGTGGATAATTACGAGGCCAGTGATTTTGCCTCCACCGTCAGCATCCTGGGCAATTATGTGGTGAACCTGCCCCCGTCCAACATTAATGACCCGGTGGTCAACCAAAGTTTTATTTTTGGCGGGACGACGGTGAGTCAGGAGGAATCCATTGATACGGCTTATGATAATTACGCGGCGGAATACAACACGCTGTTTGTCTCGGGCGTGGGTGACGGCGGGGGGGTGAACCCGCCGGCCACGTGTTACAACGGGCTGGGGGCGGGCGCCTACGGCGGCAGCACCAGCACCGGCCCGACGCCGGATAACGGCCGGGCCAAGCCGGACTTGGTGGCGCCGACGCAGAACACCAGTTTGGCCACGCCGGTGATTGCGGGGGCGGCGGCGTTGTTGATTCAGGCTGGTTTGCGGGGTGACGGGGGTGGCAGCACGGCTGCGGCGGCGAGCCCAATCACCCTCAAAGCGCTGTTACTGAACGGTGCGATCAAGCCCGGGGACTGGACCAATGCCAGCCCGTCGCCGTTGGACCCCCGTTACGGGGCGGGCATCCTGAATGTGTTTAATTCATACAAGCAGATGACCGGGGGCAGGCACGGTTACAGTGTCGCCGCCTCCGTTTCCACGGGGTCGGCGCATCCCCCCACCGGGGTGGTCGCCGCGGTTGGCGCGTTGAGCGGCTGGGACTATGACACCAATAGCAGCAGCCCCGCCAGCGACGGGGTGAATCATTATTTTTTTAATGTGACCAACGGGAACGCCGCCGCCACGTTCACGGCCACGGCGACGCTGGTTTGGAACCGCCAGCAGAACCAAACGGCCATCAACGTTCTGAAGCTTTTCCTGTATAATACGGCCAGCAGCAATCTGATCGCCTCCAGCCTTAGCACGGTGGATAACGTGCAGCATCTCTGGGTGCCGCGCCTGCCGGCGGGCCAGTATGATTTGCAGGTGTGGAAGGCCGGTGGTTCGTACGTCTCCAGCGCCGAAACGTACGCGCTGGCGTTTGATTTTTTTGCCGTGCAGTTGGGCATTGCCCCATCCGCCGCGGGCATCACGCTGTCGTGGCCGGTTTATCCGGCGGGGTTTGCGCCGGCCTCCGCCACGGATCTGCTGACGCCGGAGTCCTCGTGGAACACCAATTATCCCAATCCGGTGGTGAACGCCTCCCTGAATCAAAACCAACTGACCCTGGGGACGACCAATGCCGCCGCCTTCTTCCGGTTGATGCGGCCCTGAACCGTGCGGCTTCCGGCTCAGGCAAAGTGCCCCAGCACAAAATGCCGCCCGACCCGGCAGCTCCCGACGATGGCCCGGGTGATGTAATGTTTGGCCCGGCTGACCGCTGCGGGCAAATCACATCCGGCCGCCAGTCCGGCCGTGATGGCCGCCGAATAGGTGCAGCCGGTGCCGTGGGTGGAGAGACCGCGGATAAAGGGCGCGCCCAGGAACAATTCGGTCGTCCCATCGTAGTAGATGTCAACCGCCGTCCGGGTGTTGGCCAGGTGGCCGCCTTTCACGAGCGCGGCGCAGCCGAAGCGGGCGTGGATTTTTCGTGCGGCCATCCGCAAATCCTCCACGGAGGCGAGCGGTTGGCCGATCAGAATGCCGGCCTCTGCCAAATTGGGGGTGACCAGGGTGGCGAGTGGCAAAAGCACATTGAGCAACAATTTGCGGGCGGCCGGTTGGAGCAGTGTTGTCCCACTGGTGGAAATCATCACGGGGTCCACGACCAGGGGCACCGGGTGTCCGGACTTGAAAAAATCAACCAGCAGGCGCACATGGGCGGCGGTCGGCAACATGCCGGTTTTCACGGCGGCGGGCGGCAATTCCTCCCAGACCGCCATGATTTGCCGCCGCAACTGGCCGGGCGAGCAGGGTTCCACGGCCACGACCCGCCGGGGATTTTGCGCCGTCAGACAGGTGATGGCGCTGGTGCCATGCACGCCGAGCGCGGCAAAGGTTTTCAAGTCGGCCTGAATGCCCGCCCCGCCGCCGCTGTCCGAGCCGGCAATGGTGAGCGCGACCGGCAGTTTCTTCATTTTCGCCATGACGGGAGGATAACGGAACAAACGACGGCTTGAAACTTGGAAGTGACGGCGTCATGTTGTGGGGATGGACAAAGAAAAGGTTGCGGAAATCCTTGTTGAGATTGGCACTTTGCTCGAATTGAGCGGGGAAAATCCATTCAAAACAAGGGCGTATGTCAATGCCGCCCGAACGCTGGAGTCCCTGAATGAGCCGCTGGCCAAACTGGTGGCGGAGAAACGACTGGGCGAAATCAAGGGCATCGGCGGGGCGTTGGAGCAGAAAATCACCGAATTGGTGGAAACCGGAAAGCTCAAATACTACGAAGACTTGAAAGCTTCGATTCCGGCGGGGTTGATCGCCCTGTTGGAAATTCCCGGTCTGGGACCCAAAAAAATCCAAGCATTGAGAAAACAACTGGGCGTGGATTCGGTGGCGAAGCTGGAAGCCGCCTGCCGGGCGGGACAGGTGGCGAAACTGGAGGGGTTCGGGGACAAGACGCAGACGAATCTCCTGGAGGGAATTGAACGGCACCGGGCCTATGCGTCGAAACATCTGCTTTCCGAGGCTTTGTCAGTGGCGGAACCACTGCTGGAGGCTTTGCGGGATTGCCCGGCGGTCATCCGTTGCGGCATGGCGGGCAGCCTGCGCCGGTTCAAGGAGGTGATCGGAGACATTGATTTGCTGGCTTCGTCCAAAGACCCGGCGGCGGTGACCGCATTTTTTGTCGCCCGGCCAGGGATCCTAAAAGTCACGGCCCGGGGTGAAACCAAGGCCAGTGTGGTCTTGGAGGGGGGCATCCAATGTGATCTCCGGGTGGTCAGTGACGCCGAGTTTCCGTTTGCGCTGGCCTATTTTACCGGCAGCAAAGAGCACAATATTGTCATGCGTCAGCGGGCCATTGCGAAGGGCTTGCGGCTGAACGAGTACGGGCTGTTCCGCTCCCAGGAGGAAACCCGGGACCCGCAATTGCGCGTGTCCTGCCAAACCGAGGAGGATATTTTCGCCGAGCTGGGGCTGCCCTTCATCCCGCCGGAGTTGCGCGAGGATCACGGTGAATTTGCGGCGGGCGAGAAAAATGACCTGCCCCGGTTGATCGAGTGGACCGATTTGCGGGGGGCGTTGCATAATCATTCCAACTGGAGTGACGGCCATGACACTTTGGAAGGCATCGCGGACTATATGGAAGACCTGGGTTTGTCCTATTGGGCGATCACGGATCATTCAAAATCCTCCGTGCAAGCCAATGGGCTGGATGCAGGGCGGGTGCGGGAGCAAATTCAGGGGATTGGACGGATTAACGATAAACTGGCGGGTCGCGGCAGTGATTTCCGCCTGCTGACCGGTGCAGAAGTGGATATTTTGAAAGACCGGCTGGATTTCGAGGATGATTTATTGGCCGAACTGGAGGTCGTCGTTGCCAGCCTGCATGTGCCATCGAACCAGGAGGCGGAGAACACCCGGCGATTGATCCGGGCGGCGCAGAATCCCCAGGTCCACATGCTGGGCCATCTGACTGGACGTTTATTGCTCCGTCGGGAGCCATATCCGGTTAATATACCGGCGGTAATTGATGCTTGCGCTGAGACGGGAACTTGGATTGAATTGAATTGTAATCCGTGGCGGTTTGATCTGGACTGGCGGCATTGGCCGTATGCCAAAAGCAAGGGTGTCCGGTGTGTGATCAATCCGGACGCGCATCGGAATGAACATGCGGGGTATTTGCGGCTGGGCGCGGGGTTGGCCCGGAAAGGCTGGTTGGAAAAGCAACAGGTCATCAACCACCTGCCACTGAAGGCGCTCTTGGCGGAATTGCAACGAAAACGGGACCGATGAAGTTGTATCTGACGCTGAAAGCGGTGTTTATAAGCGCGTAAAAAGCGGCAAAAAAATTGAATTTTCTTTTTGACGAAATGCTTGAAATGGTGTTAAAATCCATAACGTCTTAATTAATACATGTTTTTTGAACGTATTGGGGAAGTTGTCTGTCAGAATGTGGGTTGATGCGTAATATGAATAAATTTATTATATCAATGGGGTTTGCGGCAGCCGGAACCGCCGTGTTTCAAATGAATAGTGCGGCCCAGTCCTCTGCGCTTGAAACCACGCCTAAAAATTGGAATGTGTCCGCGGCCTTGCGCGGTTTTTACGACGATAATTATTCCACCTCGCCAAACAAGCATGGCAGCTATGGCATCGAGGTTTCCCCGACCGTTTCCGCCACTGAGCCGTTGCGGCAGACGGAACTGGGCATTTTTTATTCGTACGACCTTCAATGGTATCAGGAGCGGGCTGATCTTGGTCAGAATCCGTATGACCAGAGCCACACACTGAGTCTGTGGTTGAACCACTCCTTTAACGAACATGTCAACGCCACGCTGAATAATAATTTCGTGGTCGGCCAGGAGCCGGAATTGCTGCAAGCGGGCGCGAGTGGAGCAGCACCCACTTACGAGCGTTTGAATGGCAACAACATCGCGGATAACGGCACGGCTGTACTGAATACGGACTGGTCCCCTTCGCTCAGCACTTCGTTGACGTATGGAAGCTTTCTGGCCCTTTACTCCGACCATGGCGCAACGGTAAGCTCGCTTTTGGCCGGTGGTGGCCCCAGTTATGCCGGAACATTGAACCGGGATCAAAATTCGGTTGATCTTGAAGCGCAATGGCACTTCACTCCGGAAACGCTGGTTAATGTTGGCTATCAGGCGATCATCGTTAATTATACGGGAAATGAACCGATTGCGATTAACCCTGTTAATTCTACCGTGGAATACAGTGATGATCGTGACAGTTTGGCTCAGATCGGTTATGTGGGGGTTCAGCACAACTTGCTCCCCAATTTGACGGCGGCGGCCAAGGTGGGCTTTGAGTATTATGATGCTTACAACAACGACATTTCGGGAGAGTCCAACACCTCGCTCAGTCCGTATGCGGATGTTTCCCTGATTTATTCCTACATGCCCGGGTGCAATGCGCAAATTGGATTTACCCAACAGCGTAATGCAACTGCCATTATCGCCACGGACTCATCAAATGGATCGGTGACGCTGGATCAGGAATCGTCCACGTTGCACGCATCCATCAATCACCACTTCACTCCCAAGTTGTTGGGGTCGGTGATTGGGACGTGGAATGCCTCCTCTTACAATGGTGGGGCGTATGATAACGACACCGATTATTATTATGGATTGGGAGTGAGTGCCAATTACGCGTTTACGCGGAATCTCTCCGGGGAAATTGATTACAATTATGACAATCTCTCCTCGGACGTGGCGGGGTACGCATACGAACGAAACCGCGTGACCGTCGGAATCTCATTGGCCTATTGATTTGTCCGGGGCTTATTGATTTTACCTGAAATTGACTGATGTTAATTTGATTTGTTTGGGAGCCAAGTTTAAACTCAGGCTCCCATTTTTTATTTTAAGATATGGATTCGTTTAAAAACCAGCAGCAGCCGCCGCAGGAGGCAAAATTGCATTTCCTGGACTACTGGCGCATCATTCGCATTCGCAAGGCCATTATCATCACCGTTTTTTTGATTACCGCCATCATTGCGACGGCCGTCACCTTTATTTTGCCGGAGTCCTACTCCGCCACCTGCCGGATCAAGGTTGAACCCGAGGGGACGGATGTTTCGCCCATGAATAGCAGCATTCCGGCAAACATGATGCCTTATGATGCGTTCTTCATGCAGACGACCTTTGAGATCATGCAATCCGAAGTCGTGTTGAGCAATGCGATCAGCGAAATGAATCTGAATGTGGAATGGGGGAAAAAATATTACAATGGTGAGACGCTCAAGACCACGGAAACCATGGAATTGCTCAAGCGCCGCATGGATCTCAAGCCGGTCCGCAACACCAAACTGATTGCCATTACCGTTTTCAGTGAGGACAAAAACGAATGCGCCCGCCTGGCCAATGCCATCGCGGCGGCTTATCAGGAGTACCGGCTGAGTTTGCGCCGTCAACTGACCTCCGGCGGCCTCAAGGTTTTGCAGGAACAAGCGGCGGAACAGGAGGCCAAGATTGTGACCGCCACGACCAACATGGAGGCGTTGCGCGGCGCGTTAAAGATTGTGGACAATGATCCTGACGCCATGACCCCGTCCCCCACGCTCAGTCAGCAGATGCTGCAAACCTATAATCAGCAAATGATCGAAGGGGAGCGGGTTTACAAAATGTTGGAGACGCAGCTTAGTCAGTTGAAGGCCCTGGACACCAACCAGCTTCGTGATGTTCTGCCGACCGTAACGGAAGACAGCATGCTCGGGGATCTCTTAACCAAACTGCATCAGGCCCAGCAAACTTATGTTACCCTGACCAACGATTACGCCTCGGCGGATTTGCATATCACCCGCATTCAATCCACGATTGATGAGCTGAATCACGAAATTGACCACCGCGTGAACGGCATCATGGTTGGGTTGGAAACCGAGGTGAAATCCAAAAAAGGCGCTTTGGATGCCATGACCGCCGCCGTGGAAGCGGCCAAAATCAACGATCAACAGGAACAGGAACGCGGTCAGCCATATTGGGATGAAAAGCGAAATGTTGAACAGTTGGTGGATTTTCAAAAGCTCCTGACCACCAAAATTGAGACGGAAAAACTGACCTATGAGTTGCCCGTAACTTCTTTGGTGCAGATTACAGACCCCGCCCAGCCGGGCACCGATCCGGTGAAACCCAACAAGCCGCTGAACATTGCCCTTGGCCTCATTTTTGGTCTGATCATGGGCGTGGGGCTGGCGTTTTTTATTGAATATTTGGATACCAGCGTCAAGACCATTGATGATGTCGAGCGGGCGTTTCAGGCACCCGTTTTGGGGGTCATTCCTCAGAACGTGGGCATCCTGGCAGACGAGGGCTTGGAAAGCAAACATGCCGAGGCCTACCGGGTGTTGCGGACCAATATTCTTTTCTCCCGCAAGGATGACAAATTGAACAGCATCGTGATGGTCAGCGCCGGCGCCGGTGAAGGCAAATCCACCACGACGTTGAACCTGGCCACCGTGTTTGCCCAAACCGGCCAGCGCGTTTTGATTGTGGACTCCGATTTGCGCCGCCCAACCCTGCACAAACTGCTGCGGGTGGGTAACAACATTGGGCTGACCAATTATCTGCTCAAGCAAAATCCCATTGCCGAAGTCATTCAAACCACCAATGTCCCGATGCTCGATTTTATGGCCAGCGGCAAACTCCCCAACAGTTCCATGGGCGTTTTGGGTTCCGGCCAGATGAAGGAGATGATCTCCGAATTGAAGCAGCGTTACGATTACATCTTCTTTGACTCACCGCCCATTCTGGGCGTGAGCGATGCCTCCATTCTGGCCAGTGAAATGGATTTGGTGGTTCAAGTGATTCAATACCGCCGTTATCCCCAGCCGATGAACATCCGTGCCAAGCAGATGATTGAAAAGGTTGGCGGCAACTTCATTGGCATCGTCTTGAACAACATCAATATGTCGCAGGATGAAAGCTACTATTATTACAGCGGCTATTATCACGATTACTATTATTCGCGCTCGGAAAAAGATCAGGAAACCACCGCGACCAAACCCGCTGGTTCCCCGGCTTCTGAACAGGCGGATATCAAACAAAAATATTGATTCCGTGTTCAAATCTTCCAAGACTATTGCCATGATTTCGTATTCAAGAATTGTTTTCGCGGGTGGTTTGCTGGTGTCAGCGCTGCTGCTCAGCGGCTGTGCCTCGACGGATGATAATTCCATCTTTCCCACCACCAATGAAATCGGCACCAACCAGGAGCCGGCGCAAGTGGCCCGTTTCCAAGTGGGTGACACGGTGACCATCACCCTTTCGGGCGGACCGGTGGATGAAGCTGAAGCTCCCCATGTTGAGTCCATTAAGGATGACGGGTCCATTACGATGCCCGACATCGGTCGCGTCCAGGCGGCGGGACAAACAGCCGGTCAATTGCAGGATGCCATTCATGACGCTTACGTTCCCAAATATCGTCCCCATATCACCGTGACAGTGACCTCCGGCGACCGGGTTTATTATGTGACCGGCGAAGTGAAACAGCCCGGGCGTGAGTTGTATGTGGGCGAAACCACCGTCACCCGGGCGATTACCTCCGCCGGAGATTTTACCGATTTTGCCAACCGTCGCAGTGTCTGGTTGATCCGTGGCAAGCACAGGATCAAGGTCAATTGCGAGGATATCCTCAGACACCCGGAAAAGGATCCCATCGTTTATCCCGGCGACCAGATCGTTGTTCCCCGGCGCCTTTACTGATGGTTCAACTGAACATTCTTTCAGGAAAAATGGCGGGCCATCTGGCGATGGTCCGCCGTTTTCCGTTTAGCGTCGGGCGCGCCACCGGCAGCGATTTGAAACTCGATGACGATGGTGTGTGGGACCGCCACCTGACGTTGGAATTTCAGCACCCGGAAAGCGTTGTCGTGCAAACCGCCGCCGGAGCCCTGGTGACCTTGAACCAAAAGCCTGTGCAGACCGGGGCCCTCCGCAACGGCGACCTCCTTTCACTCGGCTCCGTCAAACTTCAATTCTGGCTGGCCCCCACCTGCCAGCGCGGTTTGAAACTGCGTGAGTCCCTCGTTTGGGCACTGCTCGTCACGGTCACCCTCGCCCAACTGGCTTTGATCGGCTGGTTGATCCATTAAGCCCGTTTGTTGCCATGGATCATTCAGCCCTCACTCCACCCGCCAATCCCCGGCCCGATTCGCTGGGAGCCCGGCTTGCCCCCCTGCTGGGCGGTGGTTTTTTCCGGCCCCTGGCGCGTCCCTCGGCCTCCATTTACATTGATTGCGCCGATCGGTTGACCGGGGCGGAGGATGAAGGCGGTCAGATTCCCCACGCCGAGGCGCGCGCCCTTATCCGCGACGTCTTGTTGCAACATCCCGAAGTGCAACTCGACGAGGATGAAGGCGGCCAGTTTCGCGACCTGAATCAGCGCGCCAGCCAGTTCTTCAACAAACTGATTGAGGTTCACTGGCTCGAACCCCGCCGCGTCAGCCTGGATGAACACTATGTTCTAATCGTGCCCGCCCTCCGGCAACTGCTCCGCCTGCTGCGCGAAATTGCGGAAAATCGTCCGGCGGAACTGAAGGATTTCGCCGCCACCCTGCGTTCGCTTTGCGGGGAATTGCTGACTGAGGGGGCGCTGGACCCAAACCGGCTTGGTGCCGAGGAAATGCGGCAGACCGTCAAAGATCTGCTCGAACGTTCCGGTCGCGCCGGGGATCAGATGCATGCCGTCGAAACCATCGTCCTTCAGCACGCCACCGCGCAGCGCACCAGTGCCTCCGCGCAGGAGACACTCCAGCGGTTTTTGGTCGAGTTTCATCTGGGTGAACACATGGTCTGCTATGACGCCCTGCAGGAGGCCGCCTTGCTGCCTCGTCTGACCCGGGCCCGCTCCGTGGCGCAGGAGGCGCTGTACGATCCCTTCACCAAACAGCGGCTCGCCGAGGGCCTTGCCAGGCACCTCCAACTCGACGACACGGCCGCCTACGCGGAGGCCGAACACTGGCTGGTCCGACTGGAACGCCAGCTCGCGCAGATTCCCGTCAAACAACGGATCATTGACGGGCGCATGGCCGAGTTCAGCCGCCTTTCCGCCGCGCGTTATACCTATCAAACCGAAATGCGCGGCCGCCGTCCCGAGCAGGTCAAGGTGTACCTTGACGCCGCCGGCCGGTGTTATTCCGGGCGATCCTTTGCCGATCTCGCCGGTGAGTCCGGCATGAACCTGCTTTCGCCCGGGGTGGAGGTTTATTTTGGAACGGATTCGCTGTCCCGCCCGCGCCGCCAGCGTCCGGCGGTGGATTTAAGTTTTGCGCAAACGGAATCCGAGCCGGATCCCGAGGCCGCCAAGGATGAAATCCGCCGTCGCAACCTGAACGTTCTCACGCCGCAACGCGCCGTCCGTTTCATCGAACAGCATCTGCCCGCCAAGGGCGCCCGGATTTCCACCGAGCAAATTCGTGTGCGCCAGGAGGACGACCTCCTCGACCTGCTGGCGGTGCTCGCTTTTGATCGCGGTTCGTCCGCTGGGTCTCACCGTCCGGTGAAGTGGAAGATTCACCCCGTGCGCGCTGATTTTGGCGTCGAACCCGAACGCATCCCGCGGGATGCCGGGGCGGATCGCCTCTGGGAACGCTTTACCATCGAACGCATTATTTGACATGTCACTCCCCTGGCCAACTTTCTCCACCTGGCAGCGCATTCAGGAGCCCGACCGCGCCGCCCTGTCTGATATTCTGGCCGAACTCCTCGCCCATGGCGCGCTCATTGGCGAAACCGGCCGCGACCGCGAACTGTATCTGCTCGCCCGGGAATATCAGCGCGAACTCAGCGAATATCTTGCGCCGCTCCATCTTGAACTGTTGCCCGATCCCGACCGCCCCGTGTTCCAACTGCGCCCCGTGCCGGGCGATTGCGCGTTGATGGCCCGGTTCAACAAGGCCGAGACCCTGCTCGTGCTGACCCTCTGGCGCATGTATCATGACGCCCGCATGGACAACGTCGTCGCCAGCGTCTTCGTCACCACCAATGACATTTGGGAGCGTCTCCGGCTCTATTTTGAAAACGTGGCGCCGCCCACGGAGGCCCAGCTTCGCGAAATGCTCGGCCGGCTCCGCAACCGCCGGCTCGTCCGCCTGCAATGGCACGAGGACCCCGCGCGGTTTGGTGAGTCGCAGGTGGAAATCCTGCACACGCTCCCGCGCGTCATTCCCTTCGAGGATGCCGCCGCGTGGGAGCAGCAAGCGGACCTGTATCAGGCTCCCGCAGAAACCGCCGCCGAACCAGTTGGCCCCGGGGAGGACGCATGAGTCAGCGGATTTCCCTTTCCCGTGTCATTGCCATCAACTGGTATGGCTTCCGCCAAATTTTTGACGTGGACGACAACGTCCTCATCTCCGGTGCGTTCGGCACCGGCAAATCCGCGTTGCTCGACCTGATGCAGTACGTTTTGCTGGGGGGCGAACGGCAGTTCAACCGCGCCGCCGCCGGCAACGCCCGTGGCCGCGACCTCGTCGGCTATTGCCTGGGTGACACCAATCAGATCCGCAACGGCCAGCGTCATTTCCTCCGCTCCAGCGGGGTTTCCCTCGTCGCGCTGGAATTCACCCGGCCGGTGGTGCAGGCCGGCAAGCCGCCCGGGCGCGAGACCTGGGGCATTCGCATTGATTTCACCAGCGCCGACGCCGCGCCCCGGCAGACTTACTTTGTCATTCCGGACCGGCTCGAATACGCCGCGCTGTCGCCCGATGGGAAAAACCTGCTGTCGGACGACGCCTTCCGCACCTGGCTTCGGCGTGAATATGGGAACGACTGCCTCTTCGCCCGCCAGCATGATTATCTGGCGGAAATGGCCGCGCCCCGCCATCTCAATTTCGACTCCGCCGCCTTTCACCGCACGTTTCCCAAGGCCATCGCCTTTGAACCCGAGGAGAACGTCGAAAAATTCATTCGCGAATTCATTCTCGAGGAAAGTCCGCTGGACGTTCGCGATGTCAAAACCGCGTTGCGCGCCTACGAGGACACGCGCCAGCGCCTGGAAAAGCAGGAGGACGAAGCCGCCTTTCTCCGGCGCATCGGGGAACAGCATGCCCTCTACGAAACCTCCCATCGCGCGGAGGCGGTGTTGCTGCACACCAATCACGCGCTGAAATGGCTGCAAGCCGGCGAGCGCCGGGAAAATCACACCGCCAATTTGAAACGGTTGGAGGCTGAACAGGCCGATGATTTGAAGCAACTGGCGGAAGCCATGGTTGCCGAAGCGGGGGCCCGCACGCTGCTGGATCAAGTGCGGTTTGAAATCGGCAAAGACCCGGACGCCGTCAAGATCGCCCAGCACGAGAGCGCCCGGGCCGGGTTGCAGGAAAAGGTGACCGCTCTCCGCGCCGCCCGGCAGTCCGTGCGCAAGCAACTGGACGACCGCCATTATCGCTGGTCCAACTGGCTCAAGCGTGGGGCCGCCCTCTCGCTGGCCGGCCTGCCCGAAGCATTGGTGGTGGATGATCGCTGGCTGGCCGATTTGCGCTCCGGACTGGACGTTGAACGCCTGGCCGCCATGCAGAAGCTCGCCGGGCGCTTCAATGAACTGTGGGTCGCCGTGGATCAACTGTTGCATCCGTTGCGCGGTGAGATCTTCGCTGCGGAAAAGCGACTGCGGCAGTTGGCGGAAGATTTGGAAAATCTTTCCCAGGGCCAGGCCCCCGGCTCGTTTCCCTTGTTCACTTTGTTGCGCCAAAAACTCGGCCCGCGCGTCGAGCAACTGGGCCGGCTCATCGAAGTGAAGCCCGACGCCGAACGCTGGTGGCCCGCCCTCGAATTGTTTCTCGCCCGCAACCGCTGGGTGCTGGTCGTCAACGATGCCTCCGATTATCGCCTCGCGCTCGATTGGCTCCGCAAGACGCCGCCCGGACGCGACGCGGAATCCCTGCTGAATCCCGCCGAGGCCCGGCAACTGCGCGCCGGCGCCCGGGAGAATTCCCTGTTCAGCAAGGTTGAAGTGACTCATCCCGTGGCGCGTCATTTTGTGGAACACCTGCTGGGCGACGTCCTGTGCGTTGACACCGTCGAGGATCTGGAACAGAGCGATGCTCCCCGGGCGATCACGCCGGATGGAGTTCTCAAAACCGTTCCGTTGCGCCGGCGCTTGAAACCCGCCGCCTCCGTGGAATTGACCTTGGGCCGGGAAGGCCTCGAACGGATGCGCGCCGCCAAACAAAAGGAGCAGGTCGAAACCCGCGCCTTGCTGGAAGTCTTGAAGCAGCGACTGGCTGACGTTCAGACCTGGCTCAATAACGGGCGTACTGGCGGCCTGGCCGACAACACGTTGCCGGATCGCGCCGCCGAGTTGCCCCAACTGCCGGAATTTGAAGCGAACCTCGGACGCCTCACCGAAACCATCGCCTTGCTGATGACCCCTGAACGGGAGGCCCGCCAGAAACAGCTCGCGGAGTTGGAAAAGCAGCATCAGCAGGCGCTCTCCCGGATCGCCGTGTTTAATGAGCGGAAGAATAATTTTGAACTGAAGACCCGTCCGGAACGCGAGGCGCTGGAACGGGCGGAACACGAGGCCGCCGCCGCCCGTCTGGACGCCGAGGCCAGCCGTGTTGAATTGAGCCGCCGCTTCCCCGGCCTGTTGGACGCCGAATTAACCGCGGCCCGCGACCGCTTGCGTTCGGAATTTCCAAAATGGATGGATTGCTTCGAGGCCGTCCAATCCCGCGCCCGTCTTGCTGGTGAACAAGCCGTCGAAGCCCGCGCCCAGCGCAAGGCCGAGCGCGAAAAAATCGCCACCGCCCGCGACGAAGCGGGCAGCCTGCGCCACCCGGAATATCAACACGATTTTCCGTCCGACGATGAAAGCAACGAGCGCTGGTCGAACCGGCTGCGCGATTTGGAGCAAATTGAGTTGGAGAATTCCCGGAAGCTGGCCGCCGACCGCAAGCTTGATTGGGAGCGCCGCCTGGAGGAAAGCGTCCTCAACGAATTGAACCGCCGCATTGCCGAGGCGCAAAACACCATCCGCCTGCTTGACCGCTACTTGAGCCAGCCCGTGGGCAAATTCCGTTATCGCATCAGGCAGACCAAGGACACCGCCGGCTTCGGCGCCATCTGGCAGTTGCTGGGCGCCGGCCTGGAAATCACCGACCCTCTGCTGGGCCTTGAAGTCGAGCGCGCCAAACGCGAATTGATGGAGGCCGTCAACAGCGCCGACAAGCAGGATTCCCGCGCGCTCCGGCTTCTCGATTATCGCAACTACCACCATTACGACTTGGAAATGGTGCCCGCCGACAAGCCCGACGCCCCGCCGATTTCGCTCGGCCGCAGCGGGCGCAACCTGAGCGGCGGCGAGGGACAGGCACCTTTCTTTATATCAATGCTCGCGGCGTTTCGCCGGGTATATGATCGCGGCGACCGCTCCTCCGTTCGCTCGCAACAAATTGGATTGGTCGTCATGGATGAAGCCTTTTCCAAACTTTCCGGCGACGGCATCGAAGACTGTCTGGCGCTGGCACGCAACTTCCAGTTGCAGCTCGTCATGGCATTCCCACCTGAGCGCCTTGGAGTGATGG
>CAZUBG010000084.1:0-20960 GCA_964618545.1 uncultured Bifidobacteriaceae bacterium | reverse complement strand
ATTACTTTCTCCTCTCCCAATCCCTCCGGCCCCGCCTGAAACGCGCCTTCATCCAACCCGAAGTCACGGGCAGCGACCATTGCCCCGTGGGAATCGAAATCGCCTGACGTTCCCCGGCGTTTGTAATGGGCGTCACGGAGTGACAAACCAACCCCGTTGTCCCGGAGGGACTTTCGAGAATAGCCCACGGTTTCAACCGTGGGTCACCTGACGCAAACCCCTCAAGTCCCGAAGGGACGAGTGAAAACGTCCGAATCTCCACCCTGTTTCGCCCTCCCCTCCGGCGCTTTTTTCGTTTTAATTGCGGGACCCGCCGCCTTTTCTTTCCGTGGGCTGAAGCCACCCATCTGCTTCTTTGAGCTTTCCCCCGTTCCCAACGTCAAACAACCTCGCCTAAGCCCCAGCCCCCAGCATCAGACAGGCATTTCATGGTTTCCAAATCCGACGGCGGGAACGCGGGGGTTTTTTCGTACCGCAGGCTTCCGAGCCTGCCGGATCGCGGGTTTTCCAACCCGCAGACCGTTCGCCAACCTGGCGCGCCCACGCCACAGACCTGCCCGCCGATTGGGAAATCGGCGATCCATCCGGTTGGTCCCGCTCTGCGCGGGATGCGTTACGCCTGCACAGGATGCCTGTAAGGTGAAGCCCCCCCGTCCCCTACCGGCTGTGAAAAAACAGATACGCCGCCAGCCCCAGTAAAAAGATCCCGATGCCAAAGAAAAGGACCGTCAACAGGGTGCCCAGGGTCCGCGCCCGGCTTTGCACCTTCTCCGTCACCTCAATTTCGGCTTTGCGCTGGCCGGCATACTGATGCTCATGATTTTCCAGCGCGGCTGAAATGGCCTCCTCATCCTTGAGTTGATAAGTCAGCCAGGCACCGCTGAATTCATTCCTCCACGCCTCCGGCAGGCGGGCCAGCGTCTCGGCGTGCGGCGGTTGAAAGCCAAAGCTTTTCCAGAACGGCGACCGCTCCTGGGTCCACAGCCGGAAGACCGCATGATTGGCGGCCAGCGTTTGCAATCGCTCCCAGAACAACTGCCGCGCCTCATCGGCAATGGCAAAATCCGTGTACCCCTCGCTGTGCAGCAGCGCGTGCGGTTTGGAAAACTGAATCCCCATGGCCCCCAGAATCTCATGATCCGCGTTTTCCACCACCTGAAATTCCGTCAACCGGTGCTCCAATTCGTCCGGGGCCAGCCGCATGGACTCCCACAGCGCCTTCAGCGCCTCCAAGTCATCCAACGTCGCTCGCCGAACATAAAGCCGGGCAATCATTATGATTATCAAAATATAGGTCGTGACCGCCGGAATTCAATGCCGAATTGCAACTTTTCAGCCACATTATTCCACCGTTGACAAAACCCCGCACCCTTACGAGGTTAATGCGGCTGGCCGTGACCGGTTTGTTTTTTCCGGGTCCGGCCAACGGCGGTTAAGGAGGATGAAGGACGGTTGCCGAGTGGATTTCAGGCCACGGCCCCATCCCCATCCCCATCCCCCGGCGGACCTGTCCGCCGCAGCCGCGGCGGAGGCGGATGACTTGATGCCATCCGTGGCTCTTTGACATATCCCGCTGGAAAGCGGGGAGGAGGCGGTTTCTTCGTGCCGCAGACTTCCAAGTCTGCCGTATCGCGGGTGTCCCAACCCGCAGACCGCTCACCAGCCTGCAGGCCGGGTCCCCTGACCCGGCGGCGGCGGTCAAACCAGGTCAAACCTCTTCACCTGCGGTTTGACCAAACTCAGGCACCAAAACAGTTAAAACCCTTAAAACTCACAAAAACACGGTTTAAAAAAATCTCCGCCCCAAACTTCAACTGTCTCTTTTTATACAGCAATCCAAACTGAGTCCAACTCAGTCCAGGCATGTCCAGATATGTTTGATCTTTCCGGTCCACTCCGGCCGCTCCGCCATCGTTCAGGAACCTGTAAAATTAGATTGACCAAAACCCCGGTTCCACTGTCCAATTAACCAGAACTCATATCATGATGCGAACATACCAACGACTGATGGGCTGGATGGCGGTCTTGGTCTTGCTAACCCTTCCGGCGTGGGCGGTCAATTCCCTCGTCTGGAACGGCGCCACCGACCGGGTGGATGCCGACCTGCAGGGCGTGGCCTTGTGGCCGTTCCTCGAGGATCTGGCGCACAAGACCGGCTGGCACATCTTCATCGAACCCGGCACGGATACCACCGTCTCCACCAAATTCAAGAACCTGCCTTCGGGGGAGGCCTTGAAAAGGGTTTTGGGCGACCTGAATTTCGCGCTCGTGCCCCAGACCAACGGGCCGACCTGTCTCTATATTTTCCGCACCACCATGAGTAATGCCACCAAACCGGTGCTCGTCAAAAAGACCCCCGCACATGTGCCCAACGAACTGATGGTGAAGCTCAAACCGGGGGCCAACATTGACGCCCTGGCCAAACTGGTCGGGGCCACGGTGATCAAGCGCAATGACAAACTGGGCATCTACCTCCTGCAATTTCCCGATGCCGCCACCACCGACGCCGCCCTGGGCCAGCTTCAAACCAATCCCGACGTGGAAACCGTGGATTACAATTATTATTTTGACCCGCCGCCGACCGCCAACCCCGTGCCCGCCGGCATGGCGCTTCCCGCCCAGCCCACTCTGACGCTGGACCCCACCACGCCGGACAGTCCCTGCCAGGTATTGGTGGGATTGATTGACACCCCCATCCAGCCGCAGGCACTCCCTGCGACGGTATCCCCCTTTGTCCTGCCCCAGCTTACCGTGATGGATGGCACCACGACTCCCAGCACCACCACCCCAACTCATGGCACTGGCATGGCGCAGAACATTTTGAGCGCTATCGCCAATACGCTCAAGAACTCTGGCGGCGGCACTTCGGTCCAGACCTCAGGCGAAAGTACTTCGGTAAAGATTTTGCCTGTGGATGTCTATGGCTCCAACCCCACCACCACCAGTTATGATGTCGCCAACGGTATTATATTGGCTGTGAATAATGGTGCCAACCTTATTAATCTAAGTCTGGGCAGTTCTGCCGATAGTGCGGTGTTGGACAGCGTGGTTCAACAAGAGGAAGCAAACAATGTGGAGTTTTTTGCGGCGGCGGGCAATGAACCCGTCAACACCCCCACCTATCCGGCCGCCATCGCCGGCGTCAATGCGGTTACGGCCGTGCAATCAGGTCAGCTTGCCTCGTATGCCAATTATGGCAGTTTCATAGACATGGCGCTGCCGGGAACGGGAGTCATCTACCTGGGAAACCAGCCCTGGGTGATGCAGGGAACCTCGGTTTCCACCGCCTATGCCACCGGCGTGGCGGCGGCCACCAAAACCTCCGACTGCGACACCTGGCCACAAATCCAAACCGCCATGCAACAAAAGTTTGTCGTCCCGGCGAAATAGGTGGCGGCAAACTGGGACTTTTAGTGGGAAAGGCAACCGAATTTGGCAAAGGCGCCAAGGAACACCAACAGCGCCGCCGCAAACAACCAGGGCGTGCCCGACATCAGCAGCACAATGCCCCAGCCCAAAACGAAGGCGAACCCCACAAAACACAATAATGCGAGAACAAAGTTCATCGGGCGCTGATGTTAACGGCTTTTCTGACCAACGCAAATACAAAACATCAGGCAAACTTAACATGAAATGCCTGGGTGTCCTGCTCTGGCTCCTCATCGCCGGTTCGGCTCCGGGGGGGCCGGCCCGGTTTTATCTTGGCACCTATACCGACAGCCCCTTGAGTCAGGGCATTTACACCGGCACCCTGGACACCCGCACCGGACAGATCAGTCCGCTGGAGTTGGCCGCCCGGACCAAAAGCCCCAGCTTTATCGCCTTGTCGCCGGACCGCCGGTTTCTCTATGCGCTCACGGCGAATTCCAACGGCACCGTGGCCGCCTTCCACACCACCCGGGACGGCCATTTGACTCCATTAAATGAACTTCCCTCCGGCAGCGTCGGCTGCCACGTTTCGGTGGATGCCACGGGTCACACCGTGTTTTTGGCGAGTTACGGGTCCGGCACAGTGTCCGCCTTCCAAACCAAGCCGGATGGCTCCCTCGACCGGCGAACCGCTTTCCGGCAACTCACTGGCAAGGGTCCGAATCGCTGGCAGCAGACCCAGCCCCACCTGCATTCCATGTATGCGGACCCCCTGAATCGTCACGTTTATGCCTGCGATTTGGGGACCGACCATGTTTGGGTGTACGACTTTGATGCCGCGGCCGGCACGCTGACCCCGGCCAACCCGCCGTCCGTCACCGTCCCGCCCGGCAGCGGACCACGGCACCTGGCGTTGTCTCCCGACGGTCGGTTCGCCTACGTCAACGGCGAGATGGGCCTCAACGTCACGACCTTCGCCCGCAACCCGGTCAGCGGCGCCCTGACCCCCCTCCAAACAATTCCAACCCTTCCGCCCGGAGCGGCGACCACTGGCGTGACCACGGCGGAAATCTTCTGTCATCCCTCCGGTCGGTGGCTGTACGTCTCCAACCGGGGCTGCGGCACCATTGCGGTCTTTGCCATCGGTGCGGAAGGAACGCTCACCTGGTTGCAGGACGCTCCGGCGCAAGTCAAAGTTCCCCGGGGTTTTGGCCTGGACCCCGCCGGCCACTGGCTCCTCGTGGGCGGGCAGCAGGACAACAAAATCGCCGTGCTCAAGATTGATGCCGAAACCGGCCGGTTGTCCGCCACCGGCCAAACCGCCACGGTGGGGGCTCCGGTTTGTGTGCTGTTCGAGTAAAAACAATCCGTGTTTTTTGGGTTGCCCAAGGGGGTGAAGCGCCAGTTTGCGCTCTGGTCGCGGCTGGGTCAGCCGACAGTCGGCGGCTCCGGTTTTCGCAGGCTGTAGACCACGGCCCGGTCAAAGGTGACGGGTTGGTATTCGGGATCGAGGTTGATGGTGGTCTCGGCGGCGCCCAAAAAGAGATGGCCGTGGGGCAGCAGGCAGTTGCGGATGCGCTTGAGGATCATCTTTTTGGTTTCGACATCAAAATAGATCATCACATTGCGAATGAAGACGAGGTCGAAGGGAGGCAAGACCGGCCAGGGTTGGACGAGGTTCAGGGCTTGGAAGTGGATGCTCTTTTTCAGCTCCGGCTTGATGTGCCAACGATCCCCGTGTTTTGTAAAATATTTGACGAGATAGGCGGCCGGAAGGCCGCGGTTGACTTCAAATTGCGAGTAGTGTCCGGCCTTGGCAACCTTCAGGACGGTGGCGGAAAGGTCGGTGGCCAAAATGGAGACCCGCCAGTCCTTGAGTTGGGGAAAATGCTCTGCGATTAGCATGGCCAGCGAATAGGGTTCCTGGCCGGTGGAACAGGCGGCGCACCACAAGGTGAGCTGCCGGGCCTCCGCACGCTGCTCAATCAACCGGGGCAGGATGTGTTTGCGGAGGGATTCAAAGGGCTGAAAATCGCGGAAGAACGAGGTCTCGTTGGTGGTGAGGGCGTCAATGCTTTTATGGTGCAGCCCGTTGATGACGGTTTCGGAACGCAACCGGGCGATGAATTCTTCCAAGGAGGCAAAGCCCTCCTGCCGGGCGAGCGGGGTCAGCCGGTTTTCGACCAGATACTCCTTGCCCGGCTCCAGAACAATGGCGGCCTGGCTTTGGGCCAGTTCAGCGATATAGGCAAAGTCGGCTTTGGAAACCCTCATGAAATCCCTTGGCAGCCGAACCGGGCGGGCGAAAAGACCCGGGTCCGCCGGACGATTTCCCCCGAGATCTGGTTGAGCGGGACAATTTTATCCGCCAAGCCCGCCTGCGCCACATAACCGGGCATGCCCCAGACCACGCTGCTGGCTTCGTCCTGAACAATCACCTGGCCGCCCCGTTCCCGGATCCATTCGCAGCCATGCAAACCATCCTGGCCCATGCCGGTCATCACCACCCCGAGAATTTTGGCCCCGTAAGCCTCCACCACACTGCGGAACAACACGTCCACCGATGGGCGGCAGGAGTTTTCCGGCGGTTCCTCCTGCAAATGCAAAAAGAGATTCAATCCCATCCGTCGCGCTTCCATGTGTTTTCCGCCCGGGGCAAGGTAGGCGTGTCCGGGTTCGATCCGGCGTCCTTCGGTCCCTTCGTGAACTTTGACCCCGCCGAGGGCGGTGAGTCGTTCGGCCAGCAAGGCGGTGAAGACCGGCGGCATGTGCTGCACCATGAGGATCGGCAACGGGAATTCAGCCGGAATTCCCTTAAAGACGTCCGCCAGCGCATTCGGTCCGCCGGTGGAGGTTCCCAGGCAGACGACTTCCGGCTGGTTGTATTCGGCGCGCCGGGAGGGAAAGACATGGGGCGGAACGGCCGCACTTTTCAACGGACCGGACCAGCGGGCGGCACCGGCATGGTGGCAGTGGACCTTGATCTTGGTGACGAGGTCATTCTGCAACCGTTCGATGCATTCGGTGACACTGCCGACATTGGCGGGTTTGGCCACATAATCCGTGGCCCCGGCGGACAGGGCGTCCAGCGTGGTGGCGGCCCCCCGGGAAGTGAGGGTGCTGAACATAATCACCGGCAGTTTGGGGTGGGTCTTGCGCAGGGCCCGCAGGGTGGCGATGCCATCCATCTCCGGCATCTCCACATCCAGAGTGATGACGTCCGGGTTGACCTGGGTGATTTTTTGCAGGGCAATGCCGCCATTGGCCGCGATGCCGACGATTTCGATATCCGGGTCCCGGGTCAGAGCCTCACTGATGAGCTTGCGCATCACCACCGCATCATCCACCACCAATACACGTATTTTTGGCATGGAAAGACTTTCAGATCATCCCGAGAATTTGGAGTTTCTCCTCGAGTAATTCCTTGGTGACCGGCTTCATGAGGTAATCATCCGCCCCCGCCTGCAAGGCGGCGGTGACATTTTCCAGGGCGTTCTGGGTGGTCACCATCATCAACTTGAGGGAATTGAACTCCCGGTTGCGCCGGACGGTTTGGACCAGTTCCAGGCCGTTCATGACCGGCATTTCCCAATCCACCAGCGCCACGGCAAAGGGATCCCGGGGATCGTTGTTGATGAGTTTGTTCAAACCCTCACGGCCATCCCCAGCCGCCTCGGTCTGGAACGACAACTCAGCGGCAATGCCTTGCAGAAAGTTCCGCATGGCCTTTGAATCATCCACAATGAGCATCTTCATGGCTGGGCCGTTGAGGGAGTTTGGAAGGAATCAGGTTAGACTTTCGCCATGTCCACCGTGCGCTTGAGGGAGGTGGCGAGCTTGGCCAGTTCGGTGGCGGCGCTCAGGGTGTTGTTGGCCCCTTCAGTTGTATTTTTGGCGGCGGTGGAGACGCTGGTGATGTTTTTGGAGATTTCGGTGCTGCCCTTGGCGGCCTCGGAGGCGTTGCGGGCGATCTCGTTGGTGGTGGCGGTCTGTTCCTCCACCGCGCTGGCGATGGTGTTCTGGATGTCGTTGATCTGGTTGATGATCTTGCCGATCTGGTCAATGGCCACGACCGCGCCCTTGGTGTCGTTTTGAATCGCCTCAATTTTCCCGCTGATGTCCTCGGTGGCGGTGGCGGTTTGCTTGGCCAGCTCCTTGACCTCGTTGGCAACCACGGCAAACCCCTTGCCGGCCTCGCCGGCGCGGGCGGCCTCGATGGTGGCGTTGAGCGCCAGCAGGTTGGTCTGCTGCGCGATGGAGGTGATGACCTTGATGACCTTGCCGATCTCGATGCTGCTTTCGCCGAGTTTCGCCACGGTCTTGTTGGTGTCGCTGGCGGCCTTGACGGCGTCGGTGGCCACCTTGGCGGCGTCGTTGGCGTTTTTGGCGATCTCCTTGATGGAGGCGCTCATCTCCTCGGCGCTGGCGGCGACGGTGGTGACGTTCTTGGTCACCTGTTCGGACGCGGCGGCGACGACATTGGCCTGGGTGGCGGTCTCCTCGGAATTGGAGCTCATCTGCTGGCTGACGGCCGTGAGTTCCTCGGACGCGGAGGACAGGGCCTGGGCGTTTTCGGACACCGAGGCGATGGTCACTTTCAGATTGGCTTCGGCCACTTTGCGGGTGGTGATGTCCGTGGCGAACTTCACGACTTTGTTGACCTTGCCGTTGATGTCAAACAACGGATTATAGGTGGCTTGCAGCCAGACTTCCCGGCCGCCTTTGCCGATGCGTTTAAAATCGGCGGTTTGGAATTTGCCATCGTTCAAATCGCGCCAGAACTGCCGGTAATCGGCGCTGTCACGGTAGACCGGGTCCACAAAGGTGCTGTGGTGCTTGCCTTTGATCTCCTCCAGGCGGTAGCCCATGGCATTGCAAAAATTATCATTGGCGGTCAAACAGACACCCTCGTTGGTGAACTCGACCACCGCCTGGGTGCGATTGAGTTCTTCGATCTGGCGCTGGCTGTTGATGGCGACGACTTTGGCCTCGGAAATATTGGTGGCATATTTCACCACCTTGAACGGCTTGCCATTGAGGTCGAAGATCGGGTTGTAACTGGCCTGCAGCCAGACTTCCCGACCGCCCTTGCCGATCCGCTTGTATTCGGCGGCCTGGTATTTGCCGTCATTCAGGTCCCGCCAGAACTGCCGGTACTCGGAGCTGGCCCGGTAAGCCGGGTCCACAAACAGGCTGTGATGCTGGCCCTTGATTTCCTCCAACCGGTAGCCCATCGCCGTGAGAAAGTTCTCATTGGCGGTGATGACCGTGCCGTCCAGATTGAATTCGATGACCGCCTGCCCTTTGCCAATGGCCTGCAATTGACCCTCAAAGTCGGCGTTTTGCAGTTTCGTGGCGGTGACATCCGTGGCAAACTTCACCACTTTAAACGGCTTGCCGGCCAGGTCGAAGATCGGATTATAACTGGCCTGGATCCAGACTTCCTTGCCGCCCTTGCCGATGCGCTTGTATTCGGCGGCCTGAAATTTGCCGTCGTTCAGATCGCGCCAGAACTGCTTGTATTCGGCGCTGGCCCGATAGGCCGGATCCACAAACAGGCTGTGATGCTGGCCTTTGATCTCCGCCAGGGAATAACCCAGCACCTTCAGAAAATTGTCATTGGCCGTGATGACCGTGCCGTCCAGATTAAATTCAATCACCGCCTGCGCCTTGTTGATGGCGGTAATTTGGCCCTGGGCATCGGCTTTTTGCAACTGGGCTTCGGTAACGTCGGTGGCAAATTCCACCACTTTGATGGGTTTCCCGGCCTGGTTGAGGACCAGGTTATAGCTGGCTTGAATCCAGTACTCCCGGCCGCCCTTGCCCAGGATATGCTTGCACTCGGACGCCTGGGATTTCCCGTCGTTCAAGTCGCGCCAGAACTGCTTGTATTCGGCGCTGGCAGTCACGGCGGAGGGCACAAACAGGCTGTGATGCCGGCCTTGAATTTCTTCGAGCTGATACCCGGACATCTGCAGGAACAGGTCGTTGGCCGTCAGGATCATGCCGGCCAGATCGAACTCGATCAGGGCCTGGGTTTGGTTGATCGCCGAAAACACATTGCGCAATTCAAGCAGTTCTGCATTCGGTTCCCCGGCGCGGGGCTTGTGAGTACCGTTGTGGGTTTTGCCGGGTTGAACCTGGCGGCCGTTGCCGACCTGGGTGAGCGGGGGAATAATGGATTTCATATGGTGGTAGATAATTGGGGGGCTGCGGTGATTGTTAAAGTACGGTTAAAGGATTCGCGGCGGAAGGCCGGTTCAGTTGTTTTGATCGTTGGTGAGGGCGGCGGTGCCGGTCAGGTTCAGGGTGCGCTCGGTGTCCAGCACCAGCAACAGCCGGTCCTTCAATTTATACACACCCTTGATGAGTTCTCGAGCCACGCCCCGGAGGGTCTCCGGCGGGTGCTCGAACACATCGTCCTCGATTTCAACGACGTCGCCGATCTCGTCCACCAGCAGGCTGACGGCGCCGTCATCGCTGCGGACGACCACGTTCATCGGCTGGCTGCCGGCGGCGCGCTCGGGCAATTCAAGGCGGTGGCGCAAATCCAGCGCCGTCACAATCTGGCCGCGCAGGTTGATGAGGCCGCGCACGGTGGGCGGCGCGAGCGGCACCCGCGTCATGGGCTGGCAGCGCAACACCTCCTGCACCTCCAACACCTCGACCCCGAAGAAGAGGTCGTTCAAAAAAAACGTGCAAAATTGCTTCGAAGTCTGGCTCATGGTTGCTCTTTCGTTTCCGTGTAAAAATCAGTGTTCGCGGCGCGGATGATCCCCGGCACGTCAAGCAGGTCGGTCACCTTGTCCTGAATGACCGCCGAACCCGCGATGCCGGCGCGGCGCTGGTCGCGCCGGATCTTGAGGTTTTCCTCCACAATATCGCAGATGTGCTCCACCACCAGGCCCACGCTGCGGCCCTGTTCGGTATACACCACCACCTGCATGGGGTCCTGCGCCGCCGCCGCCCCGCCGCCCGGCAAAAATGAGCCCACGTGGATGAGCGGCAAGATCTGACCGCGATACTGCACCACCTCCTGGCCGCCGGCCCGTTCCACCAGCCGGCGGGGAAACTCCTCCAGGCGCGCGACCGACGAGAGCGCAATGGCCATGTGCGCATTCGTGCCCGCGTCGAACACGAGGAACGATTGCCTGGCGCCCGCCTGCTCGGCCTTTTTCGCCTGGTCGCCCAGCGCCCGGTCATGCACTTCCGAGATCACTTTGGCATACTGCGCCAGCCCCATCACATCCAGAATCAGCGCCACCCGGCCGTCGCCCATGATGGTCGCGCCGGCAAAACAGGCGATGCCCTTGAGTTGCTTGCTCAGCGGCTTCACGACGATTTCCTCCGTGTCGTTGATCTCATCCACGATCATGCCGAACTGCCGCCCGTCCGCCTGGACCACCACAATCTGCACGGCCTCGGAATTTTTCACGGCCGCGCCCTGGTCGAGCTTGAGCTCGCGGTTCAAATAGATCAGCGGCAGCAACTGGCCGCGCAAACGGTAGACCGCCGAGCCATACAGCAATTCAATGTGCTTGCGCGCCTGTTCCCCCTCCAACTGCACCAATTCCAGCAGGCTCACCTGCGGGATGGCAAACCGTTCGCCGCCGCTGGTCACGATCAGCGCGGGAATAATCGCCAGCGTCAGCGGAATCTTGATCTTCAGGGTCGTCCCCTGCCCGGTCTTGCTCAAAATGTCCACCGAACCGCCGATTTTCTCTATGTTCGTCTTCACCACATCCATGCCGACCCCGCGCCCGGAGACGTTGGTGACTTTTTCGGCCGTCGAAAAACCCGGCAGGAAAATCAGGTTGAACACCTCGCGGTCGCTCATCCGGCCGGCGGCCTCCATGGTCACGATCCCTTTTTCGACCGCCTTTTGCTTGACGCGCCCGACATTAATGCCGCCGCCGTCGTCCATGATCTCGATATTGACCTGCCCGCCCTCATGAAACGCGCGCAGCAAGAGCAGCCCTTCGGCGGGCTTGCCCGCCGCCACGCGGATCTCCGGCTTCTCAAAACCGTGGTCCATCGAGTTGCGGATGATGTGCAGCAGCGGATCCTTGATGGCCTCGATGATGGTGCGGTCCAGTTCTGTCTCATTCCCCTCCATGACCAGCCGGACGCGCTTGCCCAGGTCACAGGCCACATCGCGCACGATGCGCGGAAACTTGGCCCAGATGTTTTCAATCGGCTGCATGCGCGTCTTCATCACGCTTTCCTGCAATTCGGTGGTGATGATGTTCAGCCGCTGGGACGCATTGAGCAGCGTGGGCTCCTTCGATTCGCTGGTGAACTGAAGAATCTGATTGCGCGCCAGCACCAGTTCGCCGACCAGGTTCATCAATTTGTCCAACTGCCCGACCTCCACGCGGATGGCGGTGTCCGAAACCGAGGGGCCGGAGCGGGCCACGGGGGCTTCCGCCGCCGCGGCTTTTTCCGGGGTGGCCGGCGCGGCGGTTTCCGCCACCGGCGCCACAGCCGGCCCGGCCGCCACGGGCGCGGCGGTTTCGGGCGTCGCGGGGGCGCCCCCCGCCGGTTCATCGTCGTACAGACCCCAGCTCTTCGGTTCCGGCACGATGGCTTCGGCCCTGGCCGGCGGAGCGGTCTGCAGCACGCGGAGTTTCTCCAGCAGCACGGAATAATCCCGGCCGCCCTCCCGGCCGGTCTCCTCGAGGCTGCGCATCATTTCCTTGAGGGCGTCGGAATACTCCAGCAGGGCCGCGATCATGGGCGGACTGATCCTCAGCTTCTCCTCCCGCAACAGGCTGAAGAGATTCTCGCCCACATGCGCCACCGACTCGATTTTGCCCAACCCAATGCACCCGGCCGTGCCCTTGATGGTGTGGATGACGCGAAAGATGATGTTGAGGGTGTCCGGCTGGCCCTGCCCTTTTTCCAAGGCGAGCAATTCACGGTCCAGCCGGTCCAGACCCTCATTGCTTTCAATAATCAGGTCTTTGATGAGCTGCTGTTGGAGGGCTTCGTTATTAAGGGCCATGGCGTGGGGGATTAAGTTATGACGGCAGGACTTTGGCGACGACGGCGAGCAGTTGCTCCGGGGAAAAGGGTTTGACCATCCAGCCGGTCGCACCCGCCGAGCGGCCTTCCGATTTTTTGGCGGGATCTGATTCCGTGGTCAGGAGAATGATCGGCGTGCGGCTGTATCCGGGCTGGCTGCGGAGCTGGCGGGTGAAGCCGATGCCATCCAGGTTGGGCATGTGGATGTCGGAAAGCACCATGTCCACTGGACGCGCTTTCAGGATTTTCAATGCCTCCAGGCCATCACAGGCCTCCACCACTTCATAGCCAGCGGACTTCAAAGTAAAAGCGACCATCTTTCGCATGGTGGCGGAATCATCCACCGATATAATGCATTTACCCATAAATAGACGAATCATCCACTGTACGACTGTCATCGGTGCTCTGGCTGCCGGCTTTAATCTAATCTTCGTTTAAGTTGCGGTGCGTTTGGCCGATGACACCGTAACTTGACATCATGAAATTCACAGGCCGGAGGTTGTCCATCGCATGACAATGGATGGTCAAACCAATTCCAAAGGGGAAGCCCGCGAGAAAATCCGGGCCTTGCTCACGCACGGTCGTCGCCTCGTCGCGCGCGCCTGCTCATTCGCGCAACCCCGCCGGGGCCGCCGCTCTCCCCCCGAAACGCACGTTTGGGCCGGCCGGTTGGAAGAGGAGAAAAACCGGTTGCTTTCCCTGGTCGGCACCATGGAGCTGGAATTTCTGGACACCGGCGAGGGACTCAGCCGGCTGGCCGCCCAACTGGGCGACATCCGTCAAAAATGCCGGACCCTTTCCGATTTGACGCTCGGCCACTCGGAGGATGCCGCCGTCCAGTTCGCCTTTCACCTCCTCAAAAAATCCGAGGATCTCGTGCTGGCCAGTTACGAGCAATACGACCACGTTTTCGCTACCTTCAGCGAATTGCAACAGCAGCTCGTCCGGCTTTCCCGTCAGCACGATGCGCTCATGCGCGTCCTGTTGCCGCTCAACTTCATCACCCTGTCCTTCCGCATCGAAGCCAGCCGCCACCCCGTGGAGGTCCAGCAGGCGTTCTTCACTCTCGCCGCCAGCGTGAATAAGACGGTGGACGAAGTCCGCCGCACGATGGAACGCCAGTTTGAGGAAATCGCCGCCAGCGAACAAATCGCCCGCAACCTCATCGGGCAAATCTTCAACTCCATCCAGCTCCATCGCGAGCAGATCTCCACTACTCTGAAGGCCAGCCGGGAACAGTTGCACGCCCTGAGCGAATCGCTCGACCGCTGCCAGGCCGGCACGTCCGATCTCGCCCGGCTCAACGAGACCGTCAACCGCCACATCGGGACCATCGTCATGGCCCAGCAATGCCATGACATCACGCGCCAGAAAATCGAGCACGTCGGCGAAGCCATGGCTGAGATGAGCGGTCATCTCCACGCGCTCCGGCCGGAGGACGTCACCGCCGCCGCCGAGGAGCGTCATTTTATCTGGCAGGCCGGCCAGATTCAGTTGCAGCAAGTCCAAAGCGTCTTCAACGAACTCAATGACGCCGCCGCCAGCATCAAAACCGGCATTCACGGCCTCCGCACCGAGGCCGACGCCGCCGCCGGGGCCGTGGTCCGCGTCGGGGCCACCGCCCTGGATGCCCGCATTTCCAACCAGTGCCAGTCCGGCACCACCGGCATTCTGGACGTCGTCCACCAGGCGGTTGAGAAAATCGGCGTCATTCTCGCCGCCTTCAAACCCTTGCAGGCCAGTTTCGTGGATTGCACCGGCAAGGCCACCACCCTGGCCGGGGATGTCCGCCACGCCGGATTGAACGCCCAGGTCTTCGCCATCCATGCCCCCGACGGCTCCACCTTGGAAGTCCTCGCCGGCCGCGTGCGCCTCATCTCCGAAGACGTCATCCAGCACGTCGAGCAGATGCGCAATGATCTCCATCACACCGCCGCCATGATTGACAATCTCCACCAGCGGTTGGAGGATTTTCAACTCATGGCCCGGGCCGAGGAAAAAGTCCTGGCCGATGAATCCGCCCGGTCCCGGGAAAAACTCTCCGACTTGGAAACCGCCATTCCCATCCTGATTCAAGACGTCAGCCGGCAACAGGAAAAATTCGCCCACGCCGTCGGCGACGTTCTGGACCACGTCCGGTTTCCGGAAACCGTCGCCGCCACCAGCGCCTGTTCCCTTGGCTTTTTTCACGAACTGGTGGCCTGGGGGGCCGCTGGCAGCACCGATCCCGCCCACCACTCCGCCGCCGCCCGCAAACTGGACCGGCTCAAGGCCAACTACACCATGGCGTCTGAACAGAACGCCCACGTCGCCGCCTTGCAGACGCCTGGGGAACCGGTGTCCGCCGCGGTGACGGCGGTGGAAATGTTCGACGAACCACCGGCCGCCCCGCCCAGCGCCGCCGTCCCGGTGGCCCTGCCCGTCAGCGAAGCCACCCTGCCCGCCGCCCCTCTGACCGCAGCCGCAGCCGAGCCTCCCGCCCCCGATTCCGGTCTGGGCGACAACGTGGATCTCTTCTGATGCCCGCCTTCCCCCTCATCCACCCATTGCGCCGCCTGCGGGCCCTCCTGCGACAGGGGTTCGCCAGGATTGTTCCCCGCCCGGAACGCCCTTCCGCAGGCGATTTGCGGGCGCGCGAACAACGCCTGCGTCTGGCGCTCACCGCCGCCGGTCTGGGCGTTTTCGAACATCTGCTCCGGGACCACCGGATTCTCGTCACCCCCGAGTTCTGCCTGATCTTTGGACTGCCTGTCCAAACCTCCCTGCCCCAGGACAAATGGATCGAGCGGGTGCATCCGGATGATCGCATCCTCGTCCACGCCAGCATACAGCAAATGCTGGACAAACAGGCCGCCCTGGATTTCGAGCACCGCGTTTGCCTGCCCGCTGGCGGTGTGCGCTGGGTTCACACCATGGCCGCCCCCATCTCGGTTAATGGAACGGTCGAATCCATTCACGGGGTGGTGCAGGACATCACCGCACGCAGGCAGGCCGAGTCCAGGTTGCGCCAGTTCTCCCGCGCCGTCGAGCAAAGCCCCGTCTCCGTCCTGATCACCGACGCCCAGGGCCGCATCGAATACGTCAATCCCAAATTCTGCCAGGTCACCGGGTACGACTTTGCGGAGGTGCTCGGGAAAACCCCCGGCTTGCTCAATTCCGGTGACCTGCCCGTCGAAAATTACCAGCAAATGTGGGCCGCCATCAAAGCCGGCGTGGAATGGCATGGCGAATCCCACAACCGGAAAAAAAACGGGGTCTTGTACTGGGAATCCGCCTCCATTTCCCCCGTCCGCGACGCCGACGGAAACATCACCCATTTTATTGCCGTAATCGAGGACATCACCACCGGCAAGCAGGCCGCGCTGGAACTGGCTGAAGCCAAGCAGTTCCTCGACCGGATCATTGAGACCGTCGGCGACCCCATCTTTGTCAAGGATCATCAGCACCGCTTTGCCGTGGTGAACACCTCCCTTTGCAACATGGTGCACCGGCGGCGC
The DNA here is from genome assembly GCA_964618545.1 of uncultured Bifidobacteriaceae bacterium. GTDB lineage: Bacteria > Verrucomicrobiota > Verrucomicrobiia > Limisphaerales > UBA11358 > UBA11358. The sequence goes on along the minus strand of CAZUBG010000084.1, from coordinate 5,070 downwards.
CAGGACCTCCTCGGACAAACGGATCGGGACTTCTTTCCCAAAGAGGAGGTGGAAAAGTTTTGGGCCCGGGACGAACAAATCTTCAACACCGGAACCGAGAGCATCCATGAGGAAACCCTCACCGACGCCGACGGACGGGTTCACACCATCGTCACCCGCAAAAACCTGCATCGTAATGAACACGGGGAGTTGTTCCTGGTCGGCGTGATTCACGACATTACGGAACGCAAATTGGCCGTGCAAAAGCTCGTGGATTCCAAAAACTTCCTCGACCGGATCATCAACACCGTCGGCGAGCCCATTTACGTCCTCGACCGGCAGCACCGCTGGGTGGAGATGAATGGCGCCAATTGCGACCTGCTGGGCCGCCAGCGCCAGGAACTCCTCGGAAAAACCCTCCATGACGTCCTTCCCCAGGCGGAGGCGGACGCGTTGCTGGCCATGGATGACTTGGTCTTTCAAACTGGAAAAGAAAGCGTCCATGAGGAACGCATTACGGACGCCGCCGGCCACGCCCACACCATCCTGACCCGCCGCAACCTGTACCGCAACGAGACGGGGGAAATGTTCCTCGTGGGCACACTCCATGACATTACCCAAAACAAACAGTTGGAGGCCGCCCTCCGTCAAAGCGAGCACCTCCAAAATGAGATTCTCGACAACATTCCCGATCCCGCCTGGTTGAAGGATCAGCAGGGACGGTTTCTGGCCGTCAACAAATCCATGAGATTGAGGGCGGGAGTGTTTGGCCACACCCTGGAAAAGGCCGCCGGCCACACCACTGCCGAACTCGCGCCCCAGTACGCCACGGAATTTGTCAAACAAGACCAGCAGGTCCTCCTTTCCGGAAAATCCGCTTGCAGCGAGGAGAGCATGACTGATCCCGAAGGCAAAACCCACTGGTTTGAAATCATCCGCTCCCCCATTTTTGGTGACGACGGCAAACTGACCGGCATTGCCGGCATCGCCCGCGACATCACCGAGCGCCAGCGCGCGGCGCAGGAACTGGCCGAATCCAAGCAGTTCAACGACCGCATCATTGAAACCGTCGGCGATCCCATCTTCGTCAAGGATCAACAGCACCGTTTCGCCGTCGTGAATTCCGCCCTTTGCCACTTGCTGCACCGCCAGCGCCAGGATCTCCTCGGACGAACGGACTGGGACTTCTTTCCCAAGGAAGAGTCGGAGGTGTTTTGGGCCCGCGACGAACAGATCTTCACCACCGGAATCGAAAGCATCCATGAGGAATCCCTCACCGACGCCGACGGGCGGATCCACACCATCGTCACCCGCAAAAACCTCCATCGTAACGATCACGGCGAATTGTTCCTGGTCGGCGTCATTCACGACATCACCGACCGCCGGCAGACGGAAACCGCCCTGCGCGAAAGCGAGGAGAAATTCCGCCAGTTGGCCGACAACATTGCCGATGTCTTCTGGATGACGTCGCCGGACTTGAACACCATGCTCTACGTCAGCGCCGGCTATGAGGCGGTGTGGGGCCGCTCGCGGGAACAATTGTATGCTGATCCTGAACAGTGGGTCCAGGCCATCCTTCCCGCCGACCGCGAGCGGGCCGCCGCCGCCTTCGCCGCCCTCCTCAACGGCGAAGCCACCGTGAGCGTGGAATATCAAATCGCCCGGCCGGACGGGGCCGTCCGCTGGATTCATGACCGGGGCTTTCGAGTCCGGGATGAGCAGGGCAAATTGGTTCGCATCGCCGGCATTGCCCGGGACATCACTGAACGCAAGCGGACCGAACAGTTGCTGAGCCAGAGTGAGGCGCGTTTTCGCGGCTATTTCGAGCTCGGAGCCGTCGGCATGACCATCAGCTCCATCTCGTCGCTGGCCAGGGGCAGCCTCGATTTGAACGACCACTTTTGCCAGATGCTCGGCTACACCCGGGAGGAATTGCTGAAAATGTCCTGGTCCGACTACACCCTCGCGGATGATTTGGTGGACGAAATCGCCAATCTTAACCGTGTGCTCGCCGGCGAGTGTGACGGCTATTCGATGGACAAGCGGTATATCCGCAAGGACGGTCGGATTGTGTTTGCCACCATCTCGGTGAAATGCGTGCGCCGGGCCGATGGTTTGGTGGATCACCTCATGTCCGTGGTGCAGGACATCACCGAGCGCAAACAGGCGGAAACCGCCCTGCGCGAAAGCGAGGAAAAATTCCGCCAGTTGGCCGACAACATCGCCGATGTCTTCTGGATAACGTCCCCGGACTTGAAAGCCATCCACTATGTCAGTGCGGGTTATGAAATAATTTGGGGCCTTTCGCGGGAGAGTTTGTATGCCCATCCGCATCAGTGGGTCGAAGCCATCCTGCCCGGGGAACGTGACCGGGTCTTTGCTGCTTTCGCCTCCCTCATGAACGGCGAGGCGGCGGTGAGCGTGGAATATCGAATTGCCCGGCCGGACGGCTCAGTCCGCTGGATTCATGACCGCGGTTTTCAAGTCCTTGACGAGCAGGGCAAATTGGTTCGCATCGCCGGCATTGCCAGCGACATCACCGACCAGAAGCACTCCGCCCAACAACTGGCCCAACTCAAGGAGGAGGAGGAGGGCGTCCGTCTGGAACTGGAGCGCGAGCATGCCCTCAGCCAGGTCAAAAGCCGCTTCGTCAGCCTGGTCTCGCACGAGTTCCGCACCCCCCTGAGCGCCATTAACATGGCCGCCTTCTTGCTCAGTGATTATGCGGAGGGCATGAGCGCCGAAGAACGCGCCGCCCACACCCGGGACATCCAGAACGCCGTCGGCCGCATGACCGCCATGATGGAGGATTTCCTCGTCCACGAGCAAGTCCAGAGCGGCGGTCTGAAGTGCCAGCCGGCCCGCCTGAACCTGGAACTCTTCTGCCGGGAGTTAATCCCGGAAGTCCAGCACGCCCTCAGCCCCCTCCGCCTGATTGAATGCACCATTGACCCGGCGGTGCGCGAGGTCTTTCTGGATGAGCGAATCCTCCGTCACATCCTGGGCAACCTGCTCAGCAACGCCGTCAAGTATTCCGGCGAGGGCCAAACCGTGACGTTCACGGCCCGACGACTGGCCGGCCGCACCCCGTCTCCGGACCTGCCGGAAACTTCCCCGGAAGATCAGCTCCAGCTTAAGATCACCGATTCCGGCATCGGCATTCCCGAGGCCGACCTCCCCAAACTCTTCCACACCTTTCACCGCGCCCCCAACGTCGGCAACCGCCCCGGCTCCGGCATGGGCCTGGCCATCGTGAAGCAATTCGTGGACTTGCACCGGGGCATTGTCCGCGTTGAGAGCAAGGAAGGCAAAGGCACCACCGTCTGCGTCTGGCTGCCCCTCGGGCCAGCGGCGGCGGTCGTCCCGCCTGCCGTTGCCGGGGCCCTCCCGCCACCCGGTCCCAATTCCACCCCCGCCCCGGCGCCACCCCCGCCCATGACTGAACCTTAATTGATTTATGCACCGAATATTGATCATCGAAGACGACCACACCCTGCGCCACCAAATGGCCCGGCTCCTGCACTTTGAAGGCTTCGAAACCCTCGAGGCGGCCAATGGCATTCTCGGCGTCACCAGCGCCGCCAAGGACCTCCCCGATCTCATCATCTGCGACATCATGATGCCCGACCTCGACGGCTTTGGTGTCCTCCAGGCCCTGCGCAGTGACCCGCGCACCGCCATGATCCCCTTCATCTTCCTCACCGCACTCGTTGCCAGCCAGGATTTGCGCCGCGGCATGGAGGAGGGGGCCGACGATTACGTCACCAAACCCTACACCCCCGCCACCCTCCTGGGCTCCGTGCGCCGCCGTCTGGAAAAGCGCGCCCGGCAGATCGAGGAAAACCGCCGCCGCGCCGAGGAAGTCAGCCTCGCCGTGGCGGCCAGCCTGCCCCCCGAAATCCTCGAAACCCTCAACCATATCAACACCGTCACCAATCTGCTCGCGCTGAAATACGCCGCCCAGGATCCCCAGGTCGAGGCCATGCATCAGACCGTCACCCAGGAATCCCAGCGCTTGCGCCGCCTCATGCGGCGGCTGCACCTGTACGCCCAACTGCCCCAGCTCTACGCCCACCGCTTTGAGCTCGCTAAAACCTCCCCCGTCGCCGAGCCCGAAGCCGTCGTGGACCGGGTGGCGCGAAACCTCTGCCAAAACTGGAACCGGGAGAAGGATTTGGTGCTCTCCGCCGAAACCGCCCCGTTGCCCCTCAGCCGCGATTACCTCTCCCTGCTCGTCGAGGAACTCGTGGACAACGCCTGCAAATTCTCCCCCCCCGGCACCCCCGTCACCGTGCGCGGCCAGAGCCAGCCCGCCTTCTGGTCCCTGAGCGTCAGCAATCACGGACCGGGCCTGACTGCGGAGGAAATCAGCCTCATCGGCGCCTTTAAACAATTCTTGCACGGCAGCCAGAAACCCCGCGGACTCGGGCTGGGACTCGCCCTCACCCAGGGCATCGCCCGCCTGTACGGCTGCGAGTTCACCCTCCAATCCGACCCCGTGGTCACCACGGCCACCGTCATGGTGCCCTTGGAATCTTGAGGAACAAAAACATGAACGACAACCTTGCCTGGACGGAGCTGGCCCGCCTGCCCGTCGCCAAAATGCAGGACGTGCTGATCGCGCGTTTCATCGGCCGCGACGAGGCCGCCAAAATGGGTTTTTCCCCCACCATCCTCACCCGCGTCTGCACCGCCATCTCGGAGACCACCCGCAACGTGGTCCAACACGCCGGCTGTCCAGGCGAAATTCATATCGGCCACCTGACCGGCGGGCCTCGCATCGGACTCCGCATCATTGTCTCGGATCCGGGCCGGGGCATGGCCAACCCCGGACAGTACCTCGCCACCGGAAAATCCAGTTTGCTCGGCTCCGGATTGGAAGGCACCCGCCGGTTGGTGGACCATTTTGATCTCCAATCGGAGCCCGACAAAGGCACCACCGTGACCATGGATTTCTGGCCGCCCCCCGACCCCGCGCCCTAACCGATGAACTTGAAACAATCCGCACCCCAGCCGTCGGCGCACCACGTTCCCGCCGCTTCCGCCTCCGGCAGACCACCGGTCCATCGAACGATGCACCCCGAAGTTGTT
>CAZUBG010000083.1:0-21422 GCA_964618545.1 uncultured Bifidobacteriaceae bacterium | reverse complement strand
CCAGTCCGGTTTGGAGGGAGGGGCAAGGTCAATCCCTTGTCCCTACCCCTATACTGCCCGGGGGGCCAGGAGGAGCCCGGGGTTCAGGGAACGGTTGCCGGGTGTTGTGCCAACAGGGATTGGCGTTGCTGGTCGTTCAGCCAGGTGGCATTGGCGACGTATTGTTGTGCGGCGGCGGGGTCGGATTGAGTCCATTCGCCCAGGACGCGCAGCAGGGAAGCCTGTTGCAGCGCCGGGTCGCTGATGTTTTCCACCCATTGCATCGCCAGTTCGGGCGGACGGTTCGCCCCGTCCGTCCGGGCAATCAGCAGGGCCACGTCCGCATCAAATTCAGCGCCCGGGGGCTGGGTGTTGAGCCAGGCGGCCAGACCCGCCGGGTCCTGCTGGCTCCAGTTGTTCACCGCCGTGTGCAAGGCACAGGTCCGGTCTTCCCCTTCCGGCAGGGTCTGGGCGTAAGCGGCCAGGCCGGCGGGGTTGTTGGGGTTCCAGGACGCCGCCGCCGTGCGAAAGGCCAGCGCGCGCATTTGCGGATCCGTAATGGCATCCACCGCCGCCAGAGCCGCCTGCGGCTGACGTTGCATCCAGAGGCTGAAAATGGCCCGGACCGAGTCGGCCACGGTGCCGGCCGGCGCCTGGTTGAGAAATTGAATTGCCTCCTGAAATTTCCCCTCGGCGCCCAGCGCCCGGGTGAATGTCTCGGCGTAAAACCCGCCGGAGTCCGGATCTTCCGCGAGCAATTCACACAGGAGATCCATGGCGATTTTGGGCTGGTTGACGGCTCCGGTCAGCGCGGCCCGCAGGTCGGTTTCGCGGACGTCCCGTGTCCGGGCCAGCGCCCAGTGGACGGCGGAGCGCGGGTCCACCTCCCCCCAGGCGCGCAACACCGCCAGAATCATGCGCTGACGCAGGGCGGCCTGCGCCTGCGCCTGGGCCCACACCATCGCCTGCACCGGGGAGCGTGCGACGAGGCACCGCGCCAGTTGCAGCAGTGCTTCATCGGAAATCGTGGCCAGCGGCTGCGGGTAATCCTCCGCCACGGCCATCGTTTGCGCCGCCGGCAGGGCGCCGGCTTCCACGCGGCGGTCGGTGACGGCCTCCGTTACCGGGGCGGGTGGCACCGGTTTGCGGGAAGACAACAGGGCGCACGGGACGATCACACCTGCCAGGAGCAGCGCCCCCCCAAGGCCGGATGTTTTAAAAGGCCGCATCATTAATCCTCTGCCGCCGCGGGCAGAGAAGCCCGCGGCGGCCGTGAGGAATCCCGGTTTGGTTGAATTAGTCGGCCAATTCAATGCAGTCGTAGGAGAACGAGGCGCTCAACCACGGGCCGAGGTCGCTGGAGCCGCTGGCGGCGGTGATGACGATGGTGTTCGACCCGGTCTTAAAGTCCGCCGCCGGAATGGTCCATGAGTAATAGTAGTTGTTGCCGCGGTAGGTGCCGGTGGTCAGCGAGCGGTCCAACGGCTCGTTGGGAGCGGCGGGAACGCTCAAAGCAGTTCCGTTGATGGAAACGGCCGGCCGGGCATTGTTGTAGGCGGTGGTGGTGCCGATGTTCAAGTTGTGCGCGGCGGCCGCCTGCGCGGCGGTCAGGGTGAAGTTGATGGTCGTCGGACTGTTTGTTCCGCGGAACAGGCAGGACGGGAGGGTGTCGTTCGCATTGCCAACCGTGAAGGTGACCGGTCCCCATGAGCTTTCACGCACATCGGAGGGGTGCATGGTCATGATGTTCCCACCATTCAGGAATTCGAGCGGCGTGCCATCCCAATCACCAATGCGCCAGATGGTGGTGGTGGCGCTCGGATCCGTGACGGTGATGGTGTGGACGGTGGTGGCGGTGGCGGCGGTGACCGTGACGGAGTTGGTATAGACCGCCAGTTCGTTTTTATAGACCACCATGTTATAAGTGCCCGGCTTCATGCTGGTGCATTCACCGCTGCCATTGCTGGCCAGGGCCGCCCAATATTGGGCCGTGGAGTTGGCAAAGCCCATGTAATACGTGTAGGCGGTGTTCATGTTGGCGATGCCGTTCAGGACCACCTGGCCGCGTTCCGCCCCGCTGCCGGTGTAGGCGGGGGGGACGTAGCCCGTCAAACCCAGACTGCTCATTTCCCCGCCCAGGGTCATGTCGGGCACGGACGGTGTGCCACCGGTGGTGAACACATAGGCGTAAGGCCCGTACAGGACGTTGAGCCGCGGAACCTCCTCCACGCCGTCAATGGTAAGATTAATATGATGGCCGGAGTTCATGTAATTATAGATTTCCTGGTCCGAGCCGGTGCCGTCGCCTTGATTTTCAATGTCGCGCACGAAGGGTCCGCCCACGCAGCTCTCGCGGCTGCCGAAGGCCATGAAAACCCCCACGCCGCTGCCTGTGGCGCCGGACACCGTCAGGTCTTTGGCGCGCTGGGCGCCGTAATACTTGGAGGTGGTCTGGCCGTTCGAGTGACCATAGACATCGGTGCTTTCGATGGCCCCCGTGTTGCCGTTGTTGTCGGAGGGGGCCGGCCCGTTGGGCAGCACATTGAACTGGCCGCGGAAGATGTAGCGCAACTCCCCGATGGTCGGCTCGGAGGTGACATAATCGGCCATGTAGATGTTGTCCACGCCGTTTTCCACGATGTAATAGTGGGTAAACGTTGAGGAGGAGATGGCGGTGGAAGTGCAGGTGATTTTGATGAAGTTCCCGGTCTCGGTGGCCGTCACCGATGAGGCGCCGAGGCCCGAGGCAATGCAGGAGGCCTTGGTCGTATCGTTGAGCTGGGTGCCTTTGTAGAGGCAGGAGGGCATGTCGCCGGCGGAATCCACGGTGAACACCAGGTTGGCCCCATTGTTCACGATGAAACCGCCGTCGCTGGCGGTGTAGCCGAAGGCGGCCCAAGCCGACTGGGCGGCGCCCAGCAGGCTGGCGGCCGCGAGGCCGGAGGCGAATGAGAGAAACCGGGCGGTTCGTCCGGAACGATGGAGACTGGGGGATGTTTTTTTCATTTTGGTTTTGGTTTGGTTTTGCAAAAGGCCGGCCATGAGGGCGGCCGCCTTTAATTGTTCCCGGCGCCCGCGCGGCGCGGCCGGTTCCTCCGGCCGGCACCTCCAGTTGGGAAACGACCTCCATTGAAGCGCCGAGGCATCGGGGTTATTGGGTTGCTGGGTTATTGGGGTTTGTTCCCGGGCGGATGTCAGACCCGGTTCATCCTCAACCTCCATTTCGGACAGGCTGGATACATGGTTGCATCAAAATGTAAATGGCTTATGGGAAGCATTAAACCAGAGCATGCGGGGTTTGTCTTGTGGCCAGAATTGGCCACAGGACGACGACGGCATCCGCGGTTGGGCGCCGCGGATTTGGCGCGAAATGAATTGCTTTACGACGAGAAGGCGGGTTAAAATGAGGCATTCCCAATGTTGATATGGCTGCTGACCGATTGAGTCCGCATCGCGCCGCCTGGTTGAACCTCTTGTTTATTCTGGCGGCGGCGTTCTTTATTCCACTGCGCTCCGCCGCCGAACCGACCGCCGAAGCGGAATTCATCACCCGCAGTTGGGATGTGGAGGAAGGACTGCCGACCGGCAACATCACGGTGCTGGCCCGGACGCCGGACGGTTTTCTGTGGCTCGGCACCCCCGCCGGTTTGGTTCGATTTGACGGGGCGGGCTTCAGAACATTTTCCCCCGGCAACACGCCCGCGCTGACCGGCGCGCGCATCACCTCCCTGCTGGTGGATCACGCCGGCGCGCTCTGGATCGGCACCGGGGAGGGGGGCCTGGCCCGAGGCCAGACCAATGTTTTTACGGCGGTTCCCCTGGGCCCCGCCGTGCCCCGGGGCGGCCTGGTGAGTTTGACGGAAGACCGGCGCGGGACGATCTGGGGAATTGTGGAACACCTGGGAGTCTTTTCCTGGCACAACGGTCAGACCGCTTTTTATGGCACTAACAGCGGGTTGCCGGATTCGATTGTCTGGGGAATTGCCCTTGACACCCAGGGCCGTCCGTGGGCCGACAGCCGGGGGCATCTGCGGCAATTTCAGGAGGGCCGCTGGGTTGAAGCGGCCGGCTTGCCGCGCGATTTTCCCCGGATTGCCGCCCTCGCTCCCGCCCGGGACGGCGGGCTTTGGCTGGCGTGCCCCCGGCGCGCCGGATCTCCCGCCGGCGACCGTGGCAACCGGATCTTCAAGTACGCCAAGGACCGGGTGACCGAAATGCCCGACCTGCCTTGCAATCAGGATTCCCGCCGGTCCCTGCCGCGCCTGGTGCTGGAAGATTCGCAAGGCCGCGTCTGGTGCCCGACCCGCGGCGCGGGCATTTTTTTATGGGCCGGCCATCAATGGCGTTTGTTCAGCGATGCGCCCTCGCTCTCCCAGGTTCAGGCGGCCTGCCTGGCGGAGGACGAGCATTCCGTCCTGTGGATCGGCCTGGATGGCGCGGGACTGTACCAGGTCCGCCCGCGCAGCATCACCGCCCTCGAACCGCCGCCGGACATTCCCTCCAGTTGTTTTTGGACTGTTTGCGCGACCCGCGATGGCGCGATTTGGGGCGGCACCGACGGCAATGGCATTTACCGCTGGCAGAACGGCGCGGCCACTCATTTCCAACACGAACAGGGACTGACCAACGAGCACGTCAACGCCATTCTGGAAGACCGCGGATCCAAAATGTGGGCCGGCACGATGGGCGGCCTCTTTCGCCTGGACGGCGGGAGGTTTGAGCCCGTGACCGGCGCCGGGGCTCTGCGGCTCCCCGTGTTCGCGCTCAAGGAAGACCGGGCCGGCCGCCTCTGGGCCGGCACCTGCCAGGGCTTGGTGCAGATTGATCACGCATCCATCACGGTGTTCGGACCGGATCAGGGCATTCCCTTCGGCCCCATCAATGCCATTGAAGAGGACCCGCGTGGCCGGATGTGGGTTTCGGTTCCACCGACCCGGGACCAGCACTTGCTCGACCCCGCCGGCCCTTACGGTTTATATGTGAAGTCAGACCGGGGTTTTGAGCATGTGGCCCCGGGGAAATGGGAGGGCGCCGCCCACATCCGGTCCTTGTACGCGGATGACGGCGGCAACTTGTGGATCGGCACCATCGGCGCGGGCGTCTACCGCCTGCACGACGGGAATTTCACCGAGTATTCGCTGGATGACGGTCTGCCGCAGGAGCGCATTCAGGCCATCATGGCGGACAACGCGCGCAACCTGTGGTTTTGCTCCGAAGCGGGCGTGTTCGGCTGCCCCATCGCCCAACTTGAAGGCTATGTGCGCGGCCGCAGCGCGCGGTTGAGCTGGTGGCAAATCCAACGCGCGGACGGCCTGCCCAGCCGGCTGGCCACCGGCAACGGACAGCCCTCAGCCGCCCGCGCCGGCGATGGCCGCATCTGGCTCGCCGATGCCTGTTCCATCGCCGGTTTCGATCCGCAAGCCTTCCGGAAGGCGGAGCGGCTGCGACCGCCGGTGATCGAGGACATCGTGGTTAACGGCGTGCCCCAGCCGCCGGCCGGGGACCATCGGCTGCGCCTGGCGCCGGGCGCCCGCAGGGTGGAGATTTGTTATGCGTCTCCCAACCTCACGGCTTCCGCCGCCCCCGCCTTTTGGACCCGGCTCAGGGGTTTTGATCCCGACTGGGTCCAGGGCGGGGTGGCGCGGGTGGCCAGTTACAACCTCCAGCCGGGCGACTATGAATTTGCCGTGGCCGTCACCGGACCCGACGGCTCGCGGCTGGAGACGGCCAGTCCGCTGAAGATCGAGGTGGCGCCGCAGTTTTGGGAACGCGGCTCCGTGCGCGTGCTGGCGGGACTGCTGGTGGTGGCGGGCGTGGCCCTGGGCGTCCGACGGCGGGAACGGGCGCGCCTGCAGCAGCGCTTCCGGCAGCTTGAAATCCAGCGCGCCCTCGAACAGGTCCGCCAGCGCATCGCCCGGGACATTCATGACGACCTCGGTTCGGGCCTGACGGAAATCACCCTGCTGAGCGACAACCTGACCTGTGCGGACGGCGATGCGCAAACCAGCCGGCAAACCGTGCGGCGCATCGGCGAATGCGCCCGCGCGCTCACGCATGAAATGGATGAAGTTGTCTGGGCCATCAACCCCCAGACCGACTCCCTCGAAAGTCTGGCCACCTATCTGAACGACTTTGCCCAGGAACGCCTGGCCCTGGCCGGCATCCGCTGCCGGTTGAACACCGGCCCGGAACTGCCCGACCTCCGCCTTTCCTCCGACATTCGCCACAGCCTGTACCGGGCCGCGCGCGAAGTGTTGAACAATGCCATCAAATACTCCGGCGCGACCGAAGTGACCGTCAGCATTGAGTCCCGGGGCGGTGATTTCTCCCTGCTGATTCAAGACAACGGCTGCGGTTTTGATCCGCACCAGTCCTTCAACCGCGGCAACGGCCTCAAGTTTATGCGCCAGCGCCTCGCCGAGATCGGCGGTCGTTGCGAGATCGTCAGCCGGGCCGGCGCCGGAACGACCGTGTGCTTCACCATTCCCGGCGCGGCCAGCCGTCATCCGCCCACCGTCCCCAACCACCACCCCTTCCCATCATGACCCGCCCCCTGCCTTCCGCCCCCGGCTCCGAATCCCCCATCCGCATCGCCCTGGTGGATGATGACGACCGCGTCCGTTCCACCCTGGCCGACGCCGTTGACCGCTTCGCCGGCTGCCGGTGCGCCGGCAGCTATGCCTCCGGCGGCGACGCCCTCACGGGCATCCCCCGGCAGCCGCCCGATGTGGTGCTGATGGACATCAACATGCCCGGCATGAACGGCATTGAATGTGTGAGCCGCCTGAAGACCGCCCACCCGCACATCGAAGTCATCATGCTGACCGTATATCAGGATGCGGACAACGTGTTGAAATCGCTGGCCGCCGGGGCCAACGGCTATTTGCTGAAACGGGCTGAGCGGGATGAGTTGCGGGTCGCCATCCACCAGGTGCTGGCCGGCGGCTCGCCCATGAGCAGCCAGATCGCCCGCAAGCTCGTGCAGGCCTTCCGGCAGCCCGTTCCCGCTGAAAACACGGCCAGCCGCCTCTCCGCCCGCGAACAGGAAGTGCTCGCCCTGCTCGCCAAGGGCTTTCTCTACAAGGAAATCGCCGCCCGGCTTGACATCGGCTACGACACCGTCCACAACTACATCCGGCGCATCTACGAAAAACTCCGGGTGCGCTCCCGCGGCCAGGCCGTGGCCCGCTATTTTGAACAAACCAACCGGCCGCCAACGAACGTCCTGAATCCCCTCGCAGCCTCCGGGGGAGACGACGTCACCCGGTGTTGACCAAGTCAAAAACATAAGAGTCCTTGGATCCGAGCGGGATGGAAAGTCGGCTGATTCTTCACTTTTCAACCGGCTGCGGCTCACAGAGCCGCGCTCCGGGACTTGGGAACGCCGGTCACGAGGCTCTGAATTTTCCGTTCCGGCGAGGTCCGGCGATTTGACAAACGCCGGTCACGGTGGCAATGCAATAAAGCATGACAACCGCCGCCCCCACGATCAGCTTCAAAGCCCCGGCCCGGATTCTGGAAGGCATCCCCGCGCCTGGCAACGGTCGCAGCCGGTTCATTGTCCGGGCTTTGGAGGAAAAGATTTCCCGTCAGCAGCGGGCCAAATGGAAACCCACCACCCCCCGGGGCCGGAAATTCGCCGCCCTCCTTGAAAAGGGGAAAAAGGAGCGCGGCCCGCAGAGGTCCGAGTCCGCGTTTGAACCCGAGCTCAGCGAACGCCGGGGGCGGAACTTTTCATGTCTGAAAAACCCGGCCGGCCGCTGTTTCGGGTGAAAGAAATCCGGGTGATCTCGCTCTGTTCGCTCACCTGGAACGGCAGGGGCCCGGTTTGACTTTTGGAGTTTGTTTTTCCCCGCGATCGTTCATTCCAGGCCGCACGCCTGCCGCGCCCGTTTTAGCACCGGCCGCGCCACGGCCCGCGCCCGCACCGCGCCGTCGGCCAGCACGCCGTGGACGTAATCCAGGTTCGCCGCCAGTTCCGCGCGCTTCCGCCGCGCCTCGGCGAAACGGTTCCAGTAGGACGCAAACAATTGCTTCTTCAAGTCGCCGTAGCCCATGCCCCCCGCCCGCAGCCGGTCTTCCACGGCATCGGCCGCCGCCTTGGTCTCCACCAGCTTGAGCAGTTGGATGGCCAGGTTCTTGTCCGCATCCGGCTTGGGCTCCGCCGGCGGGCGCGAATCCATCACGATGCCCATGATTTTTTTGCGCGTCGCCTTCTCCTCGCCAAAAATCTCAATCGTATTGCCGTAGCTCTTGCTCATCTTCTGTCCGTCCATGCCCGGCACCACCGCCACCGATTCCTGGATGCGCGGCTCGGGCACCAGGAACGTCCGGCCGTAAATCTCGTTGAACTTGATCGCGATGTCCCGCGTCATTTCCACATGCTGCTTCTGGTCGCGCCCCACCGGCACCACGTTGGAATCATACAGCAGGATGTCCGCCGCCATCAGCACCGGATACGCAAACAGCCCGTGATTGGGCGAGAGCCCCTTGGCCACCTTGTCCTTGTAACTGTGGGCGCGTTCCAGCAGGCCCATCGGCGTGACCGTTGTCAGCAGCCACGAGAGCTCGCACACCTCCGGCACGTCCGACTGCCGGAAAAACACCGACTTCTTCGGGTCCAGCCCGCACGCGAGAAAATCCAGCGCCACGTCCAGCGCGTTTTTCCGGCGCTGCGCCGCGTCCTGCAGCGAGGTCATCGAATGGTAGTCCGCGATGAAATAAAACGCCTCGCCCTGCCGTTGCAGTTCGATGGACGGCAGCATCATCCCGAAATAATTCCCCAGATGCAGGGTGCCCGAAGGCTGAATGCCAGACAAAATTCGCATGGCCACAGCCTAGCAGCGAACGGCCAAAACTGGAAAGCACGAAAAGGCCTCGGGGGGGCGGCCCGGGCTCCCGGCCCGGCGTTGGCCGCCACACTGCCGCCTCACCGCTCCACCTCCAGGCGCAGCGAAATCGTCCCGGTCGCGGCGTCCTCCTGCCTGAGGTAATGGAACCCCCGGCTTTTGTAGAACTCGATCTCCCGCACCCGCTCGTACCGGGCGGCCGGGGCCAGACCCTGTGATCTCCGCGGCCGGGCCGCCGCTCCCGCCGCCGGCTCGCCGAAGTTCACCTGCAGCAGGTTGACCGGCCGGCCCTCGGCCGATTGGTAATACGCGATCAGCGCGTCCAGCAGGTTCGAGACGATCTTGCTGCCGTGCAGCATCGGCGGGACGAAAAAGTCCCCGTCCTGCCATTCCGCCACCCGGTGGTCATCCCGGGTGGATTCGGTGACCAGCACAAAGCCGACCCAGAGCGGCACCCGGTCCTCCGCGCCGTCCCGACCGGGCAAATGCAGGGCGCAGCCAAAGATTCTGTTGCCCGCGGGAAGCGGATCCACATTGGGGTGGCGTTGCAAAAAACACCGCCAGGCATGGGCGGACTGATGCGCCGGGCTTTGCGGGTCCAGGGGCGTGAACAGGAACCACGCCGCCCGGGGCATGGGGCGGTCCGGCCGGTCCGTGGCCGCGTCAATCGTCCGCACGGAAAAACGGTCCTGCACAAACGAACGGAGACCGATGCTGTACATCGGGGCCACCACCGGCCACCACCGCCGGAACGAGGGCGTGCTCGTCCACCGATGAAAATAATTCATCCAGCCCTCATTGAGCGGATGCGACCAGTACTGCTCGAAATCCCCCGTCACCCAGACATCCTCCATGAGCTGGATGATGCGGATCAGGAACCCGAGCACCTTGATTTCCTCCGCCAGCGCCAGTGCCGGCGCCGGCGCCGGCGCCGGTCCGGCCGGCTCCGGAGCCGCGTCAGGTTTCACTTTGGCCGGCCTCGGCCCCGCCAATTCCGCCGCTTCGGCAAAGAACTCCGCCCGCAGCACCGCCGGCCCCTCCGAGGTCAGGTTGCCCTCCAGTTCGGTGCTCCGCGCGCTCATCTCGAGCAGGTGGGCGCTCAGGTCTTCCGGCATGGGATGCCAGTACGATCTCGCCATGCGGAAAATGTGGTCCACCGGGGCCGGCGTGTTGGCTTCCGGCCGGTCCAGAAAGGCGAACGTGATGCGGCCGGTGTGTTCCCCCAGGCGGCGGTAGGATTCCCATTGCGGCTCGTCATAAAACTGATTGGCCGTGGACTCCTGCGGGAAGGTCGGGTTGCGCGTCCGGTATTGGAGCACGTCCGGCGGTTCATCGCCGGTGATCGCGGGCTTGATGAAGATCAGGGTGCCCTTGTCCAGCCCGCCCAGGCCGTTGTAGTGAATGGTGCCCACCACCGCATGCTGGCCCGCCAGGCCGTTCGCGCCGGGATTCAGGCGGGTGACATCCAGTTCCACCTCCACCCCGAAGTCCTCGCGCAACCGCCGCAGCACATTGGCCAGGTCGTCAAACGCCACCTCCGGGTCCGCCCCGCAATCCGCCACGATGATGTGCCGGCAATGGCGGCGGATCAGCTCGTACAGCCCGAAATTCTCAAAATGATTTCCGTCGGACAAATGCAGATGATGACCGTCGGTCGTGGAGAGCCCGAACAGTTCGCGGAAGAAAAAATGTCCGGGCAAACGAAAGCGTGTCTGGCGGCAATTCGTGGGGTGCGGCACCCACAGCCCCAGCCGCAGGTTGAACGCGCACATCAGAAACGTCACCGCCGGCCCCAGGTCCATCGAGATGCGCCCCATCTGGGAATTGAACGCCGCCGCCGAGGCCGTCAGCGCCGACGAAACCCGCAGCCTGTCCAGCCGGGCCGTCTGGTTGCCCAGGCTGATGCCGTGGCCCGACAGCACCGCGCTCTTGGCCCCCCGGTAGAGCGTCCCCACCGGGTCGCCGGAGATGTCGTTGGCCGCCGCGCAAACCAGGTGCAGCGGGCGCGTGACCCGGGCGAGTTCGGCCAGCGTCAGATCATCGTCCGGGCGTTCAGTCGTCGAGCGGTTCCGCTCCACCCGCTTGGCGGAGGCGAGTCCCCGGGCGCCCTCCTGATTGGACGCGCCGAGATAACAGCGGCAAATCTTCGAACGGTATAACTCATGCATCCCCATCCGTTCGAGGTCAAACAGCCACAGCATCAGCAGCACCAGCGCCGCGCTGCCGCCCGGCAGCCTCCAGAAATCGGGCCGTTCCGGCGGGCCCTGGGTGTGCAGCCACCATTCCACCCCCGAGCCGGCCAGCGTGAACAGCAGCAGCCAGGAAATCGTCGCCAGGATTTTTGGCGAAGCCCGCTTCGCCCACCCCAGCGCGGCGTGCAGCAGATCGCCCCCGCGCGTTTCGACCGGCGGTTCGGAAAGCCACTTTCGCACCCACAAAAACAGCCCGGTCGAGGTGATTGCGCCGGCCCCCACCCCAATTCCGGTCCCGGTGAGGGTGGTCGCCGAGTGTGCGGTCGGGGCGGCCGCGCCGGTCCCCGCCACGATTTTAACGGTGAGCACCAGGTCCGCCAGCCACCACAAGGTCGCCAGGCCCAGCAGCAGCGCCGCCAGCATCAGCACCCGCGTCATCGCCCGCTCGATCCCCACCAGCAGCGAAACGCCGTCCGGCGATTTGAAAAAACGCGCGATCCCGCAGCGCAGCATCAGCAATGCCAGCGTGGCCGTCCCCACCACCAGCGCCGGTCCAAAACCCATCTCCGGGTGGACCCGCGCGTCCGGCCAGATGCCATGGATCACCTGGCGCATCCAATACGACCCCGCCAGCACCACCGCGCACCCCATGAGCGCCCCCGCCACATAACCCGTGGCATCCCACCCATTGGATTCGCTCCGGGGCCGCCCCGGTTGGGCCCGCTTCGCCGCCACCTCCGTGCCGGTCATGAAGAGAGCCAGCAGCCCGAGCACGATCCACTCGTGCCAGATCTGATTGTCCGTCCCCAGCAGGCCCGCCATCAGGCCCACCCACGAAAACCACAGCAGCACCAGCACCGCCAGCGCCGAAGTCAGCGAGGGCAGCATGCCCCCCAGCACCGTCATGACGATCCCCCAGAATTCCGTGCTGAACACGCGGAAGCAGGGCAGCAGAAACCGGCTGAATTCCCGCAGGTGCCGCACCTCCGCGCTTTCCCCGTTGCCCGAATCATCCGCCTTCGGAAACGGCGCGGGGTTGTCCGCCCCCTTGCGCCGCAGCCAGGCCGACCAGAATCCCCCCACATAACCCCCGCCGGACACCGTCGCCAGATAATCCACATGCTTGAGCACCCCCAGTTGGTCCAGCGACTGCAACAATCCCAGGTTGAACGTCGCACTGCGAATCCCGCCCCCGGACAGCGCCAGTCCAAAGCGATCCTGCGGCGTGAAGTCCACCCACGGCTCCCCGCTCGTGCCCGTCGAGACGGAAACCTGCTCCAAATGAACCGGCCTGTCCGCCGCCCCCGGCGGTTCCCCCCGCTCCACTTGCCGGTGGGACGCCTGTCCCAGCTTCTTGGACTCCTTCAGGTACAATTGTTTAAAGGACAGCACCTGCTCCTCCCGGACCACGAGCAGTCTTTTGAGCAGCGCAAAGCGGCGGCCCCGCTTGCGGCTGGCTTTCGGGGCGGCGGCCTCCTTGCCCGCCCCGCCGGCTTCGTCATGTGGATTATCGTCCATAATCGTTAGAATGCGGACTACTAAAGGACACCGCCGGGATCTGTCAAGCGGATTTGGCGGGAAAGTGACTTCGGCGCGGTCCGGTCCGCCGGCAGCTTGGGAGTGCGGCGGGCGTTCCTGCACCTCGTAAGTATTGCATGGGTTTCAAATGCAACGGCACGGATGGGGTGACTTTGTTTGTACCGCAGACTTCCCAGTCTGCCGTATCGCGGGTTTCCCAACCCGCCGACCGCTCGCTAACCTGTCGCGTCCGCCCCGCGAACGGACCCGCCGATCGGGAAATCCGGCGTACGCCCGCACAGGATGCTTATCAGATGCAGGACCCGTCGCCCTGCGGCTGACCCCGGTCCAGGCCGACCGGTCGCGGCGCGACCGTCTGAGGGTGGCCGTGCGGCTTCAGCCCGCGGAAAGAAAAGCCAGGAAAAACGTTTGCGTCGCGGCGCGACGCCTGACGCCCTCCCATTTTCCCGCCGGTATGCGATATGCATGCCGGATTCCACCCGTTCCAACGGGGTTTTCTCGCGTCGCGGAGCGACGACCGATAATCGCCCGCGGTTTCAACCGTGGGGGGCGTTCCTCAAACCCCTCAGGTTCCCTCCCCTTTATCCCCCCAACTCCGCCAGCCGCCAGCCGACAAACGGCGTGCAATGCCCCGGCGTGGCCTTGTTGCGCACCGGCCACAACTCCTTGAATTCCCCGTCCCACCGCCGCAACTCACGGCTCATCACCGCCGCCGCTTGACCATCCTCCTGGCCGGCGGCGCGCGCCTGCTGCCAGAGCATGTACTGGCACGACAGCGCCGCCAAACGCGCGGCCAGTTTTAATTCCCGCCACAGCACCCGGCCGCCCG
Organism: uncultured Bifidobacteriaceae bacterium; assembly: GCA_964618545.1. Taxonomy (GTDB): domain Bacteria; phylum Verrucomicrobiota; class Verrucomicrobiia; order Limisphaerales; family UBA11358; genus UBA11358. The sequence goes on along the minus strand of CAZUBG010000083.1, from coordinate 8,034 downwards.
CGCTGCCGGGCCGGGCCCGCTCCAGCCGGGCCTGCTGCCGCTGGATTTCCGCCAGCGTGGCCCGGATGTTTTTCCCGCTGATCCGCGTGAAATGTGTCAGACCGTTGCGGCAGAACAACTCGCGCTGTTCCGGCGGCGGCGCGGTGATGACCGTCCCCAGCGGGGTTTCATTGGGCGCGGTGAACTTGAGCTTGCGGTGCGCCACGCCCAGCGCCAGCGCCGCTTGGGCCATGCGCCCCGCGCGGTCCTCAAACACATCGCGGCTGAGCACCGGGACCAGCGCTTCTTCCTGAAAGGATTTCGCGCACCAACTCAGCGCCGCGCCAACTAGAATCGGCGCCCAGCTCACCGCCAGCGGTTGCGGATGCCCGCCGTCCCCCCAGTCCGTGATGAGATAACCCCGCGCCCCGTGCCGTCGTCCGGCGGCGGCGGCGTGCCGCAGATTGGCGAAGGCATTGTCGTGCTTCCCAATGAGCGTCATCCAGGTCGAAGTGCCGGGGCACACATAAAACGGAATCCCGGCCCGGGCAAACAACGCCGCCTCGCGCTGAAACGGATGATCCGCCTCGTACCCCCAGTTGAGCGCCACCGCGTCCTTGGGCAGCTCCGGCATCAGCTCCGGGTGATTGAGAAGGATGTCGCCCCAGAACATCATCGTGCGGCCCCGTGCCTTCACCGCCGCGTGGATTCTTTTCAGGAACTCCAGATACACCCGGCCCTTGCCCAATCGGTCGCAGTCCGCCCGGCTTTGGCCCCGGCCCAAATCCCACGTCTCGTCACAGCCCGCGTTGAAAAAGGCGCTGGAAAAATTCGGCAGCAACTCGTCATACAATCCGCCGATAAAAGGCAGCGTGCCCGGATGATTGGGGGCCAGCGTGCTGGGACGCCGCAGAAATTCGCCATTCGGCCCCTCGTACGGCGCGGCCACCTCGGCCAGCGGCTTCAACGGCGGCCACGCCAGCCATTCGCGCAAATGGCCGAAGGAATTTTGGTTGGGCGCCAGGTCAATGCCCAGGCGTCGGCAGTGTGCGTCCAATTTTTTGATCTCCGTTCCGGTCAGGGCCCCCCAACTCCGCCAGACCGGCTTGAACCCCCGGTAGGCAAACGTGTGCTCCGTGTAAAGTTGCAGCTCATTGAGCTTGAAATCAGCCAGGCGATCCGCCAGCTCCAGCAGCGTGGCCAGATTCGGCACCCGGCCCCGGGAAACATCCAGCATGTATCCGCGCCGGGGAAAATCCGGCCAGTCCCGCAGGCGCAGGCGTGGCAGCGTGCGTCCCTGCCCGCGAATCAACTGTCGCAGCGTCGCCGCCGCCGCGCGCAATCCCCCGGGCTCCCGGCAGACGATTTGCACCCCCTTCGGACCGATGGCCAGCGTGTAATATTCCAAGGGCTGTTTGAGCGCCGGGTTCAGCACACACCGGATTTCGGCCGGCCGGTGGGACGCCGCCGGACTCGCCTCCGTCAAATGAATCTCCACCCCGATGTCCCGCCCGGCGGCTTGCAGCCGTTCAACCACCGCCGCCGCCACCGCCGTCGGGATTGCCGCATCCAGTTCCAGCCGCACCCGCTTGGGCAAAACAAAACTGCCCGCGCTCCGGGTGATGGAGCGGGGCAGGGGAAGAAGATTCAACGTTTTCAATGCGTCGCCGCATCGCCCGGACATTATTTGGCGATCATCCCGGTTTGCCGCGCGTAATTGAACAAACCGCCGGCGTCCACCACCGGGCGGACATCCCCCAGCGGCTTGAACTTGTAAACCTTGCCGGTGCCTTGCCCCGTCACCGTGGCGGCGTCCAGGTCCACCGTCACCACGTCGCCCGTCTTCAAAATCTCACACAGGCGGTCCGCGCTTTCGCACGGATAAAGTTCGCCCGTCGCCACGCAATTGCGGAAAAAGATGCGCGCAAAGCTCTCCGCCAGCACGATTTCGCAATTGGCCGAACCCATGGCGATGGGCGCGTGTTCCCGCGAACTGCCGCACCCGAAGTTCTTGCCCGCCACCACAATCGGGTATTGTGTGTCCAACTGGCCCGCCTCCACGAAGCGCGTGGCGTACAGCGATTCCGGCAGCCCGCAGAGCGCATAAGCCCCCAGCTTCTCGTATTCGTCAGGAATCGTGGGGACCAGGTTCAGGTATTGCGCGGGGATGATTTGATCCGTGTCAATATTATCTCGCACCACATAAACTTTGCCGGTGAAAACGGATTTTGTCATGGCGTTAATCTGCCCCGAACCCCGCCCCTTTTCAATTTGAAAATGCAGCGAACTCGGAACTGCCGCGCCTCCCCAAAGTGGCCGCGGCGTCCCGCCGCCCGCCTCCATGCCAAAATGATCCTGGCAGCCGACGTCAGCAGGCTCTGAATAATCTGCCCGGGCCGCCGATGACCCGCGCCATCCCAGTGCGGAGACGCCCCCGAATCGCGCGAAGCGTCCCGTCCTGCGCCAGCCCTCTGGCGCTTTTGTTGGTGCCGCAGACTTCCCAGTCTGCCGTATCGCGGGTTTCCCAACCCGCAGGCCGTTCGCCAACCCGGCGCCCCGCCCCGCAGACCGGCCCGCCGGTTGGAAGATTGGCGGTCCAGCCGTTTGGTCCCGTTCTGCACGGGATGAGGGGCGGTCGTCTCCCCGGTCGGGTCCGCGCTGCCGCGCCGCCCATTATTTGTCTTTCCCCGCAGACCGTCCCTGCGCTCCTTTCGCCTCCACCTTGGAACCTTGCCCCCCGCCCGGCCATGTGGCGCGGACTGGCAGTCCGCTGTATCGCCGATTGGCAATCGGCCGGGGCTTCGCGCATTCACCAACCTTCGTTCATTGGCAGGCACCCGTCCACGCGATGGCGTCCTGCAGCGTGCCAGTCCTCAGCCGCTCTTGCGGGCAACCATTGGTCCACCCCGGCCGGTCTGCCGGCGCAGCGGCCAACTGGCGTTTGCCGCACTTGTTTTTGACATCCTGGCCTTCGGTGGCTGGAATCATTGAAAGGTCTGGAGTCTGCCGAAGATTCTCCCTCCCCCCCGTGGAGAAGGTAGGGGCGAAATGACTGTTCTTTATTGGTTTCGGTAACGATATTTATATTAGTTTCGGTTTTTTGAAGGCTGTAACTTGCGTAGCGGTCATAATGACATAGGGAAAGAAAGGGGGAAAGCTTTTTGGCCTATTGGCGGCGAGAATGTTTGGAGCGCTTTTGAACGTGCTTGACTGGGGACGTTCTGGTGCTGGTGGATTCGGCGGCGGCCTTGTGGTGCCATTCATGAATCAAAACGGCGGTACTGGTGGCGAGCAGCACGAAGGCAAACAGGCGAATGGCGTGGGCTTCGGTGTCGGCGAGTTTCACGCCAATGACGAAACATTCACCAGAAGCGGCGGCGACGGTTTTGTTGGAGAGCAAGTTTTTAATCATGCCCGTTGAGTTTTCGCCCTGCCCTGGGAACGCGACGGAGTCGCGCAGGCCATGCGGTTCTATAGTTCCCTGACGGCTTCGCATGAGATTTGCAGTTGCTATCTTCTCGTTGGGATGGAATCGCGAGCCTTTTCGCGTAGCGCCAAAGCCAATAGTTCCGCCAAGCGTAGTTGTTCTGGCGAGCCGGCATCCGTTTTGGGGATGTGTTTTTTCAACAATTGGAGAATCCCGTTGTCATCTTCAAAGAACGGGGTGGGTCCTACCTGAGCCCATATTTGTGCGGCGGGTGTTGCCCGCAAGTCCGATTCGGCAATGATGACATGGCCCAGCCAAGTGTTGGTGGAAAAGACACTTCCGCCATATTGGCGCGTCATGATGTTTTTAGCTTGGATGGCCTCGGCCAAGGGCCACCATTCGGGGTTGTCGATCATAAATTTCGTACATTGCATCCAGCCTTCTTCGGTGGCGGAAAGAATTTCCAGGGCGCATTGGTTGTTGCTTCCGGGAAGCGGTTTAAGCAATCCGGCGGGGGTCAAGGTTTTGTCACCGCACAAAAGGACAAGGGCGTTTGCGTGTTCAAGGAATTTGAGTTCGGCATCAATTACCCTCTCTAACGCCCCAACACGCGGTGCAGGCGAATTGACGCTCAGCCAGAAACAATCTTTAATTCTCTTGATAACCGCGTCCAGGTTAAATTTTGGGGCGGATAAAATCTCCTTTTCAAGCCACTTTTCCGCCTCCTTTCTTGAGGCTGGGGTTCCAAGTCGCGGATGAATCCGCCAGCGTGTTGGAAAACAAGGCTTGGTATCCATCTGGAACACATAATAAGGCGCGGTTCGTTCGATGGACAATATACCCTCAAAGCGCACTTCGTATTCAAGTGTTTGGGGAGTGGCGTTTCCGTAATGAATTGCTGGCAATTTCATATCATTAGCATAACAGTTCCGGGCTGGTCCGCCATGATCTAATGCTTGAAAAATCCATAAGAGGAGTGGGCGTCCGGGATGGAAACTCCATCAACTGGCCCTGAAAAAAACTCATTTTTTATCTCATCCTGATTTTTCAGCTATTTCTGCAATATTTTCTGGCGCTGCCGAGCTTGGATTTGCTCAACCAGCTTCATATTCCAAGCTTTGGCGCGATATTCCGGCGGCACTTCCATGGCAACGGAATCGAATTCGAGCCAATCCACAAATTGCCCGTTATGGAGGAGGTCCGGCACTTTGGCGGCAAGCGCCTCCCCTATCAGCGGGGAATGCGTGGCCAAAACCAGCCTCCTGCGCGCCTGACCGATTTGCCGGATTAACGTGGATTGCGGCAATTCCGCGTCTATGCTGACGATTTGAGGCAGTTTCCCTTGCGGGTCCAACTGCATGAGCCGCCGATAGCTGAATGCTTCCAACGGATTGGCCACTAAAACGGCCCGGTCGGTTTCCTGCAAGGGTGTGCCCAGCCAGAAATAACCGCCTTGCTCGGGCAGTAGCACCCTGGGTTGCAGTTCTGGGGCGGAAATGTCCAAGAGTGTGACCCCTACGGGTTTTGTGGAATCCAACGCAGTGCGTGAAACGGCAAGGGTGCGGTCATTCACTGCCCACAAAACTTTGTCGCTGGCAAGGCTGTCCAATAATTCTGCGTCAAGGTGCTGGTCATTAACCAACCGGGAGCGCAGGGCGGGCCATGCCGGGGAGTTGGGCAGGCGGATTTGGGGCGGCAAATCAGCAAACGAGAGGAGGCGCGGCTGGGGCCGGTCCTGTTGGAATTGTTCATCAATCCTCTCCTTGGCCGCGCCGACCTTGTCGGCGACAATTTGTTCCTGGGGGTATTTGGTCAACAGATATTCGACCGCGCCTTTGAAATTTCTGCCGGTGAGTTTCATCACCAAATCAATCGCCCCGGTTCCCCGGCAATCCTCGTTTTTTGAATCCCGAAACTTCCGGCCAGTGATTGCAAGGTTAAACACGCTGTCCGTGAAAACAGTCTTGCCCTCCTCCACCACCGGGGCAAGCGCCAGAATGTCGGCGGCAATGGCGGTCAGATCAAGGCCGCGCACCGAAGCCGCTTGGTCTTTTAAAGTCTGGTCGGCGCGTTGCTTTTCGCTGGTAACGGCTTCTTGCGCTTGTACCAGCTTTTTCTCCGTTGCTTCCCGTTCGTTGACAATTCGCTCATATTCCTGCTTGTCCCGTCGCAACAACAAAACTTCCTTGGCCAATTCAGCCATGCCGGCAACACTCTGGGCCGCGTCGGCCATGACTTGTGTCACACCCTCAATGATCCTGCCTTTGTTGGCCGCCCATTTAAGGGTATTTATGCCATTGAGTTCAGCCACCGTGCCATCAAACGCGGCCGTCACCGATTCGAGCGTGGCCTCCATCTCCCTCCTATGCTGGAACAACCGTTGTTGGGCGATGTGTTTTCTTCGGCTACCCTTTAGGCCCCTCTTCAAACCGAGCGATGCCACGGCTTGGTGGTAGTCGGTTTGCATTTGGCTCAGAGCCTTCTTGTCACCCATTAATCCCGCCGCGTTGACATTCAGCCGCTTCCGTTTTTTGCTGGGGAGCAACGGCACGGCAATGGCGTGTAGGTGAAACGTGGTTTCGTCATCATTATCGGCCCCCGCAATGATGTTTTCCTCGCCGCCAACCTTTTTGCCGAGCCATAGCAAACTCCGGGTTTCCCACTCGGCTTTTTGGGATTTGTCGAAAACAATATCGTCGCTGGTGCCCATGAAAGCCTCAACGGCCAATACTCCATCTTTGCGATATTTCACCAATGGCGTCAGCAGTCCCCGCAGGCCATCTTCCAACAGCATCCGGTTAAGCAACACACGGGCATCACTCTTAAAGGTCTGGTTCTCCCGGTGAAGTCTAAGCAATTCCTGGGCGGCTGGCCGGATTTGGACTTGGTCGAAACGCTCCTTGTCATGGATGAGATCGTAACGATTGAGCAGTCCGTTCAAACTTGTTAGCAGGGATTCCCTGAGCGGGTTTTGGTCACAGCGGATGCCTTTATGAGCGGCGAGGGCGTCCAGAGCGGTTTGGGACAGGTTGGCTTTGATGTATTCGGCAACGACATCCGCCCGCTGCCCACGCTTGGCCGGTCGGTCGGCCTGCTTTAATCTATAGGCCAGCGCCGGAATGTTACGGAGGTCGCCCGCAGTCAGCAGGGGCGACTGGCGTTGGGAAACCCGCTGATGCCAGCGGGCAATGGCGGAAGCCGCCCCGGCGGATTCTGGGAAAAGCCGCTGGTTTTTGCCCTGACGGCTTGGGTCCACGTTGCTGGGGAGCGTTGGGCCCTTGCGTTCGCAATGATTCACCAGGCGGGAGAACGCGGCCCATTCCTTGATTCTGTCGATACGCAAGATTGCAAATTGGCGGGGCATAAATTATTGTATCGGCGTAAACGCGATGGGCTTTAGCACCCGGACGCCGCCAGCAAGCGGCGCAGGACCGGGGATTCAAGGGGGTGGTCTAACCCCCTTGACGCACAAGAGAATTATGAAAAGCGGTAGCGTCCAGTTTACTGGTTTCATAATTCTCTAGTGCGTTCCACAATTACTAAAGTAATTGTGGCACACCTCTGGCGGTGATGCAAGGAGAGAACCTCCGTCCATATTCAACCCCGCTCGTTGCCACTCGCCAAGGTGGTCCGTGGGCGGTCGTGGGGGGATAATTTAATCCCACCAGCCTTTAAAGGGGCGGATGCTAAGCCGTTCACGTTTTGGAGGGGGATTGTCCGGGTCTGGATACCGCTTTTCACATCCGGGGCAAAACCAGCCGTGTTTGATTTCCTTCATTTGTGAAATTACAGACTTTAGAAAACATCCCGGACAAAACACGCCGGGTTTTGTTTTGTGACGACGAATTCCCGCCCTGCTGTCAAAAGCATATTCATCAAAAACTGAAGGCTTAGATTCCGCATCGGTTACTGAAGATTTGGATTCCGCATCCATTTTCTTTCTGCGCTTGCGGGCAAAACACCATGCAGCAAACAACCAAAACCCTGTGCCGATTGATAAACACGATAAAATTATTCTCGCTGACCGGGTACCGATGGCACTGGGGATGCCCGCCGCCTCAAACAGCCATAAGAGTATCAATATTATGGCTGTTGCTAATGCTGACCCTAACTTTTTTTGACAGGTTTTTAACCAGACGGGCATCATCAAGATTTAAGCTGGAAGACTCGGAAAAATCAACTTTCATCTGCAAAGTGCATAATCCCGTTTTATTGGGGATTTGTTGACAGGTGGAGATTTGGGAGACTCCGCAGGTTGTCCGAGAGGCCGTTTCACGCTTGCTGACGCTGCAAAAACGTCGCACAATTCGCATAATTTCGATTGCAGACCCAAACGATTTGGAAGATGTATTTATGCGAACCAGAATGAATCTGCGCTTGTTCCTTGGGGCGGTCGCCCTGGCTTGGCCATTGTTTGTTGGCCCAAGCATTTACGCTCAGGGCACGGCATTCAGCTATCAGGGCCATCTGATGAATAATGGCCTGCCTGCCAACGGGAATTTCGACCTCACTTTTACGCTCTTTCCATATTCCGAATATGGTTTTCCCGCCGGACCGGTCCTGACGAACTTGGATACCCCCGTCACCGGTGGCCTGTTTTATACGACATTGGACTTTGGATCGGTGTT
>CAZUBG010000082.1:0-21861 GCA_964618545.1 uncultured Bifidobacteriaceae bacterium | reverse complement strand
GGCCGGGATGAGAATTCGCCCAAACGAAATGTCGCGCCTTGAACCCCTGAACCTGGGAGACAGTTCACGGAAAGTTTCGACCTCCAAAATTGGATGCACATTGGGGCCATGAACCTGGTAAAGAGAGACGGTTCAGGGAAAGAACTCCCCAAAAATTTTCCGCGCATTGCGCCCGTGAACCTGAGTTGGGGGCTGGCAAGGCCACTTACCGCGTCCTGGAGGAGACGTTTTTGGAGTGCGGCGTCTTGCCGCCGCACTCCCAAGCGGGTCGGCCGTTCCGCCCTCCCATATTGACAGTGGTTCATGGGCCCGGCGGGCTTATCCCCGGTAGGGCGGGGCTGCGGCATCTCCCATTATTTGTCTTTCCCCGGCCCCGGTTCACGGCAGGGTGAAACGCCCGCCCCCCGCCGCCAAAACGCGTCGCCGGCTGGCCGTCGCCGGCTTCGCGGACTGGCAAACCACCGCGCTCTTCAACTGTCCGGCGTGCCCGGCCCTCGCACCTTCCGCCGGTTTCCCCATCCGCCGGCCGCCGCGCACCAGCCGCCGCCGCGACCGCACCGGACGGCGCGCTTCCACCCGCTGCAACATCCGCACCGCCGCCCCCTCCCAGACCGATCCCGCCGGCCAGCCCACCCGCACATTCAGGCGGCCCGAGGCTCCGGTTCCCCCCGCACTCCACAGCATCACGCTCACCCCGCCCGTCGGTTTGATTTTCGTTTCGTCTTTCATCGCATTGTTCTTTCAAGCCAGCGTCCGTACTTCCCCCGTTTCCCGGGCATCGTACCCGGGCAGTTCACTGATCATCCGGCGGCAGGCGCGGGCGCGCAACAGCCGCACCAGGGCCTGCAGGCGCGGATCATGCTGGGACGCGGTCGGAAAACACAGATCCAGCGTCTCCGTCCGCACCGGCAGAAAGTTCAGGCCCGCCTCCGCCGCGCTGAACCGCACGCACACCCCCGCCTCCGCCCAACCGGCCCGCACCGCCTCCGCCACCGCCGCATGCCCGTCCACCTCCCGCCCCGTAAATCCCCGTTGCCCCAGCAGTCCGTCCAGACATTCCCGCGCCGCCGATCCCCGCTCGCGCGCCGCCCAGTGCAGGGGCCGGCGCGCCACCGCCTCCGTCGAGTGCGCATGATCATCCGTCGCCAGCGCAATGCCCGCCTCCCATTTGGCCGCCCGCAACAACCGCACCTCCCCGCCGAACTGCGCCCGCACCGTTTCCGCATTGCGCTCCGGCGCCTCCTCCGTCGAATAATGCAGCCCCGCCACATGCACCAGCCGTTGCTTGAGCAGCTCCAGCGCCACCCGCCCCCCGCGCGGAAACACCAGCAGCCGGAAACCCGAGGCCCGCGCATATTCCGCCGCCAGCAGCCCCGCCGCCGGATCGCAGCTCGCCATGATCAGCGTCTGCTCCGAACCGCCGGCGGCGCTTTCCCGCAGCACCCCGTCCTGCCAGACCCCGTCATGCGGCAGCGGATTCAACCCCACCGCCTCCACCGGATACAGCAGCCGGCGATGCCCGATTTCCGCCTCCCAATAACGGCTCGCATCCCCGCGCGGCAGCCAGGCCCAGGCCTGCCCGGCCCGGGCCGATTCACCCTCCCCGCCCCGCCGGAACAATTCCTCCACCGAACACTCAAACACCCCCGCCAGCGCCAGCGCCGTCGCCACCGACGGCGACAGCCGCTCGCCTTCGATCGCGCTCACCGCCGCCCGCGAAATCCCCGCCCGCTGCGCCAGCTCCGCCTGCGACCATTCCCGCGCCTGCCGCCGCGCCGCCACCGAATTCCCCGCCAAACTGGTGTCACTCATCGCCATGATTCCCCCACTCCGCAGCCGGATTAACTCCGGTAATACCGCCCCGGACAATCAACCATTAGCAGCAACTGTGCCAAATGGCCCGGGTTCCTGCAAAAGCACGCCAAACCCCTGATATACCCTTGGAAAATTGTGATGGGTGGCCGCCCCCCCCTCGCCCCCGCCCGGGTGAAATCCGACCACCATGAAGCTTTAAAGCCAGACAACCACCTTCTTTCCAAACCCCATTTTTGACGTCCATCGGCGGTCCAACTTGTTTCCGGTTGCGCCGCCCCCGGCCGGTTGGCAGCCCAAAGAAAAATTTGTCTCGCACCCAACGAAAAATCATGAGAAGCAACCTTGGCCATGAGAAGCAACCTTGGAAAAGAGGGCCGGAAATTGCTCCGCAAGATGATGTCCTCTCAATTTTCGGAGTTTTGGTTCCCGTCTTTGAAAAAATCATTCAACTGCACGGGGGCAGGGCAGTCGGTCACCACCCAGCGTGATCCCCCGTCGCCAAGCCTGGCCGGGGTGGGCGAACGGTGGCGTCGGGACGACCAACCGGAGCCTCGCAGCGCCGTAGGCGCGGCCTATTTGTAGCACCGCACCTCAAAAAACCAAAAAGCCCCGTAGGGGCGGCCTGTTCGGGAGATCATTCTTCGGCGGTTCTAAAAATCCGCGCATGGGGGGCAAGACAATTGTCAGTTCTCACTTTTTAAACTTTTGACAGCGGCGGAGAGAGTTTGGAACCACCCAGCGTGATCCCCCGTCGCCAAGCCTGGCCAGGGTGGGCGAACGGTGGCGTCGGGACGACCAACCGGAGCCTCGCAGCGCCGTAGGCGCGGCCTATTTGTAGCACCGCACCCCAAAAAAACCAAAAAGCCCCGTAGGGGCGGCCCTGAGCCAGAGATGCCGCTCCTGACGGAGCTTGAAACTATTATTTTGGAATTTGGTGCCACAAATGGATGGCCCCGGATTTTGAAGTTTAAATTCCCTCCCCGTTACCTAGTAACGAAAAACGCCCCCTCCGCCAGTTTTCCCTTGACACAACTTAACTCGTTCAGCCCCAATTGGTTGCCAGGCCTGTCAAGTAAAACCAGGGTTCCACCGCGTTACTAGGTAACGAAAATGACCGCTTAAAATTTTTTCCCCAGGAGTCCGGGCGTTGCCCTTCCCCCGCCCCGCCTACCTCACCGCAAACGCCCCCCACGCCACCACCCCGGCCAGCAACAGCACCGGAGCCGCCACCCGGCAGATCACCCAGAGCCGCCGCTCGGCGGCCGGCGTCCGCGTCAACCCCAGCACGCCGGCCCCCGTGGCAATCCCATTCCCCACATGATAGGCCGCCGCCACCAGGCCGATCAGATACAGTTGCGCCACCAGCACGTTGCCCGGATGCCCCGCCGGCAGCTCCCGCCAAAATTGCCAGATCGCCCCCGACGCCGAACTGAACGCGTGGTGCGCATCAAACCGGCCGCCCAGCCCGCGCTGCATCGTGAGCAGATGGAACCCCAAAAACCCCAGCAGGACCACCGCGCTCACCCGCTGCAACCACTGCCGCAATGCGCTCCCCTGATGATGCTTCGGCACGCCATACGTTAACTTCTCCCGCGCCAGCGTCCGCAGCCCCAGCCCCACATGAACCGCCAGGGGAATGAAGATCAGGCCGGCCTCCAAAACCGGCAGCGCCAGGCCCAGCGCATGCCCCCGGCTGACCACCGCCTGGAAGGCCGCCGGCCACAGCCCCAGCAAATTGACCGCCAGGTGCAGCACCCAAAACCCCGCCAGCGCAAAGCCCGCCAGCGCCAGATACTGACGCGGACACCGTCCCCCTCCCCCGCAACGGCACTGCTGAACCTCCGCCGCTTCGCCAAACTTCATCGCCAGGATGGCGCGCGGGTCCGGCGGGGCCGGCCGGTGACCGTGCCCCCCGCACCCGCAGGAACTGTTCGCGTGGCCGTTTTTGGTGGAAGCTTCAACGCACATGGGGGATCACGGGGTCATCGCCTCGCGCCGGCCGCAGGAACATTTGGGACACGGCTCGCCCGTGCCGTGGCCGTGCTGCGCCTGCACCACCGTCGCGCCCAGTTGCAACGACGTCGCGGCCCACTTCCAATCACCGCCGCCCGGCCCGCCGGTCAGCGCGAGGGTTTCCCCCAGTTGGCGCGGCCGCTCCGGGATCGGGATTTCAAATTTCCTGGCGTAAGCCGCCGCCCCCTCGCCGAATTCCTTGTCCACCACCACGGTGAAATCCAGCGCCAGTTGCGTGGAGGTGTCCCGGCTGCTGCCGTGAATCCTCGTCAGCTCATACAGGCAGACGGTGGTCGCGTCTCGGCCCGCCACATCAAACAGCACCGCATATTCGTCGAAGGCCGCCTCCAGCCCGGCGAGCTTCAGCAACCCGGTGGCGCCCAGCTTCCAGCTCGGCGCCTGCTCCGGCTTCAGCGCTTTGACATGCTGGGCGATCAGCCCGTCGCTCCCGCTGAGCTTTAACGGTTTGAGTTGCTCGTAACTGACGCTCTCCGCGTTCGCGTATTTTTTATAGATCAGGAAGCCCATGGTTGTTCTTTAGGTTGTCGGCCAGGGATTGCAGGTCCTGGTCGGTTAGATTGCGCTTGCAGACCGCGGCAAACCGCCGCACCGCCCCCAGCAAAGCCGGCAACAGCGCCGGGGGAAAATCAATGTTCAACCGCTTCAATTGCTCGCGAAGCTGCCGCGTGCCCGAATGCCGCCCCACCACCATCTCCGTGGGCGCGTGCCCAACGTCGCCGGCGGCAAAGGGTTCGTAGGTCGCGCAGTTTTCCAACATGCCGCCGCAATGAATCCCGGACTCGTGCCGGAACGCCGCCGCCCCGGTGACCGGCTTGTCCAGCGACAGCGGACGACCCGACGCCTGCGCCACCAAATCGCCCAGCGCGGAAAGCTGCCGCGCATCCACCCCGCAGTCCGCCTGCAGCGTCAGGCGCGCCGCCATCACCACTTCATCCAACGCCGCATTGCCGGCCCGTTCCCCCAGGCCATTGACGGTCACGCTCGCGGCATCCGCGCCGCCGGCGAATGCGGCGATCGTGTTCGCCGTCGCCATGCCCAGATCATTGTGGCCGTGAAATTCCAGGCTCAATTCCGGCGTGGCCGCCCGGAGGGCTGCCAACAATTCGACCGTTTGCAGCGGATTGAGAATGCCCACCGTGTCCGCGATCCGCAGGCGGCACAGACCCGCCGCCTGGGCGGTCTGCGCAAACTCGATCAAAAACTCGCGATCCGCCCGCGAGGCATCCTGCGCGCCGACCGAGAGAAATTGAAACGTTTCGCGAAACTCAGCGGCCAGTTCGGTGAGCGTCCGCAGCACCCAGGCGCGGTCCTTCTTCCAGGCGCGCAGATGGATTTCCGACACCGGCAATGAAAAGTGTGCGCCATGAACCCGGCATTGGGTGGCGGCCTCCAAATCCTCACGCGTGGCCCGGCACCAGGTCGTCAGGCGGATCGGCAGCCCCAGGTCGGAGACGGCGTTGATGTCCTCAATTTCCGACGGTCCCATCGCCGGGATGCCCAGTTCCAGTTCCGCCACCCCCGCGCGGGTGAGTGCGGAGGCGATGGCGATTTTCTCCGCCCGGGAAAACGCCACCCCCGCCGCCTGCTCCCCATCGCGCAGCGTGGTGTCAATGAGATGGATGCCGCCGGAATTCATGCGAACAGGGTGGCTGGCGGCAGCTCGCTTTTCTCTTCCAGGCTGTCCAGAATCGCCTCCGCCGTTTCGACGGTGGCCTGCTTGTACCAGTTGCCTTCCGGATAGACGACCATCACCGGACCGCTGTCGCAAATGTTCATGCAGCCGGTGCTGGAGACCATCACGTCGTCCAGACCCCGGTCCTGCACTTCCATCGTGAGGTGCTGGAGAATCTGGGAGGAATCCTTTTTATGGCAGACGCCCGCCGCTCCGGTGGGACGATAACTGCCGCAGACAAATATGTGGTGACTGGGTTTGCTCATGGTGTGGAATAATGGTTGGGGATGTTAAATTGGTTCGCTTAACTTTCTGTGAAATCGTCGTTGAGGATTTTCGACAGGTGACGGTCCAGGTTCAGCAGGGCGCCCGCGCACGTCGCCTCGCGGGTCTTGACCAGCAGCTTGTCGGACCAGGCTTCCTCCTCCACTTGTTCGCTGATGAACCAGTGGAGCAGCACTTGCGCGGGATAATCCTTCTCCGTCAGCGCCGCTTCATAGGCGGCATGAATGCCGGCCGTGTTGGCGCGCTCAAAATCATACGCCGCCTGGGATACTTCGATCAGTTGATGATAATCCACCTTCGGGGCCGCCAGCGCGCCGATCACCGGCACCACGTCCCGGTCCGCCAGGTGTTTCAGGATTTTTCCCGCGTGCCCCTGCTCTTCCGCCGCCTGTTGATGAAAGAATTTGGCGAAGCCGCCGTGATGATGAACGTCCGACCAATAGGCCATCGCCAGATAGTTCTGCGCGGCCAGCAATTCGTGGTTGGCCTGTTTTTCCAGGGCGGTGATGAGTTTGGGTGACATGATGTTTTAGGTTGATTTTAAGTTGTCTAGCCGCAGCCGGTGCCCGTGCCCTTGCAGGAAATCCCCGCCCCGCAACTGGTGAAGCGCCGCTTCATCGCGGCGGGAATCGGTTTGTCGGCGAACACCGCGCGCAGTCCCTCGTCAATCAGCCCCTCCATTTCAATCACCTTCAAACCGTGCTGCGTGAGCACCTTCATTGGCGTGGGACCGGCCGCGTTGACCAGGAGTGCCCGGCAGTCTTTCAAGGTGACGGCCAGTTCGGCCCACCGGGCGTCGCCATCCCCCCGGGGCGGCGCCGGACGAAGCTCTTTGAGTCGGAAACTGCCGGGGATGTCCGGGTTCTGCTCATAGACCACGAACTTCTCCGCTTCGCCCAGATGCTGGTTGACCAGGGCGCCTTCCATCGTGGCCACCGCCACCAGCGAGCGCGCTTCACTCTCCTCCGGATTCAGCGCGGCATTCGCATAATGCTTCAGGGCGTCATGCTGCTCGGGTGTCATGTTCTCGCCGACATAGCCAACCGCATCGGCGCGGCACCGGGCGCAGTGGGTCATTTGCGGCAGCAATAATCCGCATTGCAGCCGCAGCCGGGCCGTGGTCATCGTGTCCGGCGGGGCCAGTTCCTCAAACACCGCCCCCTTCACCGGCACCAGCGGCATCAGGTTCATGATGTCCGCGCCCAGGGCGGAAACCTTTTTGGCCACCTCGGGAATGTGATCGTCGTTCACCCCCGGCATGATGATCGTGTTGATCTTCACCGTGATGCCGCGCGACTTGAGCTTCACCAGCGCGTCCATCTGCCGGGCGCACAGCGCCTCCGCCGCCTCCCGCCCGCGCAGCGGCCGCTTGCCATCCCGCACCCAGGAGTAAATCTCGCCCCCGATTTCCGGGTCCACCGCGTTGATCGTCAGCGTCACATGACTGACGTGCAAATCCGCCATCTCATCAACATACGGCGACACATTCAAGCCGTTGCTTGCCAGGCATAAAATCATTTTGGGAAAATGTTTGCGCGTCAGCCGCAGTGTTTCCATCGTCTCATCGGGGTTCGCGAACGGATCCCCCGGCCCGGCGATGCCCATCACCGAAATTTCCGGCCGTTGGCCCACCACGTCGCCCAGATAGGCGATGGCCTGCTGCGGCGTCAGCACCGTGCTCGTCACCCCGGGCCGGCTCTCGTTCATGCAATCATATTTGCGGTTGCAAAAATTGCACTGGATGTTGCACCGCGGCGCCACCGGCAGATGCACGCGCCCGTATTTTTTGTGCGCATCCTTGCTGAAGCACGGATGGTTGCTGAAATCAACGGGCATCGGCCCGGACGCGCTGGAAATTGGTTCAAGGGTGGTGATCATAGGTAACTGTAGCCAACGGGTGAGTGTTCCTGTTTTCCTTCGAGCAACGAATTGACAATCCGGTCGTAAAGTTCCTGCGCGCCGCGATACCCCAGGTGCAGCACGCGCTGCCCCCCAATGCGGTCGTGAATCGGAAACCCCACGCGCAGGAGCGGCGCCTTCAACTTGCGCGCTATGGAATAGCCCTTGCTGCTGCCAATGAAAAAGTCCGGTTTCAAGGCCGGCGCCGTCTCGGCGATTTCCGCAAAATCAAACCCCTCGCGCACCAGCGTCTCGGCCGGCAATCCCGGTGCCGCCGCGCGCAAACACTTCTCCAATTGCTTGCTCCGCCCGCCGCTGGCGCACAGCACCGGCGTCACGCCGGTCTCGCACAGCAGCGCCGTCAGGCCAATCACCAAATCCTCCTCGCCAAAAACCACCGCGCGCTTTTCAAAGGCGTACTTGTGCCCGTCAATCAGGCTGTCCACCAGCCGCCCCCGTTCGCGCTGGTATTTCAGCGGGATTTCGCCGCCGGCGATTTCGGCAAGGACATTCAAAAACGCATCCGTCTCGCGGATGCCCATCGGCAGGCCGAGCAGACGGCGCGGGATGCCAAACTTCTTCTCCAACACGGTCCCGGCGGTTTCCGTCCCGGCCAGCACCCGGCCAAACTCAATCGCCGTCCCCGCCGTTCCCAGCGCCCGGATCGCCGCCAGCGTCGTGCCGCCGGATTGCAGCTTCTCGTAATCCGACCACGTCGCGCCGTCCATCGTCTCCGAATAATCCGGCAGCAGCGTGAACGGCAGGCCAAAGTCCGCAAAAATCTCCTTGAGATGCCGCAAATCGGCCGCCGACACCATGCCCGGGAACATCGCGATCAGGTTCGATTTGTCACCGGCCACCGCCAGTTGCGTCACCAACTCCCGCACAGCCGAATGAAAACCGTCCATGTGCGTGCCGCGATAGGCCGCCGTCGAAACGTGGACAATCGGCGCGGCGGCTTCCGGCCCGTGCTTTTCCTTGAGATCGTGAATCAGTTGCCCCAGATCCTCGCCAATCGTTTCCGCCAGACACGTCGTGGCCGCGCCAATGAGTTGCGGCTGGTATTGGCGGGTGATGTTCAAAACCCCCTGCGTGAAATTCTTGCTGCCGCCGAAAATGGCGCTTTCCTCATGGAAATTCGACGAGGCGATGTCAATCGGCTCGCGAAAATGACTGATGAGATAACGGCGGATGTACGTCGAGCAGCCTTGGGAACCGTGCAAAAACGGGATGCAACCCTCCACGCCGCGATAAGCCAGGCACGCCCCCAGCGGCGTGCACAGCTTGCAGGCGTTGCGGGTGGAGGTGAAATGCCTGGACAGCGGCTCATCCTCCTCGTCCACCGCCGGTATCGGGGCGACGGGACTCAAACCCCGGATTTGGGAGCAGTGATCCACGCCCTGACAATCCGACGGGCTGTCGCACGTTGCGGGGCAACTTGCATTTTCCTCAGCCGGTTCATGAATGTCAGTTTTTAACACAGCAACTGTCCCTAACGCAGGGGCGATGCCAAACTCTGTCAAATCCTGAAAACCTCAGAAAATCGCGGGAAATAAGGAGATAATAACCGCATCGGTTTCTCGTGACCGAAAACCACCCGTCCGGCTTCCTACGTTCGCGTAGCTTTGCCCCCGGCCGAACACATAAATGTGGGAAAACGTCGGCGAATGGGGCGGCGTTTTGTCGGGGGCCTTCGCCCCGGCAGGAACCACCCGGTGCATCCCGGTGTTGTTGGCGGCTTTCAGGCCAAAGCCCATTTTCGAGTGCGGCGACAAGACCTGCACCTGATCGGCATTTCATGGTTGTCAAATCCGACGGCGGGGACGAGGCAGTTTCTTCGTACCGCAGACTTCCAAGTCTGCCGTATCGCGGGTTTCCCAACCCGCAGACCGTTCGCCAACCTGGCGCGCCCGACCCACCGACAAGCCCGCCGATTGGAAAATCGGTGATTCAGCCGGTTGGGAACCATCAGCCAAAACACAATCTTATTTAAACGCGGAGACTCCGTTTGGAACATCCCACCGCCCGGCAACCGTTCCGCAGCGACAATGATGAGCAGTCCCAGCGGACGGAGCCACGGAATGTCCGGCAGCATGAGACCGGCACCGAGCGTCAAAATGCAACACCTGGTCACGAACTGAAATGTCGTGGATTTATCCATAAACTTCCCTCTCGCAACCCTTCAGGTTGCCGCGCACCGCCCAACCCGGAGGGTTGGCAGACAGTAGCCGGGGGTCGAGCGCAGCGACACCCCCGGACCCAGGCATACAACGCCCCGCATCCCGGAGGGATGCCCGAATCATGGTTCATGCCGATTTCGCTTATCGAAAAACGATGTAAAAATCATACGACGCACCGGAGAAACCAGAAATGCAAATAAAACCATGACACAAATGAAGATCGCCAACATCAAAAACTGCGGAAAAATCATGGCGACCGCCAAACCTGCGGTGACAAACCCTGCCTCGACGATGCGGCGCAAACGACGGACTTCGGCCCGGAGTTCCTGAATCTCTCGCTTCACTTTGAAATCTATGTCGTTCATAAAAGTTCAATGGTGCCTGACATAAAAAGCTGTGCCACCGCCGACTCGTGGCGTTTGACTCCGGCGACTTGTCAGACATCTGGTCATGCAAACGGAACCGTCTGACCAGCATCACCACAACCCACACGACTCCTAAAATCCAAGCGCAAAGAACAGGCCAGGCCCAGGGTCCACAAATCAGTAAAAACAAGCCAACATTACCGGCAGCAAGACAAAAAACTCCAAAACAGAAACATCGAAGGAATCTCGCACATGCCTGATTGATTTTTTTTGGCGTTGGCCATAAACGTGCTCTGCTGCCTAACCGTTATCCGACCGTAATAAGCGTTTCATCATTTCCGATCTGCGGCGATGGTGTTTCAGACTTTCAGGCTTGCCAACCATGGGTTTATGCCTTTTAGGGAGCCTGTTTTTCGCGGTTTAAAAATTCCCCGTCTTGATTCGTGTCATTCGTGAGATTCGTGGGCCAAATCCCCCGCTTTACTTATGGACCCGGCTTCTGAATAATCTTCTTCATGCCAGCACGCTCCCTGTTTTTATCGCTTTGCCTGCTCTTGGGCGGTCTCGCCGCCTCTCCCGCGACACCCGTTGCCATCCTTGCCGCGCACAAAACTTCCAACGGCGTAACCCTCCGGATGTCGCCGGGCGTATTGCGACTCGAAGTGTTTTCCCCGGGCATCATTCGCGTGACCTACGGTTTGAGCAATTCCCTGCCGCCGGACAACAGCCTCGCCGTCATCGGCAAACCGAAACGCACGCCGTGGAAATGGGTCGAATCGCCGGACGAATTTTCCCTGCGCACGGAGGACCTGGAAGCGCGGGTGAATCGCGCCAGCGGGGCCGTGTCGTTCTTTGACGCCGGCGGACATCCCCTGCTCGCCGAAAAATCGGACGGCGGAAAATCGCTGACGCCCGCCCATGTGGGCGGCATGGACACCCTCCGCGCCAGTCAGGCGTTCGTCTTTGCGCCCGACGAGGCGGTTTACGGGCTTGGGCAACACGCCCAGGGACTGATGAACTACCGGGGCGCGACCGTGCATCTGCAACAGCGCAATCCCACGGAAAGCGCCGTGCCCGTCCTGGTCTCCAGCCGGGGTTACGGTGTGTTGTGGGACAACCCGGCGATTACCGATGTGGACGCCGGCAAAACCGATCCCGCCAGCCTTACCTGGACCTCCGAGGCGGCGGACACCATTGACTACTATTTCATGTACGGTCCGGAATTGGACGGCGTCATTGCCGGTTACCGCGACCTGACCGGCCCCGCGCCGATGTTTGGCAAATGGGCCTTTGGTTTCTGGCAATGCAAGGAGCGTTACCAATCCCAGCAAGAACTGCTCGACGTCGCCGGTTGGTATCGCGCCCACCACGTCCCGCTGGATGGCATCATCCAGGACTGGCAATACTGGTCGCCCAACCCCTGGGGCTCCCACAAGTTCGACACCAACCGCTACCCTGATCCGGTGAAAATGATGAGCGCGCTGCACGCGGAACACGTCCACGCCATCATCTCCATCTGGCCGAAGTTCGATGTGGACAGTCCCAACGCCAACGAATTGCGCCAGGCCGGCGCGCTCTATCCCGAGGTCATCCCCTACGTTTATCCCAAAGGCCAGGGCCAGTGGTACGACGCCTTCAATCCCCGCGCGCGCGACCTGTACTGGCGCGAGGTTTCCCGCGAGCTGTTCTCCGACGGCCTGGATGGCTGGTGGCTCGACGCCAGCGAAGCCGAGCTGAGCGGCAAATGGGGTGAATTCCGCAATTTCAAAACCGCCGCCGGTCCCGGCGCGAAAGTGTTCAACGCCTTTCCCCTGATGCACACCACCACCCTGTACCGGGGACAGCGCGCGGAGACGTCGGACAAACGCGTGTTCATCCTCACCCGCTCCGCCTATGCCGGCCAGCAGCGCAACGCCGCCGTCACCTGGTCCGGCGACATTCATGGCGATTGGAAAGTTTTTGCCCGGCAGATTCCGGCGGGACTGAATTTTTCCCTGAGCGGCATTCCGTATTGGAACACCGACACCGGCGGATTCTTCAGCGGCGATCCGACCCGCGCCGCCTATGCCGAACTGTTCACGCGCTGGTTTCAATTCAGCGCCTTCTGCCCCATGTTCCGCGTCCATGGCACCGACCATCCCAAGGAGATCTGGCGCTTCAACCCGGACACCCAAAAAATCCTGATCAGCTATGATCAATTGCGCCACCATTTGCTGCCCTACATTTATTCCGTCTCCTGGAAAGTCACCAGCGAAGGCTATTCCCTGATGCGCCCCCTGGTGATGGATTTTCGCAGCGACACCAACGTCTTTGGAATCAGCGATCAATACCTGTTTGGCCCCGCGCTCATGGTCTGCCCGGTCATCCACTCCAACGTGACCGCGCGCGCCGTCTGGCTGCCGGCCACCGGACCCGCCACCACCCCGGCCACGGAGGCCGGCTGGATTGACTTCTGGACGGGCGAGAAACATGCCGGCGGACAAACGCTTCAAGCCGCCGCGCCCATTGAAACCGTCCCGCTCTTTGTGCGTGCGGGTTCCATCCTCCCCTACGGCCCCGCCATTGAATATGCCATGCAAACCAACGACCCCATCGAACTGCGCGTTTATCGCGGTGCCAACGGTGCCTTCACCCTCTACGAAGACGAGGGCGACAACTACAATTACGAAAAAGGGGAATACGCGGTGATTCCGTTCACCTGGACCGAATCCACCCGCACCCTCGGAATCGGCCCGCGCGCCGGGAAATTTCCCGGGATGCTAAAGGAACGCACGTTCCGCATTGTCTGGGTTTCCCCCGGCCACGGCACCGGTGTGGAGTCAACGCCCGCCCCCGATCAAGTGGTCACCTACCAGGGAACCCCCCTGCAAATCACCGCCCCATAAGCATGGTTGCCCGTCAGGGTCACTGGCCATTCCTCCCATTTCTCCCATCGCCGACTGGCAGCCGGTCGGGCGACCGAACTCCCGCCCATCAGCGAGCATTGGCCGGCCCTCGTCCGCGCGAAGCGTCTGGCAGTGCGGCAGCCCTCTGCCGTTTTGGAGCCCAAAAACCGCCCCAAAAAAAATTTAAACTATTTTTCACCATACCCCGCGGATGTCCCACCCCCCTTGTCATAATGGAGCCGTAATGAGATGAATATTATGACAACCAACGAACAACTCGAACTCGGTTTCAATGGAATCCAACCCCGTCCGCCGGGCACCCGGACCGACGACCGCCTGGACCGGGCGGCCTGGTGGTTTGCACAAATGCGCCGGATCGTGGCCAACGCGATGGACTGGCAGAACACCAACCAGCGGCCCACCGACCAATCCTGGTTGATCAACCCCCAATCAAAATAAGCCGCCATGATCTGACGCCCCCCATTGGGGCACGAATCCGCCGAACCCGCCCGGTGGCGCGGACTGGCAGTCCGCCGTACCGCCGGCTGGCAGCCGGCCGGGCGACCGAACTCCCGCCGATGCGCGAATATCGGCCGGCCCCCGTCCGCGCGCAGCGGTCCGTAGTGCGCCAGCCCTCTGGCGCTTTTGCGGGCAACCATGCGTCCACCCCGGCCATCCAGACTGGCCACCCCCCGGCGGAACCATTCCCCTTCTCCTCGTGGGAGAAGGCCGGGAGGGCGGGCATATCCCCGGCTTTTCCCCGGGTTCCCGGCGCTGATAAAAATAAAATCCCCCGGCTTTTTCGTTACCCAGTAACGCGATGGGGCGGGTTTCAGGTGTATTATGCCTGAGTTTGGCCGCCGGCGGATTCGCCGCAAACCGTTGAAAGCCAGGGGGTTGGGCCCGGGTCGGCGGGGGCGGAACTGTCAAGGAGAAAGATTTTTTCAAAAACGGCCATTTTACGTTACTAGGTAACGAGCTTTTTTTCCGAACGGGGGCAGACTGTTCCCAGGATGATTGCGACCTTACATCGCCAGACATCGGACGGACGGGGGGGCGGCGCCTCCCCCGCCCCGCCCGCCGAAGCCGCCCGCCGCGCCCCCGCAGCGGTGGCGCGGACGGGCAGTCCGCGGTATCGCCGGCTGGCAGCCGGCCGGGCGGCCGAACTCCCACCCGGCCGCCTGCGGATGGCCGCAACCTCCGCCCTGCCGCCCTGCAAAAACGCCGGTACAGGACATATTGCAACAGGTGAGGAACTGCGCAGCACCCCCTCGCGCCTCGCAAAAAAGCCCGAACAGAACACAAAGGATCAATTTGTTGGAGCGGAAAGGATCAGTAAAAAAATTTGGAATGAACCCGGGCGGTTTGACACCGCCCTGGAAAAGCCGGCGGGTGCCGCCGGAGCGCGGCTCGGTGAGCCGCAGCACGCCGACGGCGAGGGGATGTCAAAGCGGGTTTCAGGCTTGGATTGGCAGGGTGTGCGCTGCGGGTCACAGACCCGCGCTCCGTCCTCCAGACCCGGCCCGCCGGAGCCTTGGTCCCGCCGGGGCTGTTGTCTTCCCCTTTACTTTCGGCCCCGGCTGCCCCATTTTTCCCGGCGCATGACAATAAGCCGGACATTCCTGTTTGCGACCATGACCAGTTTGATGCTGGCCGGGGGACTCCTCGCGGGCCCCGCCGCGAGCCCCACCCCGCCCGATTTCAAGGAAGTCTACGACCTGCTGCGCGCCCACCTGCCGGACGCCACCGACGCCGCCCTGAACCAGGCGGCCGTCACCGGCCTGCTCACGCAACTGAACGGCAAAGCCTCGCTCGTCAGTGATGTCTCCACAGCCCCGACGAATGATCTCCCGATCAAGGCGGCCATTGTGGATCAGAATGTGCTTTATCTCCGCGTCAGCCGCATCACCGGGAATCTGGCGGACCTGATCACGGTGGCCGGCCAGTCCGTCCCCGCGACCAACCGGCTCGCCGGAACCGTTTTGGATTTGCGCTTTGCCACGGGCGACGCCGACAACCGGGTGGGGGAAGCGGCGGGTCTCCTGGCCCCCAAGCAGACGCCCCTGCTGGTCCTGGTGAATGGCTCCACCAGCGGGGCGGCGGAGGTGCTGGCGGCGGAACTGCGGAACTCCGGCGCCCTCCTGATTGGCGCCCCCACCGCCGGTCTGGCCATGACCACGGAGGACTTTCCCCTGGCCAACGGCCAGCGCCTGCGCATCGCCACCACCCCGATCAAACTCAATGGCGCCGAACTGACCCGGCTCCAGCCCGATATCAGCGTCAAGAGCGACCCGGCGGAAGAGCGCGCGCTGATGGAAAACCCCTATGGGCCGGCCGCCCAAGCCGGAACCCCGGCCGAAAATGACACCAATAACCTCACGCCCTTGCTGGATCACACCACCGAGGCGGATTTGGTCCGGCAAAAGCGGAAGGACGGCGATGGCGACGAAAACCCCGAGCCGCCCGCCAGACCGGAACCGGCGAAACCCGTGTTGCGGGACCCCGTGCTGGCCCGGGCGGTGGATTTGGTGAAGGGGCTGGCGATCGTGCGCCAACACCACCCTTGATTTCAAGTTGACGATTGGCCCTGCTCCCGTCACCTTGATCCTTTGCGCGGCATGAAAACCATTCTATTTATTTGCACCGGCAACGTTTGCCGCAGCCCCATGGCTGAGGCGCTGTTCCGGCACGCGGTGCTGGGGCGCGGCAAATGCCGGGTCATCTCGGCGGGCCTGGGCGCCCTGGACGGCCAGCCGCCCACCCCGCACTCCGTCCGGGCCATGCGCGAGCTGGGGATTGACATCTCCAGCCAGCGCAGCCGGATGCTGACGGCGGAACTGGTCCGCCAGGCGGACTATATTTTTGGCATGACCCACAGCCATGTCGAAACGATCGCCCTGATGTACCCGCAAATGGCGGAAAAGGCCTTTTTATTGCGCGAATTTGACGACACCCTTGATCCGTTTGAAAAGGACATCAGCGACCCCATTGGCGGATCCTACCAGGTCTACGTCAACTGCCGCGACCAGATTGAACAGGGCATAGCCTCCCTCCTCATTTTTATGGAACAACACAATGTTTTGACCGAACCCATCGCCCCCCCCGCCCCCGCCGCCATCGCCAAGTTCGCGCTCGGCGCGGATCACGGCGGCTTTGACCTTAAAGAAGCGCTCAAACAGCATCTGCAAGAGCGCGGCCTGGCCGTGAAGGATTTTGGCGCCCACTCCAAGGAATCCTCGGATTATCCGGATTTCGCCCAAGCCGTCTCCCAAGCCGTGGGCGCCGGACAGGCTGAATTCGGCCTGCTCATCTGCACCACGGGCATTGGCATGAGCATGTCCGCCAACAAATACCCGGGCATCCGCGCCGCGCTGGTCTGGAACGAGGAGCTCGCCTCCATCAGCCGCCGCCACAACAATGCAAACGTCCTGTGCCTGGGCGGCCGTTTGATCTCCCCCGAATTGGGCGCAAGAATTCTGGATGCCTTTCTGGCGGGGGAATTCGAGGGCGGACGCCACGAGCGCCGCATTGAAAAGCTGGACACCCGGCTGGCCGCGCCCCAGCTCCGGCTGCGCAACGTGGACTCCGCCGTGGCGGAATCCATCGGCTTGGAACGCCTCCGCCAGCAGGAAAACATCGAATTGATCGCATCAGAAAACTTCACCAGTCCCGCCGTCATGGAGGCCCAGGGCTCGGTGCTGACCAACAAATACGCCGAGGGCTACCCCAAAAAACGGTGGTATGGCGGTTGCGAGAACATTGACACCATTGAACAACTGGCCATTGACCGGGCCAAAAGACTGTTTGGAGCCGAGCATGCCAACGTGCAGCCCCACTGCGGTTCCAGCGCCAACATGGCCGTGTACTTTGCCATGCTCAAGCCCGGCGACAAAATGCTCACGATGGACCTGAGTCATGGCGGCCATTTGACCCACGGCAACAAGGCCAATTTCTCCGGCAAATTCTTTGAGATCGTCCATTACGGCGTCCGCCCGGCGGATGAACGGATTGATTACGACCAACTGGCGGCCCTGGCCCGGGAACACAGACCGCGCATGATCACGGTCGGAGCGAGCGCGTATCCGCGCATCATTGATTTTGCCCGCATGGGCGAAATTGCGCGGGAAGTCGGCGCTTACCTGCTGGCCGATATCGCGCACATTGCCGGTCTCGTGGCCGCCGGACTGCACCCCAGCCCGATCGAACACGCGGATTTCGTCACCACCACCACGCACAAGACCCTGCGCGGACCCCGCGGCGGCTTGATTTTGTGCCGTGAAAAATTTGCCAAAGAGATTGATTCCCAGGTGTTCCCCGGGATTCAGGGCGGACCGTTGGAGCACGTCATCGCCGGCAAGGCGGTTTGTTTCCACGAGGCGCTGCTGCCTTCCTTCAAGACCTACCAGCAGCAAATAGTGAGGAACGCCGCCGCCCTGGCGGCGGGCATGCAGCGCAATGGCTACCGGCTCGTCAGCGGCGGCACCGACAACCATCTCATGCTGGTGGACGTGGGCGCCAAAAACCTGACCGGCAAGGACTGCCAGAACGCCCTCGATGCAGCGGGCATCACGGTCAACAAAAACACCATCCCGGGCGAAACCCGCTCCCCGTTTCAGGCCAGCGGCATCCGGCTGGGCACCCCCGCCGTCACCACCCGGGGCATGCAGGAAGCCGAAATGGCGGCCATTGCCGACATGATTTCCGAAGTGCTGCTGGATGTGAAAAACCTGGAGGCCGCCGGCAAGGTGCGGACGCGCGTCCGCGAACTGACGGCCCGGTTCCCGCTGCCTTATTAAAAGGTTTGACACCCATGCCGGACTGAGCAATGATGATCGGGACTTAACGCGAAATTCCCCTTGCTGATTTGAGGACAGACAGCCTCAAACGCTCCGGTTGAAAAAAATCATTTTGAACTAATCGGGTTGCGGGACGTCCAATGCGTGACGACCTCTCACAGATCCGACAGCCAGTTGAATTCCAGTTAATTTTTATATTTGTTTATGGCCAGAGTTGCTGCAAAAAAACCGACTAAGAAAACCACCGCAAAAAAAGCGGCCGTGACCGCCGAGTCCACGCCCTCGCTGCCTCTGGCGGAGGCACCGGCGGCGGCGGCTCCGGCTCCCGCACCGGAGGCGGCGCCGGTGGCCGTTGCGGCACCCGTGGCCCCCCCGGCGCCCGAACCCGCACCGGCCCCGGTTCAAGCCCAAGCGCCGGAACCGGCCCCCGCACCGGCGGCCCCCAGTGAGTTCAAACCCAAAGCCAAGTCCGTGCCCGAGCCGGAAGCCGCCCGCCCGCCCGCAGGCGTCCGCCCGCCGGCCGCCGTCCGCCCGCCGGCCGCCGTTCGCCCGCCGGCCGCCGTTCGCCCGCCGTCCCCGCAGAAGCCGACTCACCATCAGAATCACCATCGCCAGGGCCAGGAAAAATTCACGCCGTTCTCCGCCCCCGCCAAAGGGCCGGCACCCAACCTTCCCCAGGCTGAATCCGGCCCGGATGAGCTGCGTCCGCCGTCCACGCCCGTTGAACCCACCACGGACGACCTCGCCAAGGCCGGCTTTCAACGCGACAAGATCGCCACGTCCATCAACATCGCCAAGTTGCAGGCGATGAGCATGACCGACCTCAACAACATGGCGCGCGAGCTGAATGTGGAAAACTTCGGCACGATGCGGAAGCACGAGGTGATTTTCCACGTCCTGCAAAAAAACGCCGAGCGCGCCGGGGTGCTGTTCTCCGAGGGCGTCCTGGAAGTCCTGCCGGAGGGTTTTGGGTTCCTGCGCTCGCAGAGCTTCAATTACCTGCCCTGCCCGGAGGACATTTACATTTCCCCCTCGCAAATCCGCCGGTTTGATTTGCAGACGGGCAATTTGATCGCCGGCCAGATCCGGCCGCCCAAGGAAAAGGAAAAGTTCTTCGCTTTGCTGAAGGTGGAGGCGGTGGACGGCGAGGATCCCGACAAGGCCAAGGATAAAACCCACTTTGAAAACCTCACGCCGCTGTTTCCCAACAAGCGGTTCATTCTGGAAACCGCGGCGGACGAATTGAGCACCCGCGTGCTGGACTTGGTCTGCCCCATCGGCAAAGGCACCCGCGGCCTGATCGTCGCCCCGCCGCGCACGGGCAAGACCGTGATGATGCAGAAAATCGCCAACGCCATCCTGAAGAACAATCCGGAAACGTATTTGTTCATACTCCTGATTGACGAACGGCCCGAGGAAGTCACGGACATGGAGCGCAGTTGCAAGGGCGCCGAAGTGATTTCCTCCACCTTCGACGAACCGCCGGAGCGGCATGTGCAGGTCGCGGAAATGGTCATCGAGAAGGCCAAGCGCATGATCGAGCACAAGCGCGACGTCGTGATTTTGCTCGATTCCATCACCCGCCTCGCCCGCGCCTACAACACCGTCCAGCCCCACTCCGGCAAAATTCTGTCCGGCGGTGTGGATGCCAACGCCCTGCACAAGCCCAAGCGCTTTTTCGGGGCTGCGCGCAACATTGAAGAGGGCGGCTCGCTCACCATCATGGCCACCGCCCTGGTGGACACCGGGTCGCGCATGGATGAAGTCATCTTTGAAGAGTTCAAGGGCACCGGCAACATGGAAGTCCACCTGGACCGTGCCTTGGTGGACCGCCGCATCTTCCCGTCCATCAACATCGAACGTTCCGGCACGCGCAAGGAAGAATTGCTTTACCATCCGGATGAAGCCAGCCGCGTGGTCATTCTGCGCCGGGCGCTCACCGGTGTTCCGCCCGTGGAAGCCATGGACCTGTTGCTGGGCAAACTGAAGAAGACGCGGAGCAACATTGAATTCCTGCTGGGCATGGGCGGGATGTGAGCCGGTGGGTGAGGGATGATTATTTTTAAGGTCATTCTCTGTCTGCTGCTCCTGCCTGCCTGCCTCCAGGCGTGGCAGGCGGACCGGGGGGATGGAACTTATCAAAATCCCATTCTGTTCGCCGATTACTCCGACCCGGATGCCATCCGGGTGGGTTCGGATTTTTATCTGGTTTCCTCCAGCTTCAGTTTCATGCCCGGCATTCCCATCCTCAAGTCGCACGACCTGGTGAACTGGACGATTACCGGCCATGTCTTCCCCCGCCTGGACATCAACCCCGCCTATGATTTGACGCAGACGAATCGTTACGGCCGGGGTTGCTGGGCGCCGGCCATCCGCCATCACAACGGCCGGTTCTATGTCTTCTTCCCCACGCCGGATGAAGGGATTTTTATGACCTCGGCCGCGGCCGCCGAAGGTCCGTGGGATCCCATCGTGTGCGTTGTGGCCGGAGGCAGACTGGAGGACCCCTGCCCGTTCTGGGATGACGATGGCAGCGCCTACCTGATCCATTCCGTGCTCGGGGCCGGCCCCCTGATGTTGCACAAGCTGAGCCCCGACGGCAAACAAGTGCTGGATGAGGGGAAGATCATCGTCCGGGACAGTAAAAACCTGCACACCCTGGAGGGGCCCAAGCTGTATAAGCGCCACGGCTTTTATTATATTTTCGCCCCGTTTGGCGGGGTGGGCGGCGGCTCACAGGCGGTGCTGCGCTCCACCAACATTTACGGACCCTACGATTACAAAGTCGTGCTCGGCCGGGGCGCCACCCCGATTAACGGACCCCACCAGGGAGGGTATGTGGAAACGCCCTCCGGCCAGGGCTGGTTCCTCCACTTCCAATCGCGCGGCGCCTGGGGCCGGATCATTCATCTGCAACCCGTGGTCTGGGTGGACGACTGGCCGGTCATGGGCGAACCCGATGCCGCGCACCCGCCGGGCTGGACTCCCAAAGACCCTGATACCAACGCAATCATCGGCCGGGGCATTCCAGGCCCGGTGGGGCAGCCGGTCATGTCCCATGTGAAACCGGATGTTGGCCCCGGTCCGATTGAAGCACCGCAAACCAGCGATGAATTCACCGGGCCCTCCCTGGGTTTGCAGTGGGAATGGAATCACAACCCGGTGGACGATCACTGGTCGCTCACGGAACGGCCCGGCTTTCTGCGGTTGAAAGCCCTGCCCGCGTCAGACCTCCTCCACGCCCGCAACACCCTCACCCAAATGCTGGCCGATCCGGTGGTGGACATCACCACCCTGCTCGACACCAAAGGCATGACCGACCATCAGCGGGCCGGGCTGTGCCTGTTTTCCAAGGATCCGAGTTGGATCGGGGTCGAAAAATTGGAAGGCCGGCGGCACCTCGTTTTTTACGCCGATAAAACTGATACCATCGGCCCGGAACTTACTCAGAATACGATCCAACTCCGCGCGAGCATTGCCGCCGACCAGACGGCCACTTATGCCTACAGCCTGGATGGCGTCACGTTTATCCCCTTGGGAACCCCGGCCGAAATTGCCTTCAGTTGGTGGAAAGGCGCCCGCCCTGGACTGTTCAGCTTCAACACCGATCCCGCTGCCAGCGGCTTCGGGGTGGCGGATTTTGATTGGTGGCATTATCAGTCTGGGCCGGCGGGGAAATAGTATACCCACGGTTCTTCTCATGGCCAATACCGGCACATAAATTTTGAAGACCACCGAATATGCCGCCCCTACGGGGCTTTTCAGTTTTGCGGGGCGCGGTGCTACAAATAGGTCGCGCCTACGGCGCTGCAATGCCCTGGTCGGTCATGCCCGCCCTTCCCGTGAACTTCAGGTTCAGGGGTTCAAGGCGCGACATTTCGTTTGGGCGAATTCTCATCCCGGCCTTCTCCCCCGGGGAGGGGAATGGTT
>CAZUBG010000081.1:0-21920 GCA_964618545.1 uncultured Bifidobacteriaceae bacterium | reverse complement strand
GGTGATTGGACGGTGAAGCGCCGTGAACGGCGCGCTCCGGCAGCACAACGGGGGGGCGTCAACTTGTCCGGGCTGGGTTCTGAGTTTAATCTGCTGCGGGTCACAGACCCGCGCTCCGGCGGCAGCGGATGCGCCCCCCCAGGCGTTGTTCATTTTTTCTACTTTCTTGCAATTTGCTCCGATTCCCTGTCTAATGGGTCTGATGGCAGCGGCACATGCGGAGTATTTTAACTTTTCCACTGATGTTCTTGATCAGTGGGCGAAAACCAACCCTGGCGCAAACGGCCTGTGGTGCGTGGACGCCGCGAGCGGCGCGGAGCGCAAATTCACTTTTCGGGAACTCTCGGTTCTGAGCCGGCAGGCGGCGAACTACTTTGAGGCCAGCGGCGTGAAGCGGGGCCACTGTGTCCTGCTCATGGTGCCGAGGATCTGGCAGTGGTGGGTCTCCATGCTCGGCCTGATCCGCATCGGGGCCATCCCCGTGCCCGCCACCCTGCTCATGACGCAGGGCGATGTGGCCTACCGCCTGAAAACGGCGGGCGTGACCGCCCTGATCACCACGGCGGACGGCATGGAAAAAGCCGGGGATTTCAAGGGACTGCGCTTTTTGGCGGCAAAAACGGCGCCGGCCCGGGGCTGGCTGGATTTTGACGCGGGCGTGAAGGCCGCCAACCGGACGCACCGGGCCACCCCCACGCGCAGGGACGATCCGGGCATCATTTATTTTACCAGCGCCACCACCGGGGAGCCCAAAATGGTCCTGCACACCCAGGGCAGCTACGGCCTGGGCCACCGGCTTACGGGCGAGCTGCTGCTCGATTGCCGCTTTGGCGAGACCCATTGGAACATCTCGGATCTGGGCTGGGGCAAGGCGGCGTGGTCAAGTTTCTACGGGCCCTGGCACATGGGGGCCTGCGTCTTCGCGCTTGATTTCAGCAAATTCGATCCGGTGCTCATTCTGGACACGCTGTCCCGGTATCCCATCGCCACCTGGTGCGTCCCCGCGACCGCCCTGAGATTGATCGTGCGGCAGGATCTGTCCCGCTGGAAATTCCCCACCCTGCGGTATTGCGTCACCGCCGGCGAGTCGCTCAACCCGGAGGTTTTTAAAATCTGGCAGGCCGCCACCGGACTCGAGCTGCACGAAGGTTACGGTCAGACCGAAACCGTGGTGCTGGTGGGCAACTTCAAAGACCGCCGCATTTGTCCCGGCTCCATGGGCCAGGCCACGCCGGGCATGCCCGTGGTGGTGTTGGACAATAATTTGCAGGAGGTGCCCCCCGGTCACGAAGGCGAAATCGCCCTGCGCGTCAAACCAACCCGGCCGCCGGGATTGTTCAAGGAATATTTGGACAGCCCCGAGGCGATGGCCGAGCATTTTCGCGGCGACTGGTATCTCACCGGCGACCGCGCCGTGCGCGATGCCGACGGTTATTTTTGGTTTGTCGGCCGCAAGGACGACGTCATCAAAAGCTCCGGCTACCGCATCGGCCCATCCGAGGTGGAAAGCGTGATGCTGGAGCATCCGGCCGTGCTGGATGTGGCCGTGGTGGGCATGCCCGACAAAATCCGCGGGCAAATCGTCAAGGCGTTTGTGGTGCTGAACCCCGAATACCCCCCCACCGACAATTTGCGCCGGGAGTTGCAGCAGTACTGCAAGAGCACGACCGCCCCCTTCAAATATCCCCGGGAAATCGAGTTCCTGCACGCGCTGCCCAAAACCATCAGCGACAAGACCCGGCGCTTCAAACTCCGGGAAACCGCGCCGAACGCCCGGCTCCACTGAGCCCGATTATTTCAACAACTCCGCCACGGAAACCACCGCATCCGGGAAGGCCTGGGGCGCAAGAGAGTCGCCCGCCCTCAGGGTGGTTTTGGAGCCGTAGCCGGTGAAATGCGGCTCGCGATAAACCTCGATGGTGGCGTCGTTCAGGTTCACGATCCAGACCTCGGCAATTCCGGCGCGGCCGTAGGCGGGGATTTTCTCCCCTCGGTCATAATCCAGCGTGGTGTCGGAAACCTCGATCAACAAAAAAACCTCGTCCGGCTGCGGATGGCGGCCCGTATAATCATCGGGCGACGGCTTGAGCAACATGAAGTCCGGCTCGGGTTCGGAATGATCGTCCAGCCGCAATGGATTCTGGGCTGAGGCCAGCCAGCGTCCTTGGGAAAGCTGGCTGTAAATGCGGATCAAACGATTAACCAAGCCGCCATGAAACGGACCAATCGGTGACATGTCAATAATCCTTCCCTCGAGGAGTTCCACCCGCGCATCCGGACGCAAAACGCCCGTCTCCGCCATGCGGTAATATTCCTTCACCGTGAAGCGATGTTCTGTCAGCACCCGCATGATGGCAAAATACCAGAGGACGGCCGTCTCGGCAACCGGCCATTGTGCAGTTCCGGGGCCGAAGGGGCTTTGGGAGTGCGGCGACCGGTCGCCACTTTGGGACGAGATCCCGCAGTCGCGGGATCGTCGAGTACAAACGGCGCACCGGTTCGACCCCATCAACATCTTCGGGAGACACAGCCGGGGCAGGGTTGCCCTCCCCGGGTGTCCACGGAGCTTCGCACCCTGGCAGTCATTGGTCCGCGCGAAAGCGTCCCGTACTGCGGCGGTCCTCCGCCGCTTTTGCGGGCCAACCCCTCGAGCCCCCCGGCCATCCAGGGCATCCCAGGTCACCCCGCCGGCTTTGAAGTTTGAAGTTTCCTTGAATTTTGCGGATTGGCATTTGAATTTTCCGCCGGAGCCGCTGTTGCGGGCAACCATTCGCATACCCCGGCCCTCCGCCCGTTCAACCCCCGCACCTACGGTTGGTACCCCACCCACGGTCGGGTCATGTTTTCCACCAAAGCGGCATCGGCGGCCCGGTCTTGTTGTTTGAGAAAATCAACGTATGGCTTGATTAATCCCGTCGCGTACGGGCACAAGGCCAGCGTCTGCCGGAAGGCGAAATCCGCCGCGCGCGCCATGCGTTGCTTCTCCTCGGCGGTGGCGGCTTGTTCCATGCGCCAGACATAGAGCCGGGCCATGGAACTGCGCAACTCGGCAAACATTTTGCACGACTCCTCATTTTGCACGAACTGCCGATCCCCGGTGAACCCGCTCAAGTCATGCTGACGAAACACCTTGTCCGCAAAGGCAGCGACGGTTTCGACCGGCGTGTCGGCGTCGAGCCAATCGCCAATCATGGGCTGAAGATGCCGGGTCCAGTAATCCTGGTTCTGCTGGACGGTTTCGGCCGACAACTCCGGCAGCGGCTGGCGGTTGAGTTTAAAGATCAGGCCGTGCGGCTCAAGATACGGGTTCATCCAGTCGAGCGGGTAACTTTCCTGCAAATAAATCTCGTGGCCGGGGTTTTTATCAAAGATCACCTTTGCAATCAGCCCGTTGATTTCCATCACTGCCGTCATGCCGCTGATCTGAACGCGACCGCTGGCCGCATTCACGTTTTCGCCGGGCTTGAGCTGATGCTTTTGCGCCCGCTTTTCCGCCTCATCCGTGTAATCCTGAAAACATTTTTGCGATTCCTCATCGGTCGGGACATGCAGTTTTTTCCCATACATCGAACGCAGATATTTCAGGTACGACCCGTCCGCCAGGGCATTCTGGGTCAGCACAAAGAAGGGATCCCCGTGGACCTGCGATTTTTCCAACCCGGTAATCAGGAACCGGCCCGGGTCCGTGCCGCCAAAATAGATGCTGCCGGGCGGAATGGAATCAATGATGTCCCGGACATAAGTCACCGCATACTTTTCGTTTCCATTGGCCAGGAATTCAAACAGGCCAAAGGTTTCCATCACCGCACACCAGGCCGTGCCCTGCAAACGCAAATCGTCCTGGCCGGAGTGCGCGTACTGCGGTGCGTGCCGCGAGAACTCATCAAAGAGCCGTTTGACGGCCGGCCAGTCGCCCTGCGCCGCCGCCGCAAAAAAGGCTTTGAACTCCGGCGGCAGGGTCCGTCCATCGGCTTTGGCCGCCGCGCCGGCCTGCGCCGCCTTTTCCGCGACAAACGACTTCACTTGGGCGGTGGTCTGCGGGTCTTTTACCGAGCTCCAAACCGTGTTCTTTTTGGCGCAGCCCCCGGCGAGCAGCGCCGTGCTGATCATCATCGTCCCGAGGAATCGAGTGGTCTTTTTCATCAGGGTGTCCGGTTGTTCTTTCAATCAACAGACACCGGCCCCGCAAAAATTTGTATATTAAAAATTGTATCCATTGACAATGCGGCGTCCCGGTGTCATGATAAAGGCAGGGAAGGACAATGTATGGCCCGTCCCGCCACAGAGGGCCGGACGCCAAGACACGATAAAATGCGGTAAAACACGATAAGGAACGGTTAAATTTTTTCCAAAACCCGCCCGTCCCTCAGGCCCGCCGGGGAGTCAGTTAGTAAATGACACACCGGTCAGTGAATTGGGTCAGCGCCGCGACCCCGGCCTATTTGACGATCTCGAACTTGACGGATTCCATGTCAATCCACACTTTGCCGGAGCCCCAAAAGCAGAAACCCAAGTCCAGCCGCGTGGTGGTTTTCGGGACCGCACAGGTGACCGTGAACGGGGTCCAATCCAGGGTTCCCTTCAGGTGGTGGTCCTTGACCATGTTGTCGTTGGCCAGGATCTTGTAATTGTCGGCGCGGGGTTTGAAGGTCGGTTCGAGGTGGTCAGAGACGTTTTCCGTTTTCACCCAGCCGGTCAGCCGCACGGTGTGGCCGGCGTATTTGTCCGGCGTGCGAATGGATTGCCCCCACCACATAAAGGAGCCGTGCGGAGCGTCCCCGTCCGCATCATAGCTGAGGCGGACGGTCGGATGACCGTCGTGCCGGGTTTGCAGATCCATCGTCTTGGAATAGCTGAACAAATTTGAATTCCAGACATGCCATTTCCGGTCATCCGTAAAGGGCTCCTTGGGGCCGGCCAGTTCGATTTCAAAATCGTCCGCCCAGAGTTCGCCGGGACCATACAGGTCCGGCCCCAGATAAATCACACAGGGCTCGTTGGGCACGTCGGTGATAAATTCCACCTGCTGCCAGTCGCTTGTGCCGCGAATGGGCCGGTCCACCATGCTGTCCGTGGCAAACGAGTGTCCATTCAGGGACAACACCATCAAGAAGGCACTCGCCCAGCTCTGAACTTGGCTCGTTTTGAGCCAGCCGGTGACGCGGATGTGCTGTCCGAAAAGCACGGAATTGCTGCCCACCAAATATTTGATTGAACTGGAATTGTCGGTTTTGAGGTTGACGACGCCGGCGGCCGGCGGAAGGGGACCCTGGATGTGAATCGCGGGGGCGGAATTGGTGGTGCGCCGGGCGCCGGGATCAACCCCCACCACGAAGGTGCCATCATTGTCGCCATCCTGAATGAAGGTGGCGTTGGCAATTTTGATGGGCACCGCATCGGTGTGCGTGACGGGCGCCGGGGCGGCTTTGGTCGGCCAGAGAAACCAAGTCCCGGTGCCCAGGACCAGCGCGGCGGCCGCAATTGTGATGAGGATGATTTTGGTTTTCATGGTGAGCAGCGTGGCTTTGGCCAGGGTGAGGAAGGAGCCGCCGGAGACGGCGCTCCCGGCCAGGGCGGTGGTGGTGACCGATTGCGCCAGTGCGGCCGGCGCCAGGTGAACGGAATGCAGCGACATGGCTCCGGCGAGGGTGGCCGTGGTGGAATCAATGCCGAGCCGGTGGAAGCCTTTGCGGAGTTTTTCCAGTGCGCGGTTGACGCGTTTTTCCGCCGCCTCCTCGCTGGCCCCGAGGGCCAGGCCGACCTCGCGCAGGTTCCGGCCTTCATAAAACCTCAGCACAATGGCCTGCCGGTCCTTCTCGCGCAACCCGGCGACGGCGGTATCCAATACCGGGGCGATTTTAGGCCAGATTTCACCCGCCGATTCATTCAAAACCGATTGCATGTGCGCCTCCTGGTCGCGGCGATGACGCCGGCTTTCGCTTCTTACAAAATTATTCGCCGTCAGGCGCGTGGTTTGAAACAACCAACTGGACAGGGCGTGGTCATGGCGGAGTTGCGGGGCTTTTTTCGCCAGAATGAGAAAGACGGCCTGCACAATTTCCTCGGCGTCATGCGGATCGCGGAGATGGCGCAGCGCCACGGAATACACCAGATTAATGTGCCGCGTCACCAGAATGGCAAAGGCTTCCTGGCATTGCTTTTCGGCATATTGGCGCAACAGCGTGCGGTCATCCATGGGCTGCATTCCGGGATAAGTGTGCGCCACCGGGCAAAAGCCGACAATTTATTTGGAGGCGGCCACTTCCCGCAACACTTCCGCGATGAATTGGGTGATTTCCTTCGGGTTCAACGGCTTCTCCACGATCCGGCGGATATTGGGATGCGCGGCCCGCTGCACCGGCGTGACGGTGTTGCCGACAAAGCCGGTGGTCAGAATCAGGGGCAGGCCGGGTCGGATTTCGCGGATTTTGGCGGCGAGTTCCAAGCCGTTCATGCCCGGCATGGTCAGGTCGGTCAAAATCAGTTGAAAATCCGCCGTGTGGGTGATGAAGTCGTTGAGGGCCGCGACCGGATTGGTGTGGGCGGTGACTTGGTAACCGGCATGGACCAACAAGCGTTCGATGCCCTGGGTGATGCCCGCTTCGTCATCCACAATCATGATGTGCTCGCCATTGGCGGGCAACGGCGGCTGCCGGGCGGGACTTTTTTCATCCGCCTCCTCCCTCTGGGCCGGGAGCAGGATCTGGAACTCGGTGCCCTCGCCGGGCTTGCTCTGCACCAGCACGGTGCCGTTGTGGCTCTTCACAATGCCCAGCACCACGGCCAGGCCCAGACCGGTGCCTTTGCCCACCTCTTTGGTGGTGAAAAAAGGATCAAAGATCCGCTGGAGATTTTCCGGGGGAATGCCGCAGCCGGTGTCGCGGACCGTGATGCGGACAAAGAGGCCGGGCTGCAAATCAGGGTGGCGCGCGCACAGGGTGTCGTCCGCCAGTATTTCGTCCAAGCCAATCTCCAACAGCCCCTGCCGGCCCTCCATGGCATGCTGGGCGTTCACACAGAGGTTCATGACAATCTGGTGAATCTGGGTGGGGTCGGTCAGCACCCGGTGGGTGGGCAGGATTCTCTGGGTCATCTGGATGGTGCTGGGCAGCACGAACCGGAGCAGGATCATGGCCTCCTTCAAGATGGACGACAAGTCGCACGATTGCCGCTGCATCTGCGGCTGGCGGCGGCTGAAGGTGAGGATTTGCTGGACGAGGTTTTTGGCGCGATTGGCGGCCTTGAGCATTTCCCGGAGGTGCTCCTGCAAATCCGGCCGGTCGGGCAGTTCCTCGCTGACAATGTGACAATAGGGGATGATGACGGCGAGGATGTTGTTGAAATCATGGGCGATGCCGCCGGCCAGCGTGCCGATGGCCTCCATTTTTTGGGCCTGACCCAACTGTTCCATGAGCTGGCGTTTTTGTTCCTCGGCCTGCTGCCGCTCGGTGATTTCATGCCGAAGCTGGCGGTTGGAGCGGGTCAGTTGATCGGTGCGGTCAATCACCCGCTGTTCCAACTCCCCCTGCATCCGCACCAATTCGGTTTGGGTCTGCTGGCGGACGGCGATTTCCCGGCGCAAAGCGGCGTTCGTGACCGCGAGTTGCCGGGTGTGGGCCAGGTGCCGCCAGGCCAGCCAGATCAGCAGCAGGACGACCAACCCCATCAGCGGCAAAAACCACGGCTGGCTTTGCCATGGCTCCGTCAATATCGCAAACTGCGCCTTCGCCGGATTCAGGTCCACGTTGCCATCCACGTCCCGCGCCCGCACCGCCAGCACATGGCCTCCCGGCCGCAGGACGGGTATTTTTAAAAACGGCCCCGGCAGCATCTCAAAGGGGGACCAGTCCCCCTCGTCAATCCGCCAGGAATACCGGAATCCGGCCGGGTTCGCGGCGTTTTCAAAGCGCTCCTGGCCGCGAAAAGCAACCGGCAGCGAGACTCCCGGGCGCAACTCAACGGTCGCCACCGTGGCGATGGTTTGGGGCGCAGCATGGCCTGGCTGGTAATGCAGCGTTCCTTCCGAACATCCCACCCAGAGGGCGCCTGACTGGTCGGGAACCGCAATGTTTACAAAGGTGTCAATGGGAATTTGGAGAAACTCAAAATCCAAAGTGCCCGGCTGCCGGCGAAGGTAGACCCCGCCCCGACTCGGCAGATAAAGGGTCTTTTGATCGGCACCAAAGACGGGGTGGAAGAATTCACCCTGCACCTGGCTCCAGCAGTTGGAGCAGTACAACGCGCAACCGGCATGTCCGTTGCGTCCGCCGGAAAAAGTCAGAAACAATTCGCTGGCGCTCGCCAGGGACCAGCCAAAACCAGTGTCTTGAAACGCCTTGACCGCCGACCAGTGATCCGCCTGGGTGGCGGACTGTTCGTAAAGCCCGGAATAACCATACAACCATTGCCGTCCGGCCCCGATGAGTATGTTTGCGTAAGTCAACGGCGGCGGGTTTGGCGCAAAGGGCAGCCACTCCACCCGGTCCCCTGTGAGCCGCGCCACACCATAAACGTTGTCGCTGCGCCGGCTCGCCACAATCAGTGCCTGCGTCGGCGAGCACGCGGCGGCGGAGGTGGGTTGCCACCCTTGGAACTCCGGCGGGGTCATGATTTTGGTCCGGCCGTTTTCGTGATGGGCAACCACGCCATTGCCCGCCGCGTCCTGACCGAGAATCCAAAAGCCACTGCCGGCGTCCGCAGTGATGGCATTAATGGTGGCGCATCCGGTTTCCACCACCGTGCGCTGGGCCGGGTTTTCCAGGTCGGTGACGGTCAATTGATCCCGGCCTTGATCCCATATCAGGGCCCGGCCCGTCGCGCTCCAAGCCCGCAGTCTTCCCGGAGCCAGTTCTTGAAAATGCCCCTGGGTGTAAATCACGATGCCGGATTTATCGGCAAACCAGACCCGGCCCTGGACATCCGTCCCCTGCGGCGGGGGCAAACGGCGGTACAAAGTCCATTTTCCCGCGCGAAAAACCCAGCGCACCACCGTGCCCGTGCCCACGCACCAGAGGGAACCATCCGGCGCTTCCCGCAAGTGATACAACCGCACTCCGATGGGGCAGGAAACCACGGCCGAGGCGCGGACAAACCGATGCCCATCCCACAGGCTGAACCAGAGCTGGCCGCGCTCGGAATTGCATTCCACCGCCGCCAATTCACCGCTCCCGGTGGTGCAGACCAGCCGCGTCTGGCTGTCGGGATGAGTCTGCCAGAGACCGTCCGACAGGGTGAGCAGGGTGTGCTCCCCCTGGGCAAAGAGCGTGCCATCCCGCGCTTCGGCCATTTGCAGCACGCAATCCTCCGCCTCATGGCCGGGATTCACAGGGGGACCCCATCGCCCGGCCTGGCGCTGTCCCCAGCCGTGGGGCGTCAGGGCAAACTGCCGCCCGCCCGAATCGCGGAAATAGCCGATGATATAATCCATGGGCAGACCGTTGGTCTGGTGTTCGGTCTTCCATTCGCCGGACTGCGGGTTGAACGAAGTCAATCCGCCTGGCTTGGCCGAGGGTTCGGGCCATTCATCGCAGGAAAACCAGAGGGTGCCATCCGGGTCTTGATCAATTTCCCGCACATTGGCGTTGGCCAGACCCGTCGGCGAACCCTCCGCCTGATATTTTTGGCCCCGCTCGTTCCAGA
The DNA here is from genome assembly GCA_964618545.1 of uncultured Bifidobacteriaceae bacterium. Lineage (GTDB taxonomy): Bacteria > Verrucomicrobiota > Verrucomicrobiia > Limisphaerales > UBA11358 > UBA11358. The sequence goes on along the minus strand of CAZUBG010000081.1, from coordinate 12,281 downwards.
TGCCGGCCCCGGCATCCGACCCCACCCAAAGCCGTCCCTGTTGGTCCGCACACACGGCCCGGATGAAGGAACTGGGCAGCCCTTGATTCGTGCCGAACAAACTCCAGGAGAAGCCGTCAAACCGCCGCAGCCCGTCATCCACCGCCAGCCAAACGTTTCCGTTCGGCGTGAAGGCGATGTCAAACACCCGTTGCTGCGCCAGCCCGGCTTCCGTCGGATAAGACGTCACCTGCCAGGGTTCGGAATAATCCGGCTGATTAAAATGCGGGGTTGCCCCGCGCGCCGCGCCGGGGGAGGATAGCAGGAAGCCCCCGACCAAAAGAATGAGGAAAAACGAAACTGTCGGCAGCTTCATCCGCCACGCAAACTTCAAGCCAGCCGGCGAAATCAATTGCTTGACGCCCAGCGGTTGCACTTACCGTAAGTACTAACACACTGCCGCCGGGGCCACAAGCCGGTTTCACCCGCCTGCCCGCCTGCCCGCCGGGGTGGCGTATCTTGGATGCGCCTTTCGGCCTGGTTTCTCAACCCGCCCGCCGGAGGACAAAAATGGCCAGATCCGCATGGAGGTTGGCGTCGTCGGTGATTTCCGCGCCGGTTTCAGTGTCCAGCGTGATGCGGTGTTCGATGTGCAGGTTCTTTTCGACGCAAAAATCCTCGAAGTCCGCAATCGAAAAAATGCGAATGTCCGCCGTGTCATACCATTTGTCCCGCAACCAGCCGTACGCGCGCGGCGCGCGGCCCTCCACCGCCAGCATGTGGCGCAGCTTGTAAAACGCCAGATTGGGAAAGCTCACAATCACCAGGTTTCCCACGCGCAGCATCTCGGCCATCACCCCTTCCACGTCCCGGACGGCCTGCAGGGTTTGCGACAGAACGACACAGTCAAACTGCTGGTCGGCAAACGTCTGCAACCCCTCGTTCAGGTCGGCTTGAATCACGTCCAGGTTGCGCTGCAACGCCCCGCCGATTTTTTGTTCGTCCAGTTCGAGACCGGTCAGGCGGCCGCCGCCCCGGTGCTGGAGCCGGGCCAGCAACCGTCCCGTGCCGCACCCCAGATCCAGCACGCTGGCCCGGGGGGGAATCAAATCCAGGATTCGGTCATAGTCCAGCCGCCGTTCGTGAAAAATGCTGGTGCGCCCGGGCCGCTCCTCCTTCACCACGCCCGGGGCTGCGGGCGCGGAATCCAGATGGTTGACAAAGGAGCGGATCATTTCGCCGTAACGGTCAAAATTGTCCGGCAGCAGAAACGCATCGTGTCCGCAGTTGCTTTGGATGTCACAATAACTCACCGGCGCATTATGGCGGATCAGGGCGTTCACAATGCTCCGCGACTGGTCCGGCGGGAACAGCCAGTCGCTGGAAAAACTCAGCACCAGCCAGCGGCAGCGGGCCCGGCGGAAGCTCTTCGCCAGTTGTTCCGGCGTGCCGCCCAAGTCAAATAAATCCATCGCCAGCGTCAGCGTCAAATAGCTGTTCGCGTCGAATCGCTCCACGAACTTGGTGCCCTGATGATCCAGATAGGAGCCCACCGAAAAGGTTTTCTCAAACTCACCCGTCACGGCCTGCGGATGAAGCCGGTCGGCCTCGAACTTCTGGCTCATGGCCTCGGGCGAAAGATAAGTGATGTGCCCGATCATCCGCGCCAGCGCCAGCCCCACGGCGGGACCTTGCGGCTGGTCGTAATACTGGCCGCCATGATAGTGGGGATCACGCCGGATGGCGTTGCGCCCGACCACATCGAAGGCCAGCGCCCGGCTGGTCAGCCGGGGGGAGGAGGCCAGCACCACCGCACCCCGCAGGCGATCCGGATGCCGCGTGGCCCACGTCAGCGTCTGGTGTCCGCCCACCGAACCCCCAATCACCGCCGCCAGTTGACCGATGCCCAGGTGGTCCAGCAAACGGCGCTCCACTTCCACGATGTCACCAATGGTGATGGTGGGAAAATCCGGCCCGTAGGGCCTGCCCGTGGCCGGGTTGGGACTGCCCGGCCCGGTCGTGCCCCGGCAGCCGCCCAGCAGATTCGGACAAATCACGAAAAAACGGTCGGTGTCCACCGGCTTGCCCGGTCCCACCAGAATATCCCACCACCCCGGCTCGTCATCATCCTGATGGCGGGCGACATGCGAATCGCCGCTGATGGCGTGGCAGATCAGAATGGCATTGTCGCCGGCGGCATTGAGCCGGCCATAGGTCTCATAAGCCACCGTGACGGCGGGCAGGATCCCGCCGGATTCCAAGCGGACCGGCTGGTCCAGCGTGACACCCTGCACAAACCTCAGCGGTTGCGCCGAACGAACCGCGTCGCTGCTTTCATAAATGTTCCGGGTCATTGCACCTGGCTTGGCAGGTCAAACCGCCGCACCCCAGGGTCTTTAATAATACAATGGCGTGCGGCGATGGAAAACTTATTTTTGCGAGGCCGCCAGCGCCTGCTCGATGTCGGCCTTGATGTCAGCCACGTCCTCCAGACCCACCGAGAGCCGGATGTAGTCCGCCGTGGCCCCGGTTTCCTCAAGTTCCGCCGGTGCCAACTGCGAATGGGTGGTGGAGGCCGGATGGATGACCAGGCTTTTCGCGTCGCCGATGTTGGCCAGATGCGAGAGCAGCTTCACCGAGTTGATGAATTTCTTGCCGGCCTCCAGGCCGCCTTTGATGCCAAAGCCGACCAGACCGCCGAAGCCGCGCTTGAGATATTTCGCGGCGATGGCGTGGCTCGGATCGCCGGGCAGTCCGGGATAAGCCACCCACGACACCAGCGGATGGCTTTTGAGCCAGGTGGCAATTTCGAGCGCATTGGCGGAATGCTGGCGCTGGCGCAGGGGCAGGGTTTCCAACCCCTGCAAAAAGAGGAAGGAGTTGAACGGACTGAGCGCCGCGCCGATGTCGCGCAGCAGGGTCACGCGCACTTTGAGGATGAAGGCCACGTTGCCCATCCCGGGCACGTTGCTCAGGGCGTCCCAATATTTCAGGCCGTGATAGCTCGGATCGGGCTCCGTGAATTCGGGAAATTTGCCGTTGTTCCACTGGAATTTGCCCGAATCCACGATTACCCCGCCGATGCTGGTGCCGTGGCCGCCCACATATTTGGTGGCCGAGGTGACGATGATGTCCGCGCCGTGTTCAAACGGCCGGACCAACCCCACGCCCACGGTGTTGTCCACCACCAGCGGCAGGCCGTGCTCGTGCGCAATCCTGGCAATCGCCTCAAAATCCGGCACGTCGAGCTTGGGATTCCCCACGGTCTCGACATAGAGCGCGCGCGTCTTGGGTGTGATGGCCCGGCGGAACGCCTCCGGATCGCGGGAGTTGACGAACTTCGTGGTGCGGCCCAGCCTGGGCAGGGTGTAGTGGAAGAGCGCGTAGGTGCCGCCGTACAGATTGTTGCCCGAGACAATTTCATCGTCCAGCCGGGTGATGGCCAGCAGCGCAAAGGTGATGGCCGCCGCCCCGGAGGCCACGCCCAGCGCCCCGGTGCCCCCTTCCAGCGCCGCGATGCGCTGCTCAAAGACATCCGTGGTCGGGTTCATGATCCGCGTGTAGATGTTGCCGAATTCCCGCAGCGCAAACAGGTTGGCCGCGTGTTCCGTGTTTTTGAAGACGTAGGAAGTGGTCTGGTAGATGGGCACCGCCCGCGAAAGCGTGGTGGCATCGGGGGTTTGGCCGGCATGCAATGCCAGGGTGCTGAGACCGTTGGTGTGTTTACTCATGTTTGGTTGTTTTTAATCGTTTTCGTTATGGATTGGGTGGCGGCCCCCGGCACGGGGCGCACACCGCTCCGTCGCCAAGTTGCCGCCTAATTGGTTCATGTCAAGGTCATTGAGTGAGGCTGGAGACGGTCCGGCGGCGTGAAGCGGAACGCGTGGAGGAGACGCGTTTACACCCTCGCCGTCGCCGGAGCCGCCTTCAGCCGGAAGATTTGGGTTTAAAACTCCCATTTCGTGGTGATGCCGAAGACGCCGTTGGCTTCGTGATCCAACACTGTGCCGAAATGCCCGTAGCCTGCGGCGAGGGTCAGGTGTTTGTTGACCACATAGGCGGCATCCAGTGTCCACCAGTCGCCTTCCTTGCCCACGGCCCCGGGAATCGCCGTGTAATCGCGGGGCTGTTCCTTGTATTCCGCCGCCAGCGCCAGACTGCCGGTCACAAACACCACCACGTTGGCTTCCGCCACAAAATTGTAACTGTCCGTAAACCCGCCGAGACCGTCCCAGACCGCTTCGGTGGCGCGGCCGCCGACTTCAAACAAGACCGGGCGTGGCAGTTGCGTGACGAGCTTTGAGGCGTAGAGCGTGAAGTCCGTGCCGCTGTCATGCGAAATGCCGGCGTCGGTCAGCGCACCGCCGACGGTGGTGTTAATGTCGCTGAGGCTGTCGTTGTATTTGTAATGCACCCCGGCGGTTACGGCGGGCAGCCACTTCTGGTCAAACTCGCCTTCCGACAAAATCTGGACGCGCGCATTGAAGTTGTGCAATTCCACTTCGCCGGTCTTCAGCGGCCCCGCCAGGTCACCCAGGCTCAGCCGGTCAAATCCGTAACCAAATTCAACCCGTTTGAAGGGTGATTCGGTCACCGTGAAGGCTTCCAAATCCACGTCGTGCCCGATATCCACAAAAGCAAACCCCACACTGGGCCGTCCCACCGCTTCGCCGTCCCGCGGCGGATTAACGATGTAGGCCGACAGCGTGGAGAAGATGCCGCCACTGCCTTCAATTTGGTGCAGCGGCAGGGGTGCGGGCTTCTCGGCCGGCGCCGCCGTGGGGGCCGACGCCGTGGTCGTGGTATTCGTGGTGTCGTCCGCCTTCAGGGCGGTGACCGGTCCGGCGACCGCCAGGAGGGCCGCCAGCGCAGGTGTCCAGTTGGAATGTTTTTTTTCGTGAGTTCCGAGTTTTAGCCCGTGTTTCATTTTATTTTTGGTGTTCCTCAACCCACTTCCGTTAATCCGGTCAGCGGGTTGCTTTTGTTGTTTCAGTTGTCTGTTCCCAGGCTCCAGTGGTCTGGAGGTTGATTGGCTCAATTTAATGAACCGAATTTTTCGTTTCGTTTTTCTTAAAATAAACGACTAAGTATGTCGTAGTTTATTCGCTTGAAGGAATTACGCTCTCCATTTATTGTAAAAAAACAAGCTTTGTTTGTTAAGAGTCGTCATCGGGAGGATGACTTTGATAAGGCATAACACAAGCAATCATGTCGTTATTAAGGCCATAAAACCGCCCGGTTGGCCCGGCTGGGTCGTGGCTTTTGGTTGTTTGTGGCAGCCCTGTGGCGGGGCGTGTCTTAACCCTGCACCAAAGGTTCAAAAAGTTGGAGCGCGGCATTGATGCCGCTTCAATGTTCAGAAGCGCACCGGCCCATCGAACTGCCGATGCCCCTTCGTGCCCTGAAGCAATCGCTATCACAACGGTTTCCTCGCCGGTTCCGGCGGCGACCCGTGGAAGTTGCGCGTGTCAACCTGGTTTTTGGTCATGTGGCCGGCCGAACAACAGCATGACCGAGGTTTGGTTGACATGGCCGAGGCATTGTTCCCCATAGGTGCTGAAGCCGATCGTGGGGATGTCTTGAAACAACTTGGCGTAGGCGTCCAGTTGGCCGCTCTGTTGGAGGGCCAGGGTGCGCAAAATACAGTGGAAGTTGATGATTCCCCCGATGGGGCCAAAAGTTGTTTGCTTTTGTTCGAGGTCTTGCCGGGTGTCCTGCACGATGTCGCCGGATTGAAGCAGGGACAGCGGGGTGTTCTCCAATACTTCGCAATAGAATACCATGCTTGAACCGTCCGTGCGCTGAGGGCTGCGCACGAAGGGTTCGCCATTGGCAATCAACCCCAGGGGATGTCGCATGAATTGCGTGTTAATCTGCGACGGCTGGCTGCCCACGGCCTCGGCATAAGCCTCCACGGCCGGTTTATGATCGAATTCGAGGACCTGCCGCCGGGCCGGATTCACCTGGGTGGCCACCAGACTCTTTTCCAGAATTTTGCAGCTTTGGGTCTTGAGCACCTCAAAGGCAACGCCCGGCTTTATCACACAGAGAACGGCGGCATTGGTATAGGCCTGCCCCTCCGCGAAGACGTGGGTTGCCTTGAACGCCAAATCGTCCCCCGCGGAGCCTCCGACAAATTGAAGCTCCGTCAGATCTCCGATTCGATCCATAAGTTGTTCCTCCACACCGCTCAACCCATCCACCAGGACGAGTCCGACGTGACGGTTAAAGTCCAGGTCCTTCATGCTGGTTTTAAAGTGGGCTCCAAAGTTGGCAAACGCCCGCTCGACGGCCCCGCACGCATTCTGCTTGAGGTTTTGCAGAACTTCGATGCTGGCGTCCTCGATGATGCTGGCGTCGAGGGCCATGGCCACCAGGGAATGTTTCAGCATTCTGCCTGAAATGATCTCGCCCGCAGTGGAGCAGCCGAAAACGACGGCGTCCGGAAAGGCCGACTTCATTTCGCGGCTCAACCGTGCGGGGTCATATTGGGGGGAGGCAAAAAACAGCACCAGTCTCGGTTTGGCCGCGTGAAGTTTCGGTTGGATTTCTGCCACCGCCCGGGCGGGGTGGGAATGGCTGGAAAAGGCAATTTGCAGGTTCATAAGATTTATTTTTCAGTTTGTGTGTTTGACTTGATTTGTTCCGAATTTCAGTAATGGCAAAGATTCACCCCCATCTCCCGGGCAATGGCACTCAGCTTCTCCATGGCCAGCGGGTCATCCGGGGTCGTTTCGTTGTACCGGTCAGGATTGAATCCTTTCAGAATTAACTTGGTCCTCGTGGTCAAAAGGAGGGTTGGATTACCGTGTGCCCGTTCATCAATGATGACATTGATCATGCTTTTAATGCTTCCAGTCATATGCTGCCTTCGTGTTGATTTCCTGATGTTTCGCCCGTTGGAACAAATGAATCGACCAGCAACGGTGTTGGGTTGCCGATCATGATTTGCTCCAATTAATGAAAGGCATCGGTTGAAAGCGGGAAACTTAATGAATTTTATGGTGCGTATTTTGTACAACATTCACCTTCGATTGGCCTGTTCACGGTCATTCGGTCCCGGCAAATCAACAAAAACCGCTCACCCGCCGATGGCAGACCGGCCAACCGAAGGTGAAAATTCCCGCATCTTCAACTTTTCTTTACCCCGCCGGTCCGTTTAAAATCACGGGCATGATTATCGCTCCTTCGCTCCTGGCCGCCGATCACACCCGCTTTGGGTCCGAGGCGGAACGGGCCGGACGTTCCGGCGCCGACTGGCTGCATTTGGACATCATGGACGGCCATTTCGTGCCCAACATCTCGTTTGGCCCGGAGGTGGTTCGCGCGGTGCGCCCGTTGACGAAGCTTTTTTTTGATGTTCATCTCATGTGCTCCCAGCCGGACATCCTGTTGGAACCGTTTGCCCAGGCCGGAGCCGACCAAATCATCATCCATATTGAACTGGGCGAGCAGGTTCCGGCCCTGATCTGGAAAATCAAGTCGCTGGGCAAAAAAGTCGGTCTGGCCGTGAATCCCCCCACCCCCATCGCCACGGTGCAGCCGTATTTGGAAATGGTGGACATGCTCCTGGTCATGACCGTCAACCCGGGTTTTGGCGGGCAGTCGTTCATTTATGAAACCCTGCCCAAAGTCCAACAGGCGGCCGTCTGGCGGCGGGAACGAAAACTGCCCTTCCGGGTGGAAGTGGATGGCGGCGTCAACTTCGAGACGGTGGCGGAATGTGCGCGGTCGGGCGCGGACACCTTTGTCAGCGGCACCACCCTGTTCAAAGCGGGCAATTTGCCGGCGGCGGTCAAAAAGATGCGCCGGCTGGCCGCCGAACATGATCCCGCGCTGGCGGATCTCGCCGTCTGACCGGGCGCCGCTTCCCCCGGTGCATCCCGAAGTTGTGGGTGATTTTCAGGCCGAAGGCATTTTGGAGTGCGGCGACACGTCACCGCTTTTGGACGAGACGACACGTCGTTGAGTTCACCAGCGCGCACCTGTCCGTTCTCCCCAACAACTTCGGGAGGCGAGCCGCTTCCCCGCCCGTGCTCACTGCTGCTGGTAGAGATACAGCAGTTTGGGCAGGGTGTAGGCGGATGTGTCGTACAAGTTGGTCACGCTGTTTTCCCCGCCCCAGACGAGCATTTCGCTGCCCGTCCACACGGCGGTGTGCTGCGCCCGCACGACCGGCGCGCCATTGGTGGTGGTGGCCTGCCAGGTGTTGGCGGTGGGGCTGTAAGCTCCGCCATCATTGTAATAAAGATTGTTGGTGGACGCCCCGCCCCAAACGAGCATCTGGCTGCCGGTCCACAAGGCCGTGTGATAATAGCGTGGTTCGGGGGCGTTGTTGGTGTTCAGGGACATCCAGACGCCGGACGACGGATTGTACAGGCCGCCATCATTCAACAAGCTGCTGCTATTGTTGCCCGCCCAGACAACCATCTGACTCCCCGTCCAGATTGCGGAATGGTAGGCGCGGGCGGTGGGGGCGCCGCTCGTGGGCAGGGCGAACCAGGCGTTGGACAAAACACTGTAACTGCCGCCCGTGTTCAGATAACTGCTGCCGCTGTAACCGCCCCAAACAAGCATGGCGTTCCCCGTCCACACCGCCGTGGCCGAGTTGCAGGCAGTCGGCGCATTCAGGTTGGTCAGCGTCGTCCAAGTGTCGGACACGGGATTATAAATCGCTCCGGAATTCAACTGCCCGGCGTTGACGCCGTTGTAATTGTAACCACCCCAAATGATCATCTCACTGCCGGTCCAGACGGCCGTGTGGTCGAAGCGCGCGCTCGGGGCGTTGGTGCTGTTCATGCTCGACCAGGTGTCCAGCGCGGGATTGTACCGCGCACCGGTGCCCACGCCGTAGGAGCCATTCGTCGTGCCCCCCCAAATGATCATTTGCGACCCCGTCCACACCGTCGTCTCCCCCAAACGCGCCGACGGCGCATTGGTCGAGGCGGACATGGGTGTCCATGTGTCCGTCGCCGGATTGTAGATGGCCCCGTCGCTCAAGTAGTTGCTGTTGATGCCGCCATAGCCCCCCCAGATGAGCAGATTGGTGCCGGTCCAGACGGAGGACTCTCCGTAGCGGGCCGTCGGTGCCGAGTAAGCCATGGTACCCCAGACATTGGACCCGGGATTAAAAATCCCGCCGGAATCAATCCCGTTGGTGCCGTTGAAACCGCCCCACACGATCATTTGCGTCCCTGCCCATACCGCCGTGTCCGCGTAGCGCGCCTGCGGCGCGTTGTTCGTGGTCATCACCGTCCAACTGTCCGAGGCGGGAGTGTAGCTTCCGCCGGTATTGTAGAGGGTGGCGCTGCCATTGTAGCCGCCCCAGACAATCATATTTGTCCCCGTCCAGACCGCCGTTTGGCTCTCGCGCGGAAAGGGGGCGCTGTTCGTATTGATGGCCGTCCAGGTGTTGTTGGCCGGGTTGTAGCTCGCCCCGTTGCTGTAGCAGGTGCCGCCATTGTTGCCGCCCCAGACAATCATGCTGGCGCCCGTCCAGATGGCGGTGTGATTTTCACGCGGGGAAAGCGCATTGGTGTTGCTGAGGGGCGTCCAACTGTCGCTGACCGGATTATAACTCGCCCCGTTGCTGTAATAAGTGCCGTTATTGTAACCGCCCCACACAATCATGTTGGTGCCCGTCCAGACGACGGTGTGAAACTCGCGCGGGGAGGGCGCACTGTTGGTGGTGTTCAGGGTTGTCCAACTGTCGCTGACCGGATTGTAACTCGCCCCGTTGCTGTAATAAGTGCCGCCGTTGTAACCGCCCCAGACAATCATGTTCGTGCCCGTCCAGACCGCCGTGTGATTTTCGCGGGCGACGGGCGCGTTGCTGCCGGAGATGGGCGACCACTGGTTGGCGGCGGGATTGTAACTCCAGCCGTCAGCGAGCGAACTGCCGCCGTTATAGCCGCCCCACACAATCATGTTTGTCCCCGTCCAGACGGCGGTGTGGCCGGCCCGGGGGGTGGGGGCCCCGTAAGGCGTGATGGCCGACCAGGTGTTGAGCGCCGGGGTGTAAATATAACCGTCATTGAAATAATTCGTGCCGTTGAACCCGCCCCACACGATCATTTGCGTCCCCGTCCAGACCGCCGTCTGGGTGTGCCGCGGTTCGGGGGCCACCGCCTGCCCCAGGGTCGTCCAAAGGTCGCTCAACTGGGTCTGGCCGATCTTCACATAGCCGGCGCCAAGCAGATTGGTGGCGTTGGCCGAGGAGGAGAGCACGATCCCGCCCGCCGCCACGCCGCTTTGACCGGAAGCCTGCAGGCTGGCGGCCACCGATCCCGTCGCCAACTGCGTGCTGGTGATCGAACCGCTTTGAATCTGCGTGCCGCTGATGGTTCCGGACACGGCGGCGGCCGTGGCCGCCGTGGTCGCCGTATTGGCGGTGATGGCATTGCCCGCCGTGATGGCGTAAGGCGACGCCGTCACCGGCTGATTCGGGCTTAAAATCGCGTAAGCGCTGGTGCTCCCGTTGGTGCGGACGCCGATTTGAATCCAGCGCTGGGCCCCGGTGAAAACTCCGGCTCCAAAGTCCAGGGTCACCGTGAATAATCCGTTGGTCACCCCCGTGGGCGCGTTCGTCAGGTCCTCACTGATCTGGTTGCCGTTGGCGGCGGCATCGTAAATGGCGAACTGGAGGTCATAATTGCCGGAGGCGGGACTGCCATTGCTCATGAGCTGCCCCTGATAGGTGATGGCGGTGCCTTGGGCCGAGGCGCGGTGGGTTAGCAGCAGGGTGCCGGACAAAAGAGCGAACAGGAGATTGCGGATGGATTTGATCATAAGAAAATGCGCGATGCGCCGTCCGGGCTGCCGCCCCGCTCACTCGGGGAAGGGCACGAAGGCGGCCGGGTTGCCGACGGGGATGCCGGCCGACCCGAAACCGTCAGTTAATAATGGTTCGTTGAATTTCAATCCCAAAGTCCGATACAGTAACCCAATATCCTCCCGCTTGTCACCATCTTTGGGACGAACCCCGGAAAACGCGGGATGAATTATTGTGTCATTGACAAGCCCGGCTGACTCTTGAAGATTCCCGGCATGATTAACACCGGCATTCTCAACCCGCAGATTCTTTCCCTGCTCGCCCGCGTGCGGCACACCAACGCCCTCGTCATTTCCGACCGGGGCTTCCCCTTCTGGCCGCAAATTGAAACCGTGGATGTCTCCCTCGTGGACAATGTCCCCACCGTGCTGCAAGTCCTGGCGGCGATCCGGGAGAATTTCCACGCCACCCAGGCGTACATGGCGGCCGAATTCAAAAAGAACAACGCCGCCGCCACCCGCCGGGATTTTGCCGACGCCCTGGCCGGAGTGCCCACCACCTTTGAACCGCATGTGAAATTCAAGCTGCGCGTGCCGCTGGCCATCGGGCTGATCCGCACCGGCGACACCGTCCAGTATGCAAACCTGATCCTGATTTCCGGGTAGCCGGCGACCTGTGCCAGCAGGCCGTCAACGAAGCCGTCAGGAGGGAGGGTGAGCAAGCCACCTTGCCCGGATCGGGGCGGACGAAGCCGGGAATAACCGTATTACGGGGAACCGGCAGAGTGACCGGGCCGCCAAGGCTTTCATCCGGGGATTTTTTAATCGTTTCTTTTGGATTCTAACGGAGTTTTTCCGTTTTGCCGGGTTGTTTTTGCAATGCGTTTGCAACGCCCCTCCCCGGCTCCACCGACTGGAGCCGAAGCGCCAACACCTCAAAACCCTGCCATGGATTTGTGGGTTGGTCAAATCTTGTCTGACGTTTAAAGCAAATTGCATTTCAAAGTTAAGTTTTGCTGTGGACGGGTTGAAAAGAAAGGGGCGGTTGAGGATGATGCCCGCCGCGCAACTGGCGGCCAGTGACGGAAGGGCGGGCGAACCATAAACAAAAAGGTCTTTCGGTTTGGCCAGCGCGGATGCCATCAGCACCCGTCACGGACACCGGCCAGCCCGCCAGGTTGGGGTCCGTCAAGAAATCAACTTTACAAGCTGACGCCGGAATTTTGGCGGCTGGCCAGGCGCGCGCGAGGAGCATGGCCAAAGGGTTCTGTGACGAGCGAGCAACGCCGCCAGCCGCCAAAAGAACCAGTCAGGTTGTAAAGGTCATTTATTGACGGACCCTTGGGCCAGCATCATGAAACCAAGGCAGTCACAAATGTAATAGCGCCTGCTTTTTCGGCAAAATCCATCCTGTGGGTTGACCCCTTGTCCGAAGTCCGGCGATTGCCGGATGCGCTTTCGTCCCGCAAGGGACGCTGGAGTGCGGCTGTGAAGGCGACAACGCAGCGGGGTGAAAGTCCCCGTCAGGCCAG
>CAZUBG010000080.1:0-21930 GCA_964618545.1 uncultured Bifidobacteriaceae bacterium | reverse complement strand
CGCCCAACAGGGCGCGCAAATTGTAGGCCCGGTGCCCTCACCGGGCGTTGCCAGCGTCGAAGTTTTCGTCCCGCAGGGACCCCGGAAAGTAGCCAGCTACGCAGTGGCTGGTAACGGGATCATTAAAAATTCACCCTGTCCCGCAAGGGACGCCGGAAAAACGATTGCTGACCCTGCGCCCGAATTGGGGTGGGGTTTTTCCGATCTCCCTGCCGGAACCCGAGCCTTGGCGATGCGGTGGCCAGCCAAATCGTGGCTGGAAAGGCGTCAGCTAATGCTATTGTCCTATTTCATTCCGACAGCGATCCCTGCTGGGGCGGCCTCGGCATCCCCGCCCGCCCGCTTGGGTTCTCGTTTGATCTGATGGCCCGGCATTCATGGCCAGCCCATGAACCGCCCCGGCCCGGACAAAACCACCGGCAAATCGCGCCGCGTTCCTGCCCCCGTCTGCGGCCACCAAGATTCGTGCCATACGTAAGATTCGTGGGCCGCCTTTGCCTTTTCCCTCTGTGTCCTCTGTGCCTCCGTGGTCCAAAACCCCGTCTTTGTTCGCTTATTTCGTATTTCGCGGTTTAACCCCCCGTCATTTCCTTTTCTGCTTTCCCGATTTCTCAATTTCAGCTTTTGTCATTTTTCCCATCCGTGTTAATCCGTGAAATCCGCGGTCCAAATTGCCCCGTCTTTGCGTTCTCCGCGTTTTTCAGTAGCAACACTTAACAACGACCCCCCGCCCGCTAAAAAGTGCCGCCCCAATTTGACTCACCCCCCAAAACCGGTGTACTTAAACCAAGGCAGGGACCATCGGCTCCCGGCCGGAGAGGGTTCGCGGGTCCGCCACCGCTTCCGCGATGGCGGACGGTTTCAGTCCCCCTCCGCTCTTTGACATCATGAAGCTCCGTTGTCTGGCCGCCACCCCGGGGTCGGCCAGTCCCCGTAGGGCACCTCGGCAGAGGGCCGCAAAAAATTAACGCTATTCAGCAAAAAAATAAAATCTATTTGAGCAGGGAGATATCCGGTGAGGCCCCAAGCCAATTTCACAAAAACGCTCCCGCCCTGTAGGCCGGGTCCACTGACCCGGCGCTGGGCGTCAAACCAAGTAAAACCTCCTTGGTGCGCCAGTCGTCCGCCCAAAAGATCACCCGATAAGACGACTGGCTAACGTGGGATTGTCCTTTTTTCGTCCTGGGTTCGGTCAAACCCGGTCAAACCGGGTCAAACCAAATCCAACCTTTCAACACAGCCGGGCCGCCGGAACCCCGGCGGCCACCCCACCTGGCTAAAACCTTGAACCAACGGACTTTACCCACAAACAGGGCTCCGCTCCACCCCCGATTCGGGTCAAACCAGGTCAAGGCCGGTCAAACCTCTGATTCACGCGGTTCTTGCGCCAATCTGTGCCAACCGATCCTCGACAATCAAAGTCGTCATTTAACGGTGAAATACGATATGCTTTAATCGTTCGACAAAATTTGACCAACCCAAAAATCCATGGTGCTATTTCCCGGTATTGGAGTTTCGGCTCCAGTCGGCGGGGCAGCGGAGGAGCGTTGCAAACACATTGCAAAAACCCCGTCAAAACTGAATGAATCAGTTGGAATCGAAAAAACACGATTAAAAAATCCCTGGATGAAAGCCCTGGTGGCGGCCCTGCCAGTCTGCGGGTTCCCCAAAACACAGTTTTTCGTCGGAGACCGGCAGTTTTAAAAATATCTTGTTACCTTTTCGTCCCCGTGTCCATATACCCATGAGATGACCAACGATGACATGGCCCTGGTGCGGGAATACGTCCGCTCCGCCTCCGAGGAGGCGTTTGCCACGCTGGTCGCCCGCCACCTCAACCTGGTCTATTCCGTGGCGATGCGCCAGGTGCGCGATGAACCGCTGGCCCAGGAAATCACCCAGGCCGTGTTCATCATTCTCGCCCGCAAGGCCAAATCGCTGGGCGACCAGACCATTCTGCCCGGCTGGCTCTGCCGCACCGCGCGTTACGCCAGCGCCGACGCCCTGAAAATCCAACGCCGCCGCCAACGGCGCGAACAGGAGGCCCGCATGCAATCCCTGCTGAATGAACCCGCCCCCGAAGCCTGGACCCACATCGCCCCCCTGCTCGACACCGCGCTTGGACAATTGGGCGAGCAGGACCACAACGCCATCGTCCTGCGGTATTTCGAAAACAAAAACCTCAACGAAGTCGGGCACGCGCTCGGCACCAGCGAGGATGCCGCCAAAATGCGCGTCAGCCGCGCCTTGGAAAAGCTGCGGCGCTTCTTCACGAAACGCGGCGTGAGCCTGTCGGCCGCTGCGATTGCCGGGGCGGTTTCGGCGAATTCCGTGCAGGCCGCGCCGGCGGGGCTGGCCCAAACCATTTCCGCCGTTGCGCTGGCCAAAGGCGCGGCGGCGGGCGGTTCAACCCTGACTTTGGTCAAAGGAGCATTGAAACTTATGGCCTGGACAAAAGCAAAAGCGGCGGTCGTCACCAGCGTGGCGGTCATCCTCACCGCCGGCACCGGCGTCGTGGTGGTCTGCGGGGTGCATTCAACCAAACCCATCCATCTGGCCGCCAACGCCCTGCCCGACACCCCGGAGGAACTCAACGCCTGGTATGTGGAACCCCCCGCCGGACAAAACGCCGCCACCTACGAAATGCAGGGGTTTCAAGCCATGCAAATTGATGGGGCCGACAAGATCGCCCATCTGCCCGTCCTGGGCAACACCGCCTTGCCGCTGCCCAACGTCCCGCTGCCGCCGCAGATGAAATCCGCGCTCGACACGTTTTTGCAGCGCAACCGCCCCGCGCTGGAATTTTTCGCCCAGGGAGCGCAGCACGACCAAAGCCGTTATCCCATTAATCTGACCCGGGGAAGTGAAACCATGCTGCCCCAGCTCATGAAAATCAAGCAAGGCTCGCAACTGGCTCAGATGGCCGCCGCCTTGGATGCGGAGGACCACAACGGCGGACAAGCCGCCGATGACATTCTGGCGGGACTGGGCCTGACGCATTCATTGAAAGCCGAGCCGGTCTTGATTTCCCAACTCGTGCGCGCGGCCAGCACCGCCCTGGCCGTGGCCGCCTTGGAACGCACCCTGAACCACGCCACCCTGCCGCCGGATTCCATCAGCGAACTGACCAAAGCCTTCCATGACCTGGAGGATTATGACCGCCGGGGCGAGGGTTTCAACCGCGCCTTGATTGGGGAAGCGGTTGATCACCGCGCCCTGTTGAAAAATCCAAAAACCCTGATCCGGCTGTTCAATTCCCAGGGAACCATGGGCCTCTCCGACAAACTACGCACCCAGATGATTGCACATGTGCGTCACGCCGATAATATGAAACAGGAGCAATCCTTCTTGGAAACCAGTTTCCAGCAAATCCTCGCGGCCCGGCAACCCACCCTGCCCGACCGATTGCAAACGGCCGACGTGATCCGTCAGCAAGTGGCCGATGCCAAAGATCGGAAACTGCTGCTCAACGAGGCGCTGCTGGACGGGACCGATAAATCGCTCAAGCGGGAGGCCGGCACTCTCGCCAATGTCCGGCTGGCCCTGACCGCCCTGGCGCTGGAGCGATTCCGCACGGCGCACAACCACCGTTATCCCGCCACCCTGTCCGAACTGGCCCCGAATTATCTGGACGCCGTCCCCGAAGATCCCTTTGACGGCCAGCCCTTGCGTTACCGCACGCAGGGGGCCGGCTATCTGCTCTACAGCATTGGGTTCGACCTCAAAGATGATGGCGGCAAGCGCATGACGGACAAAGGCGGCGACCTCGTCTTTGAAGTCACCCCGCCCTGAGCGTCCGTTTATTCTGAGACGCCAACCCGATAACGATGCGCTTCGGCATCGTAATGGAACCGTCCCAGATGAGCGCTCAACCAATCCCCGGCGGTTTCGGGATTTCCCTTAAAATCGGTCAGGGCGGCGATTTGTCCGGCTTGATACTGCCGGTGGAGGACAGAATCCCCGCTTTGCTCCAGTTGGATGACCGCCTGGTTGAAGGCATCCGGCAGTCCTTGTTTGGCGGCCAGCAACGCCAGTTCGCCGGGCGGGTTGAGTCCGAGCCGCACCCGGCCCCAGGCTTCCCGGACGGCCCCGTCCAAGTCAAACCCCGGGCACCGCGCCAACTCATCGGCCACCCGGGCCTGTTGATCCAGCAGCCGGCCAAAACGCCAGGTCAGCTCGGGATAAGTCGCCGGCACCCTGGCCTCCGCCGCCAGGCACAGCGCCTCGGGACCAAAAGACACGCGGTGATCGCCGAGCTTGCCGAGCAGGACGTCACGGGCGTCCTCATCCCAGTTCATTTCATGGAACCAGTCTGCCAGATCAAGGTCACGGCCCAGGGCTTCGCGCAACTCCGGCAGTTGTTCCCGCGTGGCCAGCTTGGTTAACAAGGGAAAGACATAATCGAACTCAGTGCGGGCATCCAACGGCAGGCGCGCCAGCAGCAGCGGAACGCCCCGGGTGCCGATGGTTTCCAGCCGGGACTGGATGCTGCGCCGCTGCGCCGCACTGGCATTCTCCGGCAAATGATGCAGGATGGCCTCCAAAAAATCAGCCGTTTGCGCCGCCGTGGCCGGGGTGGGCAACAAGGTCTGCGTGATGAATTCCATGTTTTTAAGGTCATCGGAAGCGTTGGGCGAGGCGGAGCGGAGGAGGGACAGGTTGAAGTTGGTTTCCTGGAGGGTTTGCCGGAAGGTCCCCTGATACACCGGCACAAAAACGCACAGACAGGCCTGGTCCGCAAAATCCCTCAGCGAGGCTCCCGCCAGCCGTTCCTGCAGCACCGGATACGGCAGCACAAACCGCGATTCCAGGCGCGATTCGCCATTCAAAAAGTCAGGACTGGACGAAAAATACTGGCGGCTGTCCAACACCTCCGCCTCCCCCCAGTCGGGCTGATACAGCACAAACGTACACAATTTGTCCCCTCGCCCCATCATGGACGACGACAGATATTCCGCCCGGCTGAGCAGCGGCGTGGCCTGGATTTCCTCGAGATCCACCTGCACGCCTCCCGGTTGGGGCGTCAACTGCTGAATCCCCACCCGAACGCCCGGGGCCACCGTGTACGCTCCCCGGCGCAACGGCACCCGCACCGCCTCCACCACTTTGAATTGATCGAGGTCCAAATCGCCATGAAGCGTGCCAATCAGGGGTCGGCGGGTAAATTTCTTAAAAATGTCCTCCGTGCTGGGAATCCCACCCCCATTGCGAACCGCCGGTTCGTTCCACAGTGTTTCCGATGGGAAAAAACCCCGGATCACAGACAGATAATCCCGCTGCTGGCCGGAATCCATGGGCAGTGCCCGGGGGATAAACCGCTGCGCGTTCCCCAGCCGGAAGCCCGGCAGAGGATAAGCCGTCTTCTCCGCATCCGGAGTAAAGGTGGCACTGCCATCCTCCACCACCAGGAGATTGTGCGCCGGCAAGCCCGCCACCCAAAACTCCGACCAAAGCGCCTGGCCGTCCGCGGCATCGCCGGATTGGGCCGGGTCGTCCAAGGCGGAAAGATGCAGCGGCGAAAGGGGCCGCGTCCTCGGAATCAGAAAATCCCAGGACCAGGCATGCACCATCCAGGGCAGCGCCAGCAACCCCAGTCCCAGTGCGGCCAGTCCGGTCCGCGACCGCCCGGTATGGGCCTGCCAAATCCAGACCAACCAAACACAGCCGGTGAACAATAACAGGGCCGCCGTGAGGGCGCTTTCCACCATGGACGGTGGAGACCCCATGCGGCGGCGATGGTAGAAGACAATAAACATGTACGTGGCGATCCAGATAAACAACGCGCCCAGGGACACGCCCAGCGTCAGAAAAAAGCGCGGCTGGTCCGCCGTCAGGGCGGCCACCGCCACGAGGAACCCCACCACCACCAGGGTGAACAGCCACCCTCCGGCCAGGCTGGTCAGAAAAATGTCCAAGGGATAATGATGCCAAAAACCGAGGATGAGGTGCGGCATCATCCGCGGCAGCACCACGCAGATCAGAATGAAGGCCGTCTTGGACCAAAACAGGTGCTGGCGGCGCATGGGGCGGGTGAGCCACTGGGCGGAAGACCCCACCAAGGCGTCCGCCTGAATGATCCGGGCCAGCAAAAACGCCCCGAATAAGATCTGGCCCAGTAGCAGAAACACCCCCAGCGTCGTGACCAGGTCGAACTCGATGAGGGAACCCGACAGCGGCAGTTGCACCGCAAACAGCACCCATAACGCCAGCAGGGCGCCCCGAAAATGCCTCCAGTCCGTTTTGAATTGGTGAATAATCAGATTCATGGATTAAGGTTGGTTGGGCTTCAGGATAAATTGCTCGCGCACCGGATCAAACACAAAGGCTTCCGCCCGGTGATGGCGCATCCAGTCCAGAACGCTCTGGTTATTTTGAAAATCACCGGGCTTGATTCCTTCCAGTTTCACATTATCCCGAAACACCTGCGCCAGATCCCACTGGTTTGCGCCCGAATTCCGGCCAGGATTCGTCTCCGCCAGCAACCGGTAGGCAAACCGGAACGCCTCCCCATTGCCAGTGTGCAGCGCCAGGCTTAACACCGTCTGGAAGCCCCCCATGAACGAACTGACGAAACGATCATGGTTCTGCCACACCCGGGCCACACTCGCCGCCAGTGGCGCCTCCATCCCCGGCAGTGGTCGGAGAACATCATAGACGTCGCTGCGCGGATGCGCTTCAAACTCAGCCAGCAGGCGGGGATAGGTTCCCGGATCCTGAAATGACGCAATGGCTTGAACGGTCCCCAACGTCAGCGGTTGGTGCGAAGCCATCAGTTGATCGAGCGCCCCATGGGATTCGCCCAGCCAACCGCGTTTGAAGAGCACTTCGATCAAGTCGGGATTCCCGGGCAAAGCCGCGATGATTGCCTCCTTCTGCGCTTCCCCTGCCCCGCCAATAATGGCCTGGATCACCGCGTTTTTGGAAGGCGAACCCATGGCGGGCAAGCCCTCCAGCAGCACGTCCAGATGCCCCGGCACCAGCGTGGCCAGTTGGGCGATGACGTCTTCCCCCGGCGTTTGCCCGTTACGGCTGGCGTCCATGATGGACACGGCTTGGACCAGATACCGGCACACCTCCGCCCGCGAGGACTGCGCCCCGGGCACCGGCAATTCCGCCAGGCGGCGCAACACCTCGCTGCGCGAAAGGCCGTTCTCACCGTGGAACGCATTATCGGCCGGCAGGGAAGCCATCTTCTCCGGGATAACCAGGCTGGGCGACTGCCAGTCCACCGGCACCGTATCCAGCCAGACCCTCTCAAAAATCAGCAGCCGGCATTGCGCCAGTTCTTCCGCCGTGACGGGCCTCCAATTGCTCCCTCCGTAGTTGTCACCCATCGTCAAATCGAGCCAGTACTGGCACAGCGCCGTGGACCGGGCGCGGGCGCGATAGTAACCGTTGTAGAAATTATTCGGCAGCCAGGCCACCTGACGCTGGGGATTGTAGATGACAAAATCGTACCGGTCTCTGGGACCGATTTGAAAGTCGGTCTCCCGCTCATCCGTGGCGGTAAAAAAAGCAGCCTGACTGCGCTTCAAATACAGGTCACTTTCATGCAGCGGGGTGTTGCGATGCGCCCCCAGAAAAGTCCAGGTGCCGTTCGCATCTTTCACCGTGGCCGGGGTGTTCAGCGCAAAATCAGCGGCCTTTTCCCAACGCGACACCCGGCCGGACACCCGCGCCTTAAAGGTCACCGGTCTGCGCAACCAGGCCAGGTGCGGGTCCAGCCTGAATTCACCCAGCAGCGATGTCGTGTCCTCCTGATAGGCCATCTGGTTCATTCGAAAAAACACCTCGTTGGGAAGGAACCCCGCCCAGATTCTCAATTCGTCAACGGAGGGGTTATTGCCGTAGGCCCGCCAGTGCGCGCTGTTCGCCGGCGGCTCAGCGGGGGGAAAACTCTGGCCGGTGCCATTCACCAATTGAACCTGGAGACGCTGCCATTCGACAATGCTCGGGAACACCGCCCGGTTGCGTTGCAGGGTGACGTTCACACCAAAATCCAGACGGTCATCCCACCGCTTGCCAAACATCGGATTTAATTGGATTTGCTGGAGCGGAACCTCGAATGGCGACCGGCGGATCGCCTCCCGCGCCGCCACCGGATCGGCCGGTTTAAGTTCCACCAGCTCCCACGGCCAGTAAGCCATCACCAACAAACAGGCCACGAGTGACGAGACGATTCCCGACCAGCGCGCCAACGGACCCCAGGCCCGGCGCGCATGCCACAACGCCAGCGCAACGCTGGCCAGACTCAAGACATACAAACCCGCCAGAGATCGCGAGTTGCTGGACACGCTCGAGTCGGGGAGCTGCACATTCGGATGTCCCGCCAGGTTAATCACCCATTGCAACAGCAGCAGAAACAAAATTGTGCCCCCAAACGCAATGGCCAAACCCCGCACCCACTGCGAGTAACTGCGCCATAACGAGGCAAACGCCGCCGCAATCGCCGCCAGCGGCAGGGAAAACAGCAGACGATCCCCCACCCCGTGCCACACCTGCCCCGCCGGCAAACCCGAAATCGTCAGGTAGAGCCACTCCCCGACGAGTTGGGGCAGAACGATCAGCGCCACCACAAACAAAGCCTTCGCCAGAAACAAATCCCGACCGGACAAGGGACGGGTCCGCAGAAAACCTTCGCGCCGGCCCGGTGAATCCGCCAGCACCACCGCCGAGGGAATCAGGAAAAACAGTACCCACAGAAAAAACGTTTGCAGCGCGGTTAAGATCACCCCCAGCGAGCCGGTGATGTCCGTCGGCGGCGAACCCGCCCCCCCGCCATCCAGCCAGCCCAGATTGGTGGCCAGGTCCAGCCCGAGCATCACCAACCAAACCACCAGAATGACCCGAAATTGCCGGACGTCCTTGCGGAATTGATGTAAAGTCAGGTTCATATCCGTTGCGTCAATGGGTCGTTTGCGTCACCGCCAGCCCCTGCATGCGATAGCTCCGCGCCAGCGCCACAAAAACCTCCCGCAAATTCATCGGTTCCACCAGCAGATGTTGTTGCGACGGAAAGCACCGCGCCACCGCCTCCGCCAATCCCGTTTCGTTGAACTGCGATTCGGTGAACTTCACCACCCGGCCCGCGGTTTCCACGTTGAGCCACGAACCGGGCGGTTCCCCGGGCAACCCCGCGTCCCCGCCCAGTACCACCTTCACCGAACGAAACCGGCCGCGCAACGTGTCGGAATCTTCATCCAATTTGATCCGGCCGCGATCAATGATGGCCACCCGGTCCGCCAACCGCTCCACTTCCGCAATGTCATGCGACGAAACAAACACGCTCCACCCTTCATTCTCCGTCAACTCCAGCATCCCCCGGATGAATTCATCGCGCACCAGCGGATCCAGCCCCGAAAACGGTTCATCCAGCACCACCAGCTTGGGACGGTAAGCCAGGCTGGACAACAGCGCCGCCTTCATCTTCATCCCCCGCGACAGGTTTTTGATTTTGGCCTGCGGCGGCAGGTCAAACTCCTTGAGTAATTTCGCTGCAAACCCCGTGTCCCAGGTCGGATACATGGGACGGCAATATTCCATGAGCTGCTCCACCGTCATCCACAGCGGCAGCTCCTGGTTTTCCGAGACATACCCAATCTGACAAAAAATATCCGACCCAATCCGGCGCGAATCTTGTCCCAGCACCCGCACCGTTCCGGCGTCCGGGCACACCATGTTCAACAGACACTTGATCGTGGTCGTCTTGCCCGCGCCATTCGGCCCGAGAAACGCCGTCACCGCGCCCTCCGGAATGTCCAGGTTCAGGCCGTCCACCGCCAGGGTGTGCCGGTATTTCTTCCGAAGATTACGAATTTCAATGATCGGTGTCATAGGCTGTTGAGTTGAGAGGTTTCAGGTTCGTGATTGCGATGAAATGCGGTCATGAAGACTTTTACAAAGCACCTGCTGGGAGCGACTTCATTACAGACAACTCGCCTCCCGCTTCCAGCCAGACAGCTCCGCCACCACGGCTCGTCCGCCACAGCTTCAGCGACGGCGGGAGGATTGCCAGACAGTAGCCGGGGGTCGGGCGCCAGCGACACCCCCGGATATCGCCTGGAATCAGACCGCACCCCGGCGGGGTTCCAGAACTCCCCGACCCAACGATCAACCCCCATAAAAGATTCAACGCTCATTTGGAATCCTCCTCCGCCTTTCGCAGGGCTTCGACAACATCCTTAAAATCCAAATGCAAATCCGCGGCCTCCCGGAGCAGTTCCCGGCACAGGGGTTGTAAATGCTCCAGCCGTTCCGGGCGGTCCGGCAGCTCCGGAACCCTCACCACCATGCCGATCCCCGGCCGGCTGGCCAGATAACCTGAATCCTTCAGCGTGGCCACCACCTTGTGCGCCGTGGTGGGACTGATGCTCAATTCCTGGCTGAGCGTGCGCACCGAGGGAAACAGATCACCCACCTCCAACTGTTTGGTGAGCATGGCCTTCCGAATGGCTTGGACAATCTGATCCGAAACCGGCAGGCCATCCTGAATTTGAATGATAAAAGGTAACATAACCAACCAGCGCTCGCGTTCTATGTGTGCCAGTATTACTGTAACACATGGTATTCGTCAACCTTTATTTTTAAAAAATTCGCAGGATTGCCATCCCCGCCCCACTTCGGGCATATTCCGAAAAACTAATGAATCGAACCATCAATGCCGGGCTGGCGGCGGCCAGTACAACCTTGCTGGCGGGAATTTTTCTCGCGGTGACACAGACCGCAGCGCGTGCGGCCGAATCCACCAATTATTACAACTGGGCCCTCACCCCGCCCATGGGCTGGAACAGCTACGATGCCTTTGGCGACAGCGTCACCGAGGCCGAAGTCCTGTCCAACGCCACTTACCTCAAGGAAAAACTCGCCCCCCACGGCTGGCAATATGTCGTGGTGGACTATCGCTGGTACGACCCCGGTGCCTTCAACAATTATCCGAACAGCCGCAAAGGCGTGGAACTGACGATGGACCAATACGGCCGCCTGCTCCCCTCCCCCAACCGTTTCCCCTCCGCCTCCGGGAACCAGGGATTCAAGCCGCTCGCCGACCAAATCCATGCCCTGGGCCTTAAATTCGGGATTCACGTCATGCGGGGCATTCCCCGGCAGGCCGTCAAGGCCAATTGTCCCATTGAAGGCAGCCAATTCCACGCTTGGGATGCCAGCAGTTTTAGCTTGTGCGCCTGGAACCCCGACATGTTTGGCGTGGACGCCACCGTACCCGCCGGGCAGGCCTATTACGATTCCATCCTCCGCCTCTACGCCTCCTGGGGGATGGATTTCATCAAAGTGGATGACTTGTCCCGGCCTTACAGCACCGCCGAAATCGCCGCCCTCCGCCAGGCGATTGACAAATGCGGACGCCCCATCGTCTTCTCTACCTCGCCGGGCGAAACCC
Source organism: uncultured Bifidobacteriaceae bacterium (assembly GCA_964618545.1). GTDB lineage: Bacteria > Verrucomicrobiota > Verrucomicrobiia > Limisphaerales > UBA11358 > UBA11358. The sequence continues at coordinate 10,535 of CAZUBG010000080.1, read as the reverse complement.
CGGTGCGGCAGGCCGGCCACATTGCCACCCACGCCAATCTGTGGCGCGTCTCCGATGATTTTTGGGACAATTGGAAGTCACTGGATCATGCCTTCGATCTGGCCCATGCCTGGCAGGGCGTCGGCGGTCCCGGGCACTGGCCGGATTCGGACATGATTCCCCTCGGCCACATTGGCATCCGTTCCGTGGACGGCAATCGCCAGACCCGCTTCACCCACGACGAACAGGTCACGCTCATTTCCTTCTGGTCCCTCGCCCCATCCCCTTTGATGCTCGGCATGAATCTTCCCGACAACGACGCTTGGACCCTGTCCCTGCTGACCAATGACGAAGCCCTCGCCATCAACCAGGATGCCCTGGGCAAACCCGCCCGCTGCCTCGCCAAAGCCAATGGGCTGGAAGTCTGGGGCAAGGAACTCAAGGACGGTTCCCTGGCCGTCGGACTCTTCAATCGCGGGAAAAAAGCCGCTGACGTCACCTGCTTGTGGACCGATGCCGGATTGGCCGGCAAACAAGCCGTCCGCGATGTCTGGGCGCACCAGGACTTGGGCGTTTTTGAGAACCAGCTCACCCGGTCAGTCCCCTCGCACGGAGCCATTCTGTTGCGCCTCCAACCTGAGAAATAGCCGGCAAAAAAAACAAGCCACCCAGCACTCCCGTTACCCGGCGATGGCCGGTGGCTCCCGAAGTGGTCAGTGTTTTTTGGCCGAAGGCCATTTTCAAAACCTTTGTAGGAGACGACGTCAGGATCCTCAAATATTTCGGCCGTTGATTGATCCAGTGCCCCCACAAAGTGGGTTGCGTCCCGCCGCCTGCGCGAACGCCACCGGCGCGGCCTCTTGCCATCCTAGCAGGCTGTCGGACTTAGGGGTTTTTGCCCCAAAAACGGTCGTTTTAGACCATCAAAACACCTTCGCGGAAAATCAAAGTCGCTCATATATCATTTGTGAGCGTCGTATTTTCTAAGTCCGACAGGCTGCTGGCCGCCGGGAACCAGCCGGCAGGAAATCAATGGCCGGTGGCGGGAGGGCTCCCCCGCCTGATAATTCCGGACAATTTCGAGAAACGCTTCAAGCCGGGTCTGAACGCCGGCGTCTGCGGTATGGGCGTCAATCTCCAGAATCAAGTGCGGCCGGGCGCCGAGTTCAGCGGCGAGCGATGCGTGCGTGAACGCGTCAATGGTGCAACTAAAGTTGCTGATGCACAGCAGGAACAGGTTGGGGTGTTTCCGGACGAGTTCAGCGGCGTTTAGAATTTGATTGGCAAAGTGCCAGGAGGTCGGTCCGGCGCCCAGGGGCGCGAGGCAGTCCGCCGGGATCACGGTGATGCCCATGCTGGCGAGCTTTTTGCCCACGGATTGCGAAGCCTCCGGTGAAAAGGCGTTATAGCTGTGTCCGGTGAGGAGAATCGCCGGTTTTCCTTCCGCCAGCACCCAGGCCAGCGCGGACTGTCCCAGTTGCCGCATCGCCGTTTCCACCGCCGTCTGAGCCCGCACCGCATTGGTCCAGGCCGCGTCGGCGAGCGGGCGCGGGATTTCCAGATCGCGGATGGCCAGTTCCGGAAGCGCGGAACTGGCGGCATAGCCATGGGTGAAATCCAACAGCGGGGACAGCAGGTGGATTTTGGGAAAGGCCTTGGCCAGAAAATAAGGGCCGGCCTGCGTGATTGGGCAAAGGAAGGAATCCCGGCAGTCGTTGGGCTGCGGCATGCGGATGACATGCGGGAGAAAAACCAGATTCAGGCCGCGCTGGGCGAGGTCCAGCACGGCGCCATGGGCAATCTCGGCCGGGAAACAGAAGCCGGAGTTCGACCGCAACTCACCGCGCGGGTCCACCCCGGACAACACGACCTCCATGCCCAGGGTGGATAAGAAGGTCGCGTAAAGCGGATACAACGAGTGCGTCGTCAGCGCCCGGGGGATGCCGATGCGCAACCCGTGAGCGGCGGGTGGGTCCGGGGTGGCGCCAAACAACAACTCGCTGCGCTGCTCCACCAAATCCGGCGCGGCGGTGGCGCGTGTTTTCCGCTTCCACACATTTTCATAAAGACTGCACCGGCCCCCGAACGGAAACCGCCGGCCGACCACCTCGAACCGGTCAATGCTGCAAAACATTTTGCAGGCCCGGCAGGTGAACCGACTGACGAGCTTGAGTTCGGGGGCGGCGAGGTCCAGCAGTTTCATCCCGGGGTCTGACCCGGAAGCGGTGGATTGTTTCAGCGCCAGCAAGGCCACGCCGAACGCGCCCAGCAACTCGGGGTTCGGTGGAATCACCACATCCCGGCCGATGTTCTGGGCGAAGGCGTGGCCGAGGGCGTGATTCAGGGCAACGCCGCCTTGCAGAAAGACTTTGTCACCCACGGGCCGTTGTCCTTTGACCTTGGTGAGATAATTGGCGGCGATGGCATGGACGAGTCCGGCGACGATGTTTTCACGCGAGTGGCCCTCCTGTTGGGCGAGACGGATGTCAGAGTTGATGAAGGCCGCGCAAGTCGCCTTAAACTGAACGGGCGCGGGGGCCGACAGGGCGATTCCAGAGATATCGGACACGGCAATTCCGAGATCGCCCTGGGCGCTCTCTTCCAGAAACGAACCGGTGCCGGCGGAACAGGCGTTGTTCATCGCGTAGTCAATAGGGACGCCATTGCGCAGGCGGATGTATTTCGAATCCTGGCCACCGATCTCAAATATCGTGTCCACCTCCGGGGCGAAGTGATTTGTGCCCGCCGCCTGGGCCGAGATTTCGTTGAAGACGTGTTCGGTGCCCAGCCAGGCGCCCACCAATTCACGGGCTGATCCGGTGGTTCCCATCCAACGCACGCGGTGGTTGCCGGCTTCCTTGGCCAGTGCGTGGAGACAGGCGCGCGCGGCGGCCACGGGATCACCCTGGGTGCGCGTGTAATGCGAGGCCACCACCGAGCGCGTGGCGGGGTCCAGCAGCACCGCCTTGGTGGTCGTGGACCCCGCATCCACACCCAGCACCAGGGGACCAGCAGGCGGCGGTTGGTGCGGGGGGGCGGGGATGATTTGGACGCGTCCGGAGTGGAACTGGAGCGGCGGAAGCCGTCCGAGTTCCGGTCGAACCGGGAGCTTGGGCGAGCGGTAAAGAGGATGGTCCCGGATGAGCAACGCGCTGCCCCAGGCTTCAAACCAGGGGCTCTCCGGCAACACCACGAACTCCGTGCCGGGGAGCTTCCCGCACAGGGCCGACAGCATGGCCGCATTGCGTGTCACGCCGCCGATGAGCAACACGCGCCGGTACTCCCGCTGGCCTTTTTCCAACAGCGCAACCACTTTGCCGGCCATGCTGTCGTGTAGCGTATGCAGAATGTCCTCCGGCGAGGCCTCGTTGCGGTTGAGTTTGTGGGTGATGTCCGACTTGCAATGAACGGAGCAGCGCGAAGCCAGCGGAACCACCTTGCCAGTGAACGAGCGCCGGATGGCGGTTTCGAGGTTCAGTCCCATCCTGCCGATCTGCTGCACAAAAAACTCGCCGCTTCCCGCCGCACATTTGTTATGGGACAAAACGCTGGTGATTTTCCCCCGGGTCAGCAGATAAACCAGGAATGACTCCCCGCCCAGAGAGGCGACGGCATCGAACGTTTGCGCCAGTTCCCGTAATGCGCGTTGAATGGCGGACGCCTCGGAAAGGTGGCCCAGATAACCGGACACTCCAAAAAATGCCGGGCCGGCAAACTCGTCTCCGATGAGCATTTCTTTGAGCACCTCCAGCGGCCGGCCCAGATGCGGACAGACCCGGGCGATGCGTTCTGCGCCACGCAAAGCCACCACCTTCACGCTCAGGGCACCGATATTCACCCCCACACCAGCCATCGCGTTTTCTTTTGGCAGCGCCAAATCCAAACTGGTGTTGGCATGGTTGCTGATGAGTGAACGTAACCCGACGATGCCTTCCTGTCCAAGATTAACTCAGGAACTTGGGGGCGATTTGCGGTGGTTGAGGTTGACGACTGGTACTGCCCGTTCTGGGATTCCGAGAGTGGGAGAGGTTTCCAGCCACCCTGGCCCTATTTGGCGAGGATTACCATTCCCCCGGCGGGCAGCCCGGCCAGCAACTGCCGAACGCTCCGGTTTTGGCCGGGCAATACCAATTCGGGGGCGATTTCACACAGAGGCTGGAGCACAAACCTTCGGAGATGCGCCCGGGGATGGGGCAAAATAAGTTCCGGCGTATTGCGAATTTCGGCGCCAAAACTGATCAAATCCAAATCCAGCCGCCGGGGTTCGTTCAAAACCTTTTTGGGAGTCCGGCCAAATTCCACCTCCATCTCTCTGAGAGCGTGCAACAAAGATTCCGGCGTTTCCCCTGCCCTCATCTGCAAACCCACCACGGCATTGACAAACGGCGGCGACCCCGGCGGACAATCCACCGGGCTGGTTTGCCAGAACGAGGAGCAGATGACCAGATCATCGGAAAAACCCTCCAGCCGAACCAGCGCGTCCCGCAGAATCCGTCGCGAATCCCCCAGATTGGAACCCAACGAAATGAAGGCAGTGGGAGGTGGCATTGGTTAATCCTGCCGCAGCGCCTGCGGAAAATCCATCGCGCCACGCTTGATTTTTAATTATTTTAACCCCAGCACGTCCTGCATGTCATACAATCCCGGCGGTTTGTCCGCCACCCAGCGCGCCGCCCGCAGGGCACCGTTGGCAAAGGTGTCGCGGCTCGAGGCGCGGTGGGTCAACTCCAACCGCTCGCCCGGACCGGCAAAAATCACCGTGTGATCCCCCACCACATCGCCGCCGCGAATGGAATGCACCCCGATCTCCGAACCGGTGCGTTCCCCCACGACGCCGGCGCGCCCATGCCGCGCAACTTCCGCCAGTTTCAATTTTCGCACCGTCGCCATGATTTCCGCGAGCGTTTTTGCCGTGCCACTGGGGGCATCCTTTTTCAAGCGATGATGCATCTCGACCACTTCCAAATCAAAGTCCATGCCCAGGATTTCCGTCGCCTTGCGGGTCAACCAGAACAGGGTGTTCACCCCGGTGGAGTAATTGGAAGTCCAGACAATGGGAATTTTTGCCTTCAGGCTCTGGATTTCGTAGGTGTCCGTGTCCGTGTGGCCGGTGGTGCCAATGACCATGGGCTTTTTAAGTTCGGCACACAACCGGGCCACGGCCACCGTGTTGGCATGCGCGCTGAAATCAATCACCACGTCACCGTTCAACAAGGCGGCGGCCAAATCGTCGCCCAAGTCAACCCGGGCGGCCAGTTGCAAACACGGGTGCTGGGGAATGCACCTGATCAGCGCCTGTCCCATCCGGCCTTTGGCCCCCACAATGATGATCCGTATCATGAATGTTCCCGGGTTATTCCAACACATTGCAGCGCTTGAGCGTGGTGCGCAGCAACTCCCAGTTTTTGGGATTCATCGGCACGAGCGGCAGACGATATTCTTCCTGGATCAATTTCATCATCGCCAGGGCCGCCTTGACCGGCGTGGGATTGGTCTCAATGAACAAATCCTTGAACAAGGGATAATATTTTTCGTGCAGCCGCATGGCCGCCGTCGCCTTGCCCGTGGCAAACAACTTCACCATCTGCGAGACCTCGCGCGGGATGACATTCGACGCCACGCTCACCACCCCGTGAGCGCCGGCAGCCATGAATGACAGCGTCAGTGAATCGTCGCCGCACAAAATCGTGAAATTTTCACCCAGCGCCGCGCGCAATTGCGACACGCGGTCACAACTTCCGCCCGACTCCTTGATGCCCACAATGTTTTTATATTCCCGGGCCAGACGTTTGACGGTTTCGATGCTGATTTCCACCCCGCATCGTGCCGGAACGTTGTACAGCACAATCGGCAGCTTGGTCGCCCGCGAAATCGCCCGGAAATGCTGGAACAATCCTTCCTGCGTGGGCTTGTTGTAATACGGGGCCACCTGCAGCGAACCGTCGGCCCCCGCCTTTTCCGCCGCCTGCGTCAGATGGATGGCCTCACTCGTAGCGTTCGCGCCCGTGCCGGCCAGCACTTTGATCTTTCCACCCGCAGATTTAACCGAAAGCTCAATGATCCGGATGTGTTCAGCCATGTCCACCGTGGGGGACTCACCGGTGGTGCCCACCGGCACAATCCCATCCACCCCCCCCTTGATTTGCAACTTGATGATCCGCTCCAGGGCGTCTTCATCCAGTTGACCATTGTGAAACGGTGTTACAATTGCGGTATAAGTGCCTGTAAAGTTCATTTATTCGACGATAGTATCCTTGAAAACACTGCGTTTGGCGAGCAGGAAAAAAAATCGTCAAAAGAACCCGCCCGCCGATCACAAACCGGTCTGAGCGTGGCATTTATGCCGGATCTCCATCGGGAAACCCGACTTTCAATCGCCCGCCGCCGCCGGGCGGCCGGAAAAACCGCAGACCGGAAACGGCTCCCGCCCCCGCCCCCGGCCACCGGTGGGCGCGTGGTGGTGCGCGCGTGAAGGAAAGTGAATGAAATAGGATTGGACAAAGATTAACAAAACTTACATTATCACCTTCCAGCAAAGAACATACAATATGACCACTGCTTTTAAGAATATTGGAGCCATCAAATACGAAGGTCCGGCCTCCCGGAACCCACTGTCATTTAAACACTACAACGCCGAGGAAATCGTCGAGGGCAAAACCATGCGCGAACATTTGCGTTTTGCCGTGGTCTACTGGCACACCTTCCGCGCCGCCGGCTCCGACCCGTTCGGCATGGGCACGATGCAGCGCCCCTGGGATGACGGCAGTAATTCCGTCAAAAACGCCCAAAAACGCGTGCGCGTCGCGTTTGAATTCATCTCAAAGCTCGGCGCCCCCTATTATTGCTGGCATGATCGCGACATCGCCCCCGAAGGCCGGACGCTGGCCGAGACCAACAAAAATCTCGACGCCGTCGCCAGCGTCCTGCTCGAAGAACAGCAACGCACCGGCGTCAAGCTCCTGTGGGGCACGGCCAATCTGTTTTCCCATCCCCGGTTCGTTCACGGCGCGAGCACCAGTTGCAACGCCGATGTCTTCGCCTTTGCCGCCGCGCAGGTGAAGAAGGCGATGGAAGTGACGCACGAACTCGGCGGCGAAGGTTACACCTTCTGGGGCGGCCGCGAAGGCTACATGACCCTGCTCAACACCGACATGAAGCGCGAACAGGAACATCTGGCCAAACTGCTCCATCTGGCGGTGGCCCACAAAAAGCAGCTCGGTTTTAAGGGCCAGTTCTACATTGAACCCAAGCCCAAGGAGCCGACCAAACACCAATACGATTCCGACGCCGCCGCGTGCCTGAACTTCCTGCGGGAATACGAACTGCTGCCGCACTTCAAATTGAACATTGAAACCAACCATGCCACCCTCGCGGGCCACTCCATGCAGCATGAGTTGGAAGTGGCCGGGGCGGCGGGCGCGCTCGGCTCGATTGACGCCAACACGGGCGACGAACTGCTGGGCTGGGACACCGACCAATTCCCCACGAATATTTATCTGACCACCTACACGATGCTGACTGTGCTGAAATACGGCGGCTTCAAGACCGGCGGCACGAATTTCGACGCCAAAGTGCGCCGCGAAAGTTTCGAGCCCGTGGATTTGTTCCACGCCCACATCGGCGGCATGGATGCCTTTGCCCGCGGACTGAAAATCGCGGCGGCCATTCGCAAGGACGGACGCCTCGCCGAGTTTGTCAAAGAGCGGTATGCCTCCTGGGATTCGGGGATCGGGGCCCGCATTGAAGCCGGCAAGGCGACCATCGCGGAACTGGAAACCTACATGCTCAAAAAAGGCGACGTCACCCCCAACGTCAGCGGCCGGCAGGAATTCTTGGAGAATCTCATCAACGAGTTCATTTAGCCCCGGCTTTCAACCACAACTTGCAAAATAAAATGGACGCCTCCGTCCCGGACGGAGGCGGCCAAATTGTTTAGCAGCAGAAACAGATTATTGGGCTTGGGCCCCCGCCGGAGCCGCCTGGCGGGCGGCGTCCTGCCCCAGCTTGCCGCTGTAACCGGCGATGAAGGCGGAGCCGAGCAGCACCAGCAAGCCGACAAACAGCAACCCCCGGGTCCGGGCACTGGTGCCCTTCCATTCTCCCAGAATAATCCCCAGCAAGCCGCTGAACATGATGGAACTCGCCATCAGCACCGCCCAGCCAACATAGCTTTGGTCGCCCATTTGCGGTTCCCCGGTCTTAAAGGCGATGAACTGACACGTCCAGATGGCCCCGGCAATTGCGCCAAAAATGAGGTTGGCCAGAATCGGCGCGCCCTTCTTGGAATAATCACCAAAGGTTTTATTTTTGGCGTTGAGGAACAGGCACCACAGGAAGTTGACCGTGAAACCGCCCAACAGGGCGATCACCAGCACCGGCATGCCGCTCCAAGCCGTCGGCGTGATGGGCTGGGTGGTCTCAGCCAGTTTTTGAATGGCGGGACCGCCGACCAGACCGAAGCCCAGCGCGGCGCTCATCAAGCCGGAAAAAACCGCCACCAGCATGCCCTTGCCAAAGTTGTATTCCGCCACCGACTTCTTCTTGGCCTCCTCCGACAATTCTTTTTCCTTGGACATGCCCGCAAAACCGACCAGGGCGATGCCGGCGACGGACACCACCACGCCCACAAGCGAGGTGATGCCAGCCCCGGGCTGCAATAATTCATGGAATTTGCCGGTGATCAATTTCGGCACCAGCGTGCCGGCCGCCGAACAAAGCCCACAACCGATGGCCAGGCCCAAGCCGACGCCGAGATAGCGGATCATCAAGCCCCAAGTTAACCCACCGAAACCCCACGCCGCCCCGCAAAGATAGCAATACCAGAGTTCATGGCTGGGAGCGGCCTTGAGGACCGCAAATGTATTCGGCGATTCGATCAACGCCAGCGCCACCGGCACGATCAGCAGGGCAAACAGGGCATAAACCAACCAGTAGCTTTCCCACGCCCACTGTTTGACATTTTTCAGCGGCAGGTAAAACACCGCCCCCGCCAGGCCACCCAGCACAAAAATGGTAATGCCCAAGGCGGGATTCGTTGTTGTCATCATGTCATTCATATTTTTTATCTTTCAATCATGGCACAAACACCCCGCCCGACAGTCGTCCGCCGGACGGGGTGGCACCGAAGATTTGGCGTCTTATTTCCGTTTTGAAAGGACGTCGCGCTCGTATTTTTTGATTTCGGCCAGCCACTGTTCACCGACCGGCGCGCCCTGTTTGAGACAGTAATAATCCCACACCGCCGAGAACGGCTTGGACTTCGCCTCTTCCATCAGCGCCAGGCGCGAGGTGTAGTCACCGGCCAGTTCAAATTGCTTGAGCTTGTCAATCGGATCAAGCAAGGCGATGCACACGGCGCGGAGCAGGTTGCGCGCGCCAATCACCCAGGCGGCCACGCGGTTGATGCTCGCGTCGAAATAATCCAACCCAATGTGGGTGCGGCCCAGATAATCACCGCGCACGAGTTCCTGCGCAATGGCCTGCAAATCGTCGTTTAAAATCACCACATGATCGCTGTCCCAGCGGACGCCGCGACTGACATGCAGCAGAATCTCCGGCACGAAGCAAAGGACCGAGGAGATTTTGTCCGACATGTTTTCCGTGGGATGGAAATGGCCGGCATCCAGGCAGATCAGCTTCTGGTTTTTCACCGCATAGCCCAGGTAAAACTCATGCATGCCCACCGTGTAACTTTCCGCGCCAATGCCGAACAGCTTCCCCTCGATGGCGTCCAGGTTGTGCTTGGCCGGCAGGGGTTTCTTGAACACCTCATCCAGTGCCGAGGCCAGGCGTTCGCGCGGTCCGCGCCGGTCAGCCGGCGTGTCCTTCATGCCGTCGGGAATCCAAATGTTGGTCACCGCAGGATTGTTGAGTGCTTTGCCCATGGCCGCGCCGATTTCACGGCTGGCCTGGCAATGTTCAATCCAGAACTTGCGGATCGCCTTGTCATGATGGGAAAGCGTAAAGCCATCGGCGGCTTTCGGATGGGAGAAACAGGTCGGGTTGAAATCCAGGCCGATGCCAATCGCCTTGGCCCAGTCAATCCAACTCTTGAAATGTTCCGGAGCGATTTCATTGCGGTCCACCTTTTTGCCCTGAAAATCACCATAAAAGGCGTGCAGATTGAAACGGTGCTTGCCGGGAATGAGCGAGAGCGCCTTTTCAGCGTCGGCGCGGAGTTCCTGCGGCGTGCGGGCCTTGCCGGGATAATTGCCGGTGGCGACCAGCCCGCCACCCAGGGTTCCGCCGAAATTTTCAAATCCCCCCACGTCGTCACCCTGCCAGCAATGAAGCGACACGGGGACTTTTTCGAGACTTTTAAACACGCGATCCACATCCACACCGGATTCGGCGTATTGTTCCTTGGCCAGACCAAATGCTTTTTCAATGCTATTCTGCGAGCTCATTTTTAAGTTGGGTTATAATGGATTTTTGGTTAACAGCCAACTATCGCAAAAATGAATCGCCACTGGCAATCATAATTTTCGGCGGAGTTCCAACAGGGGTGTGAGACAAAATTCTTTTTAGGCACAGAGTGAAAGAGGGTCGTTGCGTTT
>CAZUBG010000079.1:0-22044 GCA_964618545.1 uncultured Bifidobacteriaceae bacterium | reverse complement strand
GGTTCATCAACTCGGTGAAGGACATTCATCTGTATTTCATCACCTATTCGTATGCCGGCAATTGACCGGGCCGCGATGATCACCCTTTTAACTCGGTAACTCTTGCAACTATGAAACCTAACGGAATGCAAATCGCCCTGTTGGCCGCCCTGGCCCTGCTGGCCGCGCTTCCCGCCGCCCGGGCTTATCCGCCTGCGCCGGATGGCATTATTTACGGCTTGGTCAGGGACCAATACGGCACGCCGTTGATGGACTCAGCGGACCAGGTGATCGTGCAAACCCCCGCTGGCGTGCAGGTGGCGGGCACCGTTGATCCTGGTTTTGCCGTCGGCATCAATTATATGGTGGATGTGCCCATGGACGCGGGGATCACCACGGTTCCTTATGTGTCCAATGCCCTGGTGGCCGGGACGCAGTACAAGCTCTATGTCGCGGTGGGCACCCAGACCAATCTGCCCATTGAAATGACCGGTGGTTATTTGGTGCTGGGCAATCCCGCCGCCTTGACCCTCCAGAATTTGACCCTCGGTACGGATGCCAACGGGGACGGCATCCCTGATCAATGGGAGGAGATTTTCCTGGATGAAATCGGCCTCAACCTTGCCTTGGGGGCCATTAATCCCAACACCGATTACACCGGCGATGGGCGCACCCTCAAGCAGGAGTATTTGCTCGGCAATTACCCCTTCAACCCGGCGGACGATTTCAGTGTGCAACTTGTCAGCCAGAGCGCCGGCTCGGCCGTGCTGGCCTTTACCACCATGACCGGCCGCACCTACACCGCCTCCGGTTCCCCTGATCTCAAGAACTGGACCCCTCTAAACTTCACCATCCCCGCCCTCGGCCCGGGTGCCGTCACCAATTATTATTCGTCCGTCATCCAGCCGTTGCAAATCCAGACCGTTCAGCCCACGAACGCGCCGACGATGCAATTTTTCCGGCTCTCGCTCCAGTGAGCTGGCCTCGCCCGGTGAACGACCAGCCTGTCAGCTCCACCCGCCCCGGCGGCCGTGTGCTGCTCCTCCCGGCGGCTCTGTGTCTGGGGTTGGGTTTGGCGCTGGTCCTGACCTGGCGCCCGGTCCCGCCTCCGCCGCCCCCGCCGCTCCCGGAACTGTCCCGCACCAACCTCCTCCATTCCGGCGGCGTCTGGTTTGAAAAAGGCCGCACCAATCCCTTCACCGGCGTCATGCTCGATTTTTATCCGGGAGGCGCGTTGATGTCCCGCTCCGCGCTGTCCAATGGCCTGCTCAATGGCCTGTCCGAGGGCTGGTATACCAACCATCAGCTCCAGGTCCGTGAAAATTACCGCACCAACTACTCCGACGGCCTGCGCACCAAGTGGTGGCCCAACGGGAAAAAACTTTCCGAAGCCCCGATTGTCCTGGGCAAAATCCACGGCCTCTACCGCCGTTGGTACCAGGATGGCGCGCTCTCCGAGGAAATACCCATGCAAAATGGGCAAATCGAGGGCCTGGGCCGCGCCTATTACGAGAGCGGTTGTGTTAAGGCCGAAATCACCTGCCACGCCGGCCAGGCCGTCGAACAGCACACCTGGAAAGACGGCGAGCGCCCCGCCGCCGGCCCTCCGCCGAAATAACCACCGGCCGAACCCTCCTCTCCGGCCCCTGAACATCAGAAACAGAGGGGCCATGGCGGCCTTGGACTGCTGCCCGTCCGGGGTTCCTGAGAGAGGGACAGGCTGGAAGCCCGTCCCACTTTGCAAAGACTCGCCGGTTCCGGGGCGCAATGGGTGAATTTTTCCGAGGAAGTCTCTGTTCAAATTTCACCCCCTCCGTGTCCTCCGTGTCTCAGTGGTTAAGATTTCCCGTCTTTGCAGTTTTTCATTTTTGAGTTGATTTCGCCCGTCAAACAGCGGCTTAGGCATCACGAAAAAATAACTTGGGCAATTATGGCGCAGGAATTTTGGCTGCTGGCCAGGCGCTCGCGAGGCGCATATCCGCAGGATCTGTAACGAGCGGGCAACGCCGCCAGCGGCCAAAAGAACCAGCCGGAATGATCGAGTTGTTTTTTCGTGATGCCTTATGAGGCCAGACTAATCAGTTGTATGAACTCCGGGCCGACCCTCTTAAATGAATGTCCAAGCCCAGTACCGGGCAATCCGGGCGCGTTCCCGCCCCGGACGAAGCGCCGGCTTGCCGCCGGCTTTGCTTGTGCGAACGCCGCATGACAACCCCCAACCGGTAGGGCGGTCGCTGCCGCGCCGCCCTAATATTGCCTTTGCCCTTCCCAGCCGCTGGGGTGGGGACGGCTCGTCCCCAGTTGGCCCGCCCCTCCGCCAACCCGGACGGAGCGCCGGCTTGCCGCCGGCTTTGGTCGTGCGAAGGAGACCTGTGAACCCAACCGGGCAGGTTGTTGGACGGCATAAGCCGGTCACAGACCCGCGCTCTGGCTCGTCCCCAGTAACCCCGGGGAATCGGCTTCAAGCCCGTAGGGCTGGAATATTTGTAGCCTCCCCATCCCAAAACCGATCCAAGCCCCGTAGGTGCGGCATCGTCATGCCACCCCGCGCGCGCACCGAACGTTTCCCCATCTCCCGTTCGCGTAGCGGCGACTCTGGCGAGCGCCGCACTATTTGCCCACTCCCTCCTTTCCCGTTCATCCTTCACAATTGCCTGCCTCGCCGGACCCATCAGTTCCCGACGGAGCCGGCGGCGGTGCCGGGGAAAACCGCCCCCGCCTCAAAATGAATTTCCGTCAGGGAAAAATATGATAATCTACAAAACTCACCCGTTTCCAAACGTTAAAAAGGTCTCCCTCGCTCGCCGGGCGAATAGTCCTGGATCCACTGCTCCAAATCATCCTTGTCCAACCGTCGGAAAACCGATTCGTCTTTGGACCGTTCGACCACGATTATGTGTTCCGGTTTGAAATGATCAAGGAGTTGGGAAGACTGTGTGGAAATGACAATTTGCGTTCGCAAGGACGCCTCATAAACCAATGCTGAGAGCGCCTCCAATGCGACTGGATGCCAGCCAGGCTCCGGCTCGTCTATCACGATTGTGGAAGGTGGCGACGGTTGGAGAAGCGCCGTCGCCAGACAGACGAATCTGATGGTGCCGTCGGAAAACTGCCACGGCTGAAAAGGAAAACTGCTGCCTTTCTGTTTCCATTGAAGCCGCACGACTTCATTGTCCCCTTTTTTTCGGGTTCCAAAAGAAAATCCTCAAAAAAAGGGGCGATCAGTTGAATCGTCTCTCCGATCCTCTGATAGTGGGTGGCATGGAGATTTTTCAGTTGGTACAGAAACGGGGCGATGTTTGAGGCGTCGGGCCGCAATTGGCGGTGATCCGTTAACGGCCATTCCCTCCGCATGGGCGCGGTGGAACTCGTGTCATGCACATGATAAACCACCCATCTCGAAATTGAATAATGCACATGGCCTTCAATTGAGAGCCAATCTCCCCCCCGTTGACTTGTGGTTCTTCCAGGATCTGAGGCTGGCCGCTTTGCCTCCCAACCGCTTGACCCCGGTTGAAGTTTTTTAAACTATTTTGGGGGATACCCTGAGGATGTCCCACCCCCTCGGCTACCCGGTCGGGTATGAAGATGATCATATCTTTGGAGTCGGGCGGCGGGTCGGTCGGAGAAGGCGCGGTCGGAAAGGCCGTTCGGCTGAACCCGCGTTCCCCGGTGACCCGCTGTGGTTCGTCAAACCGGGTTCAATACGCAAAACCACGGAAAGAACCGCAAAACCACGGAAAAATTTTTCAAATTTTTGGTGCTTTTGCCCCTTCGGCCGGCGACGCGGCGCCGTTCAATGCGGCCCGCCGCAGGCGCAGCCGGTGGTGGCTTTGCCCGGTTCGTAGTTCAGGTACGGTCCGAGCCAGCGTTCAACCTCCTGCAGGGTCAGCCCTTTGCGCCGGTGGTAATCCAGCAGTTGGTCGCGCCCCAGTTTGCCCACCGCAAAGTACTTCGCTTCCGGGTGCGCAAAATACAGCCCGCTCACGGAACTGCCCGGCCACATGGCATAACTTTCGGTGAGCTTGATGCCGGTGTGCTGCTCCACGTCCAGCAGCTTCCAGAGCGTCCCTTTCTCCGTATGGTCGGGGCTGGCGGGATAACCCGCCGCCGGGCGGATGCCCCGGTATTGTTCGGCAATCAACTCGTCGGGCGTGAGCTTTTCCAGCCGGCCAAACCCCCATTCCTCGCGGACGCGCTTGTGCAGGCACTCGGCCAGGGCCTCGGCCAGCCGGTCGGCCAGGGCTTCGGCCATGATGGCGTTGTAATCGTCGTGATCCGCCTTGAATTGTTTGACCAGTTCCGCCAGCCCGTGCCCGGTCGTCACGGCAAAGCCGCCGAGGTGATCCGCCTGATGGCTGTCGCGCGGGGCGATGAAATCCGCCAGGCACCAGTTGGGGCTGCCGTCGTCCTTGATGATTTGCTGGCGCAGGAAATGGAAGGTTTGCAACACGTCCGTGCGCGCCGGGCTGGTGTAAAGCTCCACGTCATCGCCGATGGCGTTGGCCGGGAACAAACCATAGACGGCGCTCGGTTGCAGGAGCTTTTGGGTGACGATTCTTTCGAGCAGCCCCTGTGCGTCGGCAAACAGTTTGCGTGCTTCCTCACCGTGCTTTTCATGGTTCAGAATCGCCGGGTAACGACCCCGCAATTCCCAGGCGTGGAAGAACGGCGACCAGTCAATGAACGGCACCAGTTCGGCCAGCGTCATGCGCGCCGTGTGCTGCGTGTTCAGCGTCGTGGTTGCCGCGGACAAGGCCCGGACGCCGACAAACTCCGGCCGGGGCAGGTCGCTAAAATTCAGTTTGGCCGCCCGGTCCCGGGCTTCCGCCAGCGAAATCAATTTGGCCGTCTGCCCGCCGTGCTGGGAGCGGATGCGGTCATACTCGGCCTTCAGCTCGCGCGTGAAATTCGGTTTCTGTGCCGCGCTGATGAGGCTGCTGACCACCGGCACCGCCCGGCTGGCGTCCAGAACATGCACCACCGGTTGCTGGTACGCCGGCGCGATTTTCACCGCCGTGTGCGCCTTGCTCGTGGTGGCCCCCCCGATCAACAACGGCAGCAGGATCCCCTGGCGTTCCATCTCGCGGGCGACATGCGCCATTTCATCAAGCGACGGCGTGATGAGGCCGCTCAGGCCGATGATGTCCACGTTTTGTTCGCGGGCGGTCTGGAGAATTTTCTCGCAGGGCACCATGACGCCGAGGTCAATGACCTCGTAGTTGTTGCAGGCCAGCACGACGCCGACAATGTTTTTGCCGATGTCATGCACGTCCCCCTTGACGGTGGCCATGAGGATTTTGCCCGCGTTCTTGGCGGTGTCGCCGCTGGCTTTTTTCTCCGCCTCCATGAAGGGCATCAGATACGCCACCGCCTTTTTCATCACGCGCGCGGATTTGACGACCTGGGGCAGGAACATTTTGCCCGTGCCGAACAAATCGCCGACCACGTTCATGCCGGCCATCAGCGGGCCTTCGATCACCTGCAGCGGCTTCGCGAATTTCCGCCGCGCCTCCTCCACGTCCGCGTCAATATATTCCACAATGCCCTTGACCAGCGCGTGGGTGAGGCGCTCCTCCACCGGGGCCGAACGCCAGGCGTCTTCGACCACCTCGGCCTTGCCCTTTTGTTTCACCGATTCGGCGAACTTGATCAGCCGTTCCGTGGCGTCGGCGCGGCGGTTGAGCAGGACATCCTCCACCAATCCGAGCAGATCCTTCGGAACTTCCTCATAAACGGCCAGCATCCCGGCGTTGACAATGCCCATGTCCATCCCGGCCCGAATGGCGTGGTACAAAAACGCGCTGTGCATGGCCTCGCGCACCGCATTGTTGCCCCGGAACGAAAAGGAGATGTTGCTGATGCCGCCGCTGACTTTGGCCAGCGGCAGATTGGCCTTGATCCATTCCGTCGCCCGGATGAAATCCACCGCGTAATTCGCATGTTCCTCCATGCCCGTGCCGACGGTCAGCACGTTGGGGTCGAAAATAATGTCCTGCGGCGGGAATCCGACTTGGTTGACCAGCAGATCGTACGCGCGCCGGCAGACCTGGGTCTTGCGCTCCAGGGTGTCGGCCTGGCCGTTTTCATCGAAGGCCATCACCACCACCGCCGCCCCGTGGCGCAAAACCAGTTTCGCGTGGCGGAGAAATTTCTCCTCGCCTTCCTTAAGCGAGATCGAATTGACGATGCCCTTGCCCTGGAGGCATTTCAGTCCCGCTTCAATGACCTCCCACTTCGAGGAATCCACCATCACCGGCACTTTGCAGATGTCCGGTTCGGAGGCGATGAGGTTAAGGAAACGCGTCATGGCCGGCACGCCTTCAATCATCCCTTCATCCATGCAGACATCAATCACCTGTGCGCCGTTTTCGACCTGCTGGCGCGCCACGGCCAGCGCCCCCTCGTAGTCGCCCGCCTTGATAAGCTGGGCGAACTTGGGCGACCCGGCCACGTTCGTCCGCTCGCCGATGTTCAGAAAATTGGAATTGGGCCGGATCGTCAGCGCATCCAGTCCGCTCAGGCGCAGGTAGGGTTCAATCACCGGGACCGTGCGCGGCTTCAGTCCCCGGACGGCCGCAGCGATGGCCTTGATGTGGGGCGGGGTGGTGCCGCAGCAGCCGCCCACAATGTTCAACCAGCCGTTCTGCGCCCATTCATGCAGTTGGGGCGCGAGCGTCTCCGGCGTTTCTGGGAATCCGGTGGGCAGCAGGGGATTTGGCAGCCCGGCGTTGGGATAGCAACTGACGTAGACGGGGGCCAGCTTCGACAATTCCTCGATCAGTGGACGCATTTCCCTGGGCCCCAGCGCGCAGTTCATGCCCACGGATAGCAGGGGAACATGCGAAATGGAATCCCAGAACGCCTCCACCGTCTGGCCGGTGACACCCCGGTTGCTCCCGGCTTGAATAAAGGTGACCGAAGCGAGAATCGGCGCCACGGTTTGCTCCGGGTCCGGCTTCACGCCGCAGGGCAGGGGATGAATCCCGCGTTCCTCAAAAATCTGTTGAATCGCAAAGAACGCCGCCCGGGCGTTCAGCGTGTCAAAAATGGTTTCCACCAGCAGAATATCCGCCCCGCCATCCAGCAGGCCGCGAATCTGTTCACCGTAGGAAACCACCAGTTCATCATATGTGCAGCCGCGGGCGCCGGGGTTGTTGACATCCGTGGAAATGGACGAGGTCTTGGTGGTCGGCCCAATCGCCCCGGCCACGATGCACACCCGGCCCGGCTGGGCGCATTCCACGGCATCCCCTGCCCGCCGGGCGCATTCCGCCCCGGCCCTGGCCAGTTCATAGGCGAGCGCTTCCATGCCGTAATCCGCCAGGGAAATGGACTGGGAGTTGAAGGTGTTCGTCTCAATGATGTCCGCGCCCGCTTCCAGGTATTGGCGGTGGATTTCCTCGATCACCGCCGGTTTCGTGACGTTGAGCAGATCATTCAGCCCCTTCAAATCTTTGGGCCAGGCTGTGAATCGGGTGCCTCGATAATCCGCCTCCGCCAGCTTGTAACGCTGGATCATCGTCCCCATCGCCCCGTCTATGACGACAATTCGCTCCTGCAGCAGGCGGTGCAATTCTGTGGCCCGGTTGATTCTCATGATGACGCGCGTTGATTGGTTTTCAGAATAACCCCGACAGCATATGTTATGGGCTACCGTTCGTCAAATTCAAATATCAACCCATCTTGATATGAAGATATGTAGTTTGCGGAAATTCCGTGCAAGATTTCCAGCCGGGGGGCGTATGGGTTGATGGAATAAGGCGTTGAAATGCGGTTGCCCGCCGGGGCGAACATTTCATACAATGGAAATGATTTTATGAATACCAAGTTTATGAAACTACCAACAGTGAGTTTGATTTTGGCGGCCTCGGCGGTCGTCTGGACCGGTTGCGTGAATTCGGATGGCACGCCGAACAACACGGGAACGGGCATCCTTTCGGGTGCGGCCGTGGGCGCCCTCATGGGCGCGGCCATCGGCGGGCCGCGTCATGCCGGCACCGACGCCGCGTTTGGAGCGGCCGCCGGCGCCGTGGCCGGCGGTTTGGTCGGGCTGGCCGCCGATCAGCAACAGAATGCGCGTTTGCAGGCGCAGGCTCCCACAACCTATGTCCGGGTGAACCAGCAGCAGCCGCTGACCACCACGGACGTCAAAGCCCTCGTCAAAGCCGGTATCAGCGATGATGTGGTCATCAGCCAGATCGTCAGCACCCATACCGGCTTCCATCTGACTTCGGAAGACATCATTGATTTGCGCAATGCCGGGGTGAGCGACCGCGTGGTGAATTTCATGATTGGCACCGCCAGCGATCCCCTGGCCATCGTCAGCGGCACCCCGACCGTCGTGGTGGTGAGTGATGCTCCGCCCGCGCCGCTCGCGGAAACCATCGTGGTCGCAGCCCCCGGACCGGATTACGTCTGGATTCATGGGGATTGGGCTTGGTCCGACGGGCATTGGGTCTGGATGGGCGGCCACTGGGCGAATCCTCCGCATGTTCATGGAACCTGGATAGCCGGTTACTGGGTGAAAGGCCCCCACGGCTGGTATCGCACCGAAGGGTATTGGAAATAAAGTGCCGACCGAGCGCCCTCTCCATTCACCGCTGCCACGCTCGTTTTATAACCGCGAGACCACCGTGGTCGCCCGGGAATTACTCGGCAGGCATCTGGTCCATGTCACCCCCGGCGGGGTGCGGATCGGTCGGATTGTGGAGGTGGAGGCCTATCTGGGCCCGCACGACTTGGCGGCGCATTCCTCCAAGGGCCTGACCGAACGCACCAAGGTCATGTTCGGGCCGCCGGGTTACAGTTACGTTTATCTCATCTACGGCATTTATCACTGCATGAATGTCGTCACGGAACCCGAGGGCAACGGTGCGGCCGTCCTCTTGCGTGCCTTGGAACCGGTCCAGTCCCTCACCGGTCGCACCCAGGGACCGGGGCTGTTGTGCCGGGCGATGGATATTGACCGGCGTTTGAACGGCCATGACCTCCTGAGTGCCGGCTTTTTCATCACCGATCCCGGAACACCGATGGCGTTGGAAATCGTCAGGCGCCCGCGCATCGGCGTGGATTACGCCAGGCACTGGGCAAAACGCCCCCTGCGGTTTTATCTGAAAGGCAACCCGTTCATTTCGCGGGCTTGACTTGCTTTTTACGGCCCACAAAGGTGAGATACTCCCACCCCCCGCCGTAGGCCTGATTGATCCGGTTGACCTGCGGCACGAAGAGGGATTGCAGGAGCGGACGCAACTGGCCGTTCATGCGGACATGGTTGACGCCCATCCAGCGTTCAAAAAAATGGAAACGCGTGGCGTGAAAATCCACCACCGCCAGGCAGCCGCCGGGAGCCAGATCTTCCGCCGCCGCGCGGATCGCGGTCTCAAATCCGGGATTGAACATCGAGAGCGCGTAGGAAAACAGCACCAGGTCGTAGCCGTTCGCGTCCAGCAGCGGCGCGTCATAGGAACGATGCCAGAGATTGACGCGGCAGCCAAAGGGGGCGGTCTTGCGCCGGGCCACTTCGAGCATGGCGTCCGAGAGATCCACCCCGGTGATGGCGGCCTTGGGAAACTGGCGGCCAAGGTGTACGAGGTTTCTACCGGTGCCGCAGCCCACCTCCAGAATCCGTGCCGGGGTCACGAACGCGGCCGCCTCGGTCAGGATGGCGGTGCGGCCAAACAAAAAGCTCCAGCGCGTGGCGTCGTAAATGCGCGCGTGCCACCGGTAATAAGTTTCAATGGGGGCCGCCTTTCCCGGACGGATGGGCGGGGTGAAAACGACGCTCATAAGACTTCCGCAAAATGCAGGCTGCCATAGGTCCCCACCCGGTCGGTGAGATGCAGCGGTTCCGTCACCTTGGCTTGAAACCGCAGGCGCGCAAGAACCGACTCCGGGACGAAGCTCAGGTCCAGGCCGGCGGAGCGCATCAGGATTTTGGTGCCGGGCCGGCTGTTGGCCAGAATGAGTTCCCACTCCTCCAACAGCGCCTTGGGATCGTGCCAGGCCAGCCAGTCCTGGTGATCCAGCAGCACATAATGCGAATACACCCCGGGATTTGTTTGCAGAAAGCCGGTGAGCGTGGTCGTGTGCGTCTTGATCCGCTGGTTGTGGTCGTACAGCACCGGCTGGTTGAATTTACGCAGGTACTCCGGACAGCAGGTCATCGTGTAGGAGCCGGTGATGTAAACCCGCCAGAAATAATTCTCCGCCGCCGGCAGGGCCGTCATGTCATGGCGGAGTTTGTCCTTGATGTAACTTTCCAGGCCGCCGGGATAATGATTCTCAATCAGCTCGATTTGCGGGCTTGGCACGCCCAGCAGGGTCATCACCACCCGTTGCCGGATGAGCCAGTTGCTGAGGTTGCTCCACACTTTTGCCTCCAGGAGCGCGTAAATCTCTTTTTGCTCGTCGAGCGATTTGGCGTCCAGCAGGCACATGGCAAAGTTCTTGATGTTGGGCTTGGCCTTGAACAGCACCCCGCCCAGCAGCCAGGCCGCCGCCCCGGACGTGCCGTGATAATAAAATGTTTTCTTCAGGCCGCCGGGATTGAAGAAGCCGATGTGCCGGTCCCAAAACTTGCGGGCAAACTCCGGCAAATCCCCGGCCACCGAACGGAAAATGGCCCTGTGATCGCCGTGGGAGCCAAGGCCGAAGAACTCGAAGAAATCCATGAATTTGTTGCGCCGGAGCAGCGCGAGCTTCAATTCCAGCAGCGCGTTCTGGCGGTAATTGACATCCACCGCGTGAATCTCCGCCGGGCCGTCCAGCAGATAGTCCAGGGCGTTGCAACCGGCGCTGGTGATCATCACCACCCGGCTCTCGTGGTTCAGTTGCATCAACTGGCGGTCAAGGCGCGGGTCCTCCCAGCAGGTGTTGTAAATGAGCTGGCTGCCATGAACGTGGTGAAAGACCAGATCGCCGGTGGCTTTGAGAAATTGCCCGGCCAGGTCACCCTTGCCGTCGTCGGGTTTGGGTTTGACCGTCATCACAAAAGGTTCACGCGATTGATTTCCACGATGGCATCCCGGAAAGGGTTGGCAGGTTGTTAAGCGACATATCGGCCTCCATGATTGCCAGAACCCCCCGCCCGACACCACGGCATTCCGGTTACAATCCGGCAACGATTGGATGACGGCGGCGGGGAGCCCGCAGCGGCGCTCCGCCGGGGTGCGGCGGCGGGGCCGGCGGCCACCGGGAGGCGTGGAACGCAATTTTATTGTCGTTCCAATATGATTCAAATTGATTCTTTGTGTTCTCTTCGGGCTGTTGGGCAGGGCGGCGGGGAGGCCCCCGGCGGGTGGCCGGGGGGCGGGGAAGCCCGCAGGATGGCCGGCCGGGGCCGCAAGGCGGGAGGCCGCGTGCGGGAGGCCGCGTGCGGGAGGCCGCGGGCGGGAGGCCGCGGGCGGGAGGCCGCGGGCGGGAGGCCGCGGGCGGCGGGCGCGGGCGCGGCGGGCGGCTTCGGCGGGCAGGGTGGGGGAGTCGCTGGCACCCCGTCCGGCCGAGGGCTGGCTTTGTGATCTCGCAATCATCCTGTGAATAGTCTGCCCCCGTTTGGAAAAAAAGCTCGTTACCTAGTAACGTAAAATGCTCGTTTTTGAAAAAATGGAATTACTTGACAGCCCGGCCGCCGCCGTCGGATCAGATCCCGCTGAGGACCAACGGGTTGCGACGAATCAGAGGACGGCAACAACAGGTGTAACACACCTGGTATGGGCCGGAACGCGTTACTAGGTAACGGGAAAAGCCGGGGAAATTTTTTCGCAGCGCAGGGAAAAGCCGGCGCTTTTGCGCCCGCGAACCCCATTCCCGGGCATGGCCGGGCTTGCCCCCGGCGGGTTAAGGGGTGGGGTATTTGCATGAGTCATAAAACGCTGGAAGTTGAATTGGAGCACGGCCAGGTGCGAACCAACGCGGCCGAGGGTCTGCCGGCCAAAGCTCATGCACTCCTGACCAGCTTGGAAACGCGTAACGTCGAGGCCCCCCGGTCGCTGCAAACTCCGGGAGCCGGGCTGGGGCGCTTTCTGTCCCGGCGCGATTTTCCACTTGCTCAGGAGCCGTTTCAGGCCAGCCTGGCCGCCCACTTTTGGGAACAATGATCCTCGACGACATTCCGGCAGGCACGGCTGTCCTGCTGGATGCGAACATCCTCATCCATGCCCGTCGTGGTGCATCAATTCAGTGCCAACGACTCTTGGCCCGTTGCGCGGCGCGCGAAATTCGTGGTTTTCTCATATTGTCGCCTGGCGTCGTGGTGCTGGCAGATGTCCAGGTTCAAAACGCCCGTCATTGTTTCCCGCGCACCAGGGCCTCCACCACCGAGGAATCGGCCAGGGTGGTGATGTCGCCGATCTGGTCGGTCTGGTTCTCGGCGATCTTCCGGAGAATGCGGCGCATGATCTTGCCGGAACGCGTCTTGGGCAGGCCGGGCGCAAATTGAATCTTGTCCGGCACGGCGATGGCCCCGATTTCCTTGCGCACGTGCAGCGCGAGTTCCTTTTTCAGTTCGTCGCTCTCGGTCACCCCATTTTTGAGGGTGACGAAGGCGTACAGGGCCTGGCCCTTGATGTCGTGCGGCATGGGGGCGACGGCGGCCTCGGCCACCTTGGGATGGCTGACCAGGGCGCTTTCCACCTCGGCCGTGCCGATGCGGTGGCCGGACACGTTGACCACGTCATCCACCCGGCCCAGGAGCCAGTGGTCGCCGTCGGCGTCCACCCGGCAGCCGTCGCCGGTGAAATACATGTCTTTGAACGTGGAAAAATAGGTGTTTACGAAACGGTCGTGATCGCCCCAGGTGGTGCGCATGATGCCGGGCCAGGGTTTTTTGATGCACAGTTTGCCGCCCTCATTGGGGCCGCAGACGGTGCCGTCGTCGCGCAACACCACGGGTTCGACGCCAAAGAAGGGCTGGCCGGCGCTGCCAGGCTTGAGGGCGTGGGCCCCGGGCAGGTGGGTGATGAGATGCCCGCCGGTTTCCGTCTGCCACCAGGTGTCCACCACGGGACAGCGGGACTGGCCGATCACGCGGTAATACCACATCCACGCCTCGGGGTTGATGGGTTCGCCCACCGTGCCCAGCACGCGGAGCGAGCTCAGATCATGTTCGGCGGGCCATTCATCCCCCAGGCGGATCAGGGCGCGGATGGCGGTGGGGGCGGTGTAGAAGGAGGTGACTTTGAATTTCTCGATGATTTCCCAAAACCGTCCGGCGTCCGGCCAGGTGGGGATGCCTTCAAACATCAGGGTGGTGCCGCCGTTGCAGAGCGGGCCGTAAACGACGTAGCTGTGGCCGGTCACCCAGCCAATGTCGGCGGTGCAGAAATAAATGTCGTGTTCGTGAATGTCAAAAACGTACTTGTGCGTCAGGGCCGTCCATAAGAGATATCCCGCCGTGCTGTGAACGACGCCCTTGGGTTTGCCGGTGGAACCGGAGGTGTACAGGATGAACAAGTGGTCCTCGGCATGCATCACCTCCGGCGGGCACACGGGCGATGCGACGGCCATGAGGTCGTGGTACCACAGGTCGCGTCCGGGGACGATGTGGCAGGGTTCCGGAGTCCGTTCGACGACCACGACGTGCCGGATGCCCGGCGTGCGGGTGAGGGCCTCGTCCGCCAGCGCCTTGAGGGGGATGGTTTTGCCCCCGCGCAGCGAAACGTTGGCGGTGATGAGCAGTTTGCATTCGGAATCCTGGATGCGGCCGGCGAGGGAGTCCGAACTGAACCCGCCGAAGACCACGGAATGAATCGCCCCGATGCGCGCGCAGGCGAGCATGGCCACGGCGGCCTCCGGGATCATGGGCATGTAAATGGCCACGCGGTCGCCCTTGACAATGCCGAGCGATTTGAGGGCGTTGGCGAATTGGCAGACCTCGGTGTGCAATTCCGCGTAGGTGATCTTCCTGACATCCTCCTCCGGATCGCCCTGCCAGAGGATGGCGATCTGGTTGCGGCGGCCGGAAGTCAGATGGCGGTCCAGGCAATTGACGGTCACGTTGAGCGTGCCATCGGCGAACCAGGAGGTATGAATTTTGCGCGCGGCGGTGTTCCAATCATAGGAGCAGGCCTCGGTGGGCGGCGTGAACCAGTCAAGCGTGCGGGCCTGTTCCAGCCAAAACTCGCGGGGCTCGCGGAGGGACCGCTCATAGAGTTCGCGGAATTTTTTCCCATCGAGGTGGGCGCGGCTGACGACCTCCGGGGCGGGGGGGAAAACACGGTTTTCCTGCATCAACGAATCGGTTGAAATGGCGGAATTGGGCGTGCTCATATGATTTAATCATGAGTATTAGCGCAAAACTAATTGGTGATGTCAATCGCGCGGATGTTGACAAAGACGGATTTCTGCGCAAGTTTTCCTCTCGCAAATGGGAAAAGCATTAATCATCGCGGAAAAGCCGTCCGTGGCCGGGGATATTGCCCGGGCGCTCGGCAAATTTGAAAAACATGACGACTACTTTGAAAATGACCAGTATGTCATCACCTCGGCGGTGGGGCATCTGCTGGAATTGTGCATTCCGGAGGAGTTTGAGGTTAAGCGCGGCAAGTGGACGTTTGCGCAACTGCCGGTGATCCCGCCGCACTTTGCGCTCAAGCCGATTGAGAAGAGCGAGCCCCGGCTGAAGGCGGTGCTCAAGCTCATGAAGCGCAAGGATGTGGACCTGCTGATTAATGCGTGCGATGCCGGGCGGGAGGGGGAACTGATTTTCCGCTACATTCTGCAATACGCCGGGTCCGAAAAGCCGACCCAGCGCCTCTGGCTCCAATCCATGACGGCGGCCGCCATCCGCGACGGATTCGCCCAGTTGCGGACGGGCGCCTCGATGATCCCGCTGGCGGACGCGGCGGTGTGCCGCAGTGAATCCGACTGGCTGGTGGGCATCAACGGCACCCGGGCGATGACCGCGTTCAACTCGAAGACCGGCGGGTTTCATCTGACCACCGTCGGCCGGGTCCAAACGCCCACGCTGGCGATCTTGGTGGAACGGGAGGAGAAGATTAAAAAATTCGTGTCGCGCGGTTACTGGGAGGTTCACGGCACCTTCGGCGCGCAGGCGGGGGAATACCCCGGACGCTGGTTTGATGAGAATTTTGTCCGTTCGGAGACGGATGAACATCTGCGGCCCGAGCGACTCTGGGACCCGGCCCGTGCGCAGGCGCTGCATGACAAGTGCCTGGGCAAACCGGGGATGGTGACCGAGGAAAGCAAGCCGACCACCTCGCTCTCGCCGCTGCTGTACGATTTGACCAGCCTGCAACGGGAGGCGAACGGGCGCTTTGGGTTTTCCGCCAAGAACACCCTGGGGCTCGCCCAGGCCCTGTACGAAAAACACAAGGTTCTGACCTATCCCCGAACGGACGCCCGGGCGCTGCCGGAAGATTATCCGGACACGGTCAAGAAGACCCTGGGCATGTTGTCCGACACCCAGTACCGAGGGTTCGCCGAGCAAATATTGAAGGCCGGCTGGGTGCATCCGAACAAGCGCATCTTCAACAACGCCAAAATCTCGGATCACTTCGCGATCATTCCCACGCTGGTGGCCCCGAAACATTTGAGCGAGCCGGAACAAAAGCTCTATGATTTGGTGACCAAGCGGTTCCTGGCGATTTTTTATCCCGCCGCCGAATTTCTGGTCACCACACGCATCACGCGCGTGGAGGGCGAGCCGTTCAAGAGCGAGGGCAAGGTGATGGTCAACGCCGGCTGGCTGGCGGTTTATGGCAAGGAGGCGGAATCTGACGACACGCCCAGCCTGGTGCCCGTGCAGCCCAAGGAGACGGTCAAGACGGTGAAGGTGGAGGTGGAAGCCAGTCAAACCAAGCCGCCGGCGCGGTATTCGGAAGCCACGCTGCTTTCGGCCATGGAAGGCGCCGGGAAACTGATCGAGGACGAGGAATTGCGCGAGGCCATGAGCGAGAAGGGGCTCGGCACGCCCGCCACGCGCGCGCAGATCATCGAAGGGTTGATCTGGGAAAAATATGTGAACCGCAACGGCCGCGAATTGCAGCCGACGGCCAAGGCGTTTTCGCTGATCACGCTCCTGCGCGGGCTGGACATCCCCCAGCTTTGCTCGCCGGAACTGACCGGCGACTGGGAATTCAAACTCAACCAGATGGCGCGCGGCAGGCTGCCCCGCGTGGAATTCATGCGGGAGATCGCCGACGCCACGCGCGAAATCGTGGCCAAGGCCAAGCGCCATGAGAGCGACACCGTGCCCGGTGATTTTGGCGTGCTGACCGTTCCGTGCCCCAAATGCGGCGGCGAGATTCACGAAAACTACAAAAAATTCCAGTGCCAGAAATGCGATTATGCCCTCTGGAAAATCGTCGCCGGCCGGCAGTTGGAAATCCCCGAGGTGGAGGAACTCATCACCAAGGGGTCGGTCGGGCCGTTGCAGGGTTTTCGCAGCCAGAAGGGGTTTCCCTTCGCGGCGGTCATCAAATTGGGCGCGGAGTTCAAACCGGAATTTGATTTTGGCAACGACCAGAACAAGGATGGCGAGGCGTCCGCGCCGGTGGATTTCACCGGCAAGGAGCCGCTGGGCAAATGTCCCAAGTGCGGCGCGCGCGTATTCGATGCGGGCATGAATTATCTGTGCGAGAAGAACACCGGCCCGGACAAAACCTGCACGTTCCGTTCCGGCAAAATCATTTTGCAGCAGACCATCGAGCCGGCCCAGATCACGAAACTGCTGGCCACGGGGAAAACCGATCTGCTGAAAGGCTTCATTTCCAAGAAGACCAACCGCAAGTTCGAGGCGTTCCTGGTGCTCAAGGACGGGGAGACAAAATTTGAGTTCGCCCCGCGTGAGAAGAAGGGCAGGGCGAAGGACGGCGCTCCCTCCGCCCCCTTGCCGAAGGTGGACTTCACCGGCAAAGAGCCGCTGGGCAAATGTCCGAAATGCGGCGGCAGCGTTTTTGACACGGAACAAGGCTTCCTGTGTGAGCGCTCGCAGGCGGACACCCGGCCGTGCAAATTCAAGATTGGCCGCGAAATCTTGCAGCAGCCGATCGAGCCCGCCCAGGTGCAAAAGATTCTGGCCGACCACAAATCCGGGTTGCTGGACAAGTTCATTTCCCGGGCGGGCAAGCCGTTTCCCGCGTATCTGGTCATGGATGCCAAGGGCAAGATCACGTTTGATTTTCCCCCCCGCGAGGAGTAGGCGGTTTTGCTGGACCTGCGGACATGGCATTATCCAATCGGCGTGAGTCTGCCGATGCTTCCACCTGCCCATGAACCGCAACAGGAGAAGTGGGGCCATGGGGGCCTTGAACTGCCCGGCCGGGGTTTGCGAGAGTGAGACAGGCTTCCAGCCTGTCAGTCCCCGGTGACAGGCTGGAAGCCTGTCCCACTTTGTGTAGACGCCCCGGTTCATGGGGATGGCGGACATATCCCCGGCAGGGCGGCGCTGCCGCGCCGCCCACTATTTGTCTTTTCGCGCACAGCCCGTCCCGGCGGCCTCTTTGACGGCGCCTTGGAGCCCTTGACCCGCTCACAGAAACGGAGCGCGGCTCGGTGAGCCGCAGCGCGTTAAAACCAGCACCATCGGCGGACTGGTTTTGCCTCCACCCCCGGGCCGCCGGCTTCGTTCCAACCCCGCAGCGTGGCGGCGTCTCTGGCGGGCGCCGCACGACTGGCCCCCCCGAAATGGCCGGAAGGTCACGGGCGAAACCGGCCGGGGAAAAAAAATAAACCGGTCATTTTCGTTTCCCAGTAACGCGATGGGGCTCAGAATTCACTTGACACCATCCGCAACCAATTGAGTTTGAATCACTTGCGACGAAACCGCTGAACCCCGCCAAAAAGCCAAAATCGCGTTACTGAGAAACACGATCTGCGAGGTCGTGAATTGGGACCGCGAGATGGAATTTCACCACCAGGAACGCAGAGAACACAAAGAGGGAGGTTTTTAACCATGGCACAGCGGACACGGAGCAAAACAAGGGGAGGCTGGGTGAAACAGGTCGTTGTGTATCAATGACTTGCGAACCAAGGCGTGGCCGTTTTTCATTTTTTTGTTGATTTTTCCCGGCCAACAGGGGCTTATGGAGGCAGTCAAATCAGTTTGTATGAACTCCGGGACGATCCGTTTAAACTGCGGCCCAGGGCCAGTGCCGGGTGGCCCGGGCGCGTTCGCGCCCCGGGGTGGGGACGGCTCGTCCCCAATTGGCCCGCCCCACCAAAGCGCGGGCCCGCGCTTTGCGGTCGGAGCGCGGGTCTGTGACCCGCAGCCCACACCTTGCAAAACCAGGCCTCAAAACTGCTTTGACTTCCGCTGGCCATCGGTAGGCTGCGGCTCACAGAGCCGCGCTCCGGGGCTTCGCCGGAGCCCGCCCCTCCGCCAACCCGGAGGGTTGCCAGAGAGTGGCCGGGGGTCAAGCGTCAGCGACACCCCCGGATCGAGCCAGGAAACAAACCGCACCCCGGCGGGGTGCCAGCCCCAGCGGATCCCGGTCCAGTCCACCGGGCCATTGCCCAGTTCCCGTTGTAGCGGCGTCTCTGGCGAGCGCCGCCCTAAGATTGCCTTTGCCCCTCCTGATTTCATTTCCGCTTTCTATTTTCTTAATTTCAGCTTTTGCCTGCGCAATGGCCGCTTTCGACCCGCCCGGGGGCCAATCCGTTCAAGCGGGGACAAAAGCTTGCGGGTGGGAGAAACGTTCCCGCCCCATCATGAATCGCCGTCAGAAGGAAATATGAAAATATCAAGAACTGACCCGTTTTCGGCCGGGCTGGCGGAAAGGTGCTGATGCCCTCTATTGCCCCAACCACCCGCCTGGCTTCCCTGCTTTCGATTCTCGCGTTGACGCTGTTCGCGGCGGCGACGATTTGGATCAATTATGAAATCAAAGTGAAGATTCAAGGTGGTCGCGGCGGCGGGTCGGTCCATGAAATGGGAAATGTCCAGGTGGGCAAGGCCGCGCCGGATTTTTCGACCTTGGATCTCTCAAATCGGATGGTTTCGCTCTCTGATTACCGGAACAAGAAAGTGGTTTTGCTGGATTTTTGGGCGACGTGGTGCGGTCCCTGTCGGATGGAGATGGTGGAATTGCAATTGTTGCAAGACAAACTCAAGGGTGAGGATTTTGAAATTCTGAGTTTGGATCAAGGCGAGGCCGCCGACCAGGTGGGACAATTCATCAGCCGCAAAAAATATGGGTTTCATGTGCTGCTCGATAGTAACGGCAACGTTGGCCGCAAATATGGGGTGCGCGGGATTCCCAGCTTGGTGCTCATTGATAAGCAAGGGGACATCCAGTGGCTGCAGGCAGGTTATTCGCAAGGCAATGGCGAACTGGAGCAAAAGATCAAAGATTTGACCGGAAAATAATTATGGCCGCGATCCATACGGAAAATCTGAACAAGTCCTTTGTGCGTTTTTTCGGCGGCCAGCCGGAGACCAATGCTTTGAAGGGCCTTGACCTGGAGGTGAAGGAAGGCGAAACCTTTGGTTTCTTGGGGCCGAACGGGGCCGGCAAAACCACCACCATCCTGCTGCTGCTCGGGCTGATTCGTCCCACTTCAGGGACCGCCCTTTTGTTCGATCAGCCCGTGGGCGATTTTCGGGTTCACCGCCGCCTGGGCTATCTGCCTGAATCCGTCACCCTGCATGACTATTATACCGTACGGGGTTTGTTGGAATTTTATGCGGCGCTTTTGGGCGTCCCGGTCCAGACCCGGAAGGTGCGCGTTGAGGAACTGCTCCGTTTGCTCCGTCTGGAGGAAGCCGCGGCGAAGTCAGTTTCCAAATATTCCAAAGGAATGTTGCAGCGGCTCGGGTTTGCACAGGCGATGTTACATGATCCGGACCTGCTGATTCTGGACGAACCCACCGCCAGCCTGGACCCGGTGGGACGAAAAGAGTTTCGCGACATCCTCCTGGAGCTGAAGCGGCGGGGGAAAACCATTTTCATTAGTTCGCACATTTTATCCGAGCTGGAAACGGTGTGCGACCGGGTGGCGATTCTGGAGAAAGGCGAATTGAAGCGTGTCGGGTCGCTTCAGGAACTCTCGACAGGCAAGAGCACGCGAGTGGTTTTGAGAAATGTTCCGGGCGTCGTGCTCGAGGCGCTGTCCCGAACACCGGCCGAAGTCACCATGCACAACGGCCAGGTCACGGTAAAGTGCGTGGACTTGGCGATGCGGGAAATGATTGATGAATTGTTGCGACAGCACGGTATCAAACCGGAGGAAACGACCGTGGAAACCCAATCTTTGGAGAACATTTTTCTGTCATCAATTGGAACGCCACCCAAACTATGAAGCACATTTTTCTCATTGCGGGCGACAGTATCCGCGCGTTGCTGCACCAGCGCCTGCTAATCGCGCTGATGCTGGTTTCGCTCGTCATGACCATATTCTTTTCCATGATCATGGAGCGGACTCGCGCCAATATTTCCACTCAGTTTTCGGACACGGAAACGGAGACCAATTCACCGGCCCTCCAAAAGTTGAACGCAGAAGAGCGAAAAAAAATGAACGAGGCGATGGAGCAGGGGGAGTCCATGGTTCAGGGCTTTTTTTATGCGGCCGGCTCTTTTGGCGGCAGCCTCGTGGCGTTGTTCATTTTCAGCACGGCTGTGGCGTCGGAAATTCGCCGGGGAACCATTCGCCTGACGCTTTCGAAACCGGTGAGCCGGTTGCAGTATCTTCTGGGAAAATATCTTGGCGGTGTGGCGGTGATGGCCGCGTATGCCGTCATTGCCAGCCTGGCGATTCTTTTGTTTTCCGCGTCCTCCCATGTGGAACTGAGTCCGATCATGAAGTATGCGCCGTGGTTGATGTTTTGCCGACAGCTTATGCTGGGATCGTTGGCGATGCTTCTTTCCCTGTTCATGCATCCTGCCATCGGTTGCGTGCTCGCCTTCGTGGCCGGTAACGGCCTGTATTCAACTGGTAATCCGCTCTACTATCTCCTGCCCAGTTACGCGCCGTTTAACGTTTTTACGCAGATTCTCCAAGGCAGTGTTTTGACAGGAAGCGATGTCGTTTTGCTGACCTTGTATGCTTTGGACTTTGTCATTTTTATGCTATTGCTCACATGGTGGCGGTTCCGGACGAAGGAGGTGTGTTGAATCCACTTGCGGAGAGTGCATCCACCCCTCGCCGAAACGGGTCGGAAACGGGTCGGTTCTTGATATTTGCATATTTCCTTCTACCGGTGATCCATTATGGGGCGGGGTCGGTTTTTCCCCGCGCCAGCTTGGGTTCCCGTTTGATCTGCCGGCCCGGCATTCATGGCCAGCCCATTGGCCGCCCTGGCCCGCACAAATGCAACCGGAAAACCACGCCTCGTTCAAGCCCCCCTCTGCGGCCCCCAAGGTTCGTGCCATTCGTGAGATTCGTGGGCTGCCTTTTCCCTCTCTGCGATCTTTGTGGTTAAGACCCGCCTTTCTGCTTAACCCGCGCAACCACGGTGGTTGTCAGTAGCAACCCTTAAAAACATCCCCCCGCCAGCTAAAAAGTGCCGGCCACATTTGACTCAACCCCGGAACCGGTGTATTTAAATCAAAGCAGGGAGCTTCGGCTCCCGACCGGGGAGGGCTCGCTCGTCCGCCACCTCTTCCGCGACGGCGGCTGGTTTCAGTCCCCCGTCCGCTCTTTGACATCGTGAAGTTCCGTCGCCGGGCCACACTCCCAGTGCCGGTGAGGCCTGGTGGCGGCACCTCAGCAGTGTGCCGCCTTAATTAAGGCTAATTTCAGGTAATTAACGCTATTCAGCAAAAAAATAAAATAAAATCTATTTCGGCAGGGAGAGGCCGGGCGAGGCTCCAGGCCAATCTCGCAAACCACTCTACCCTTGTAGGCAGGGTCCCCTGACCCGGCGCCGCGCGTCAAAGCTGCTCCGAACCGGCAAACCATTTTGTCCGCCCAAAAGATCACCCGTTAAGACGACTGGCTGACTGGATAGGCATTTCATGGGTTTCAAATGCAACGGCCGGGACGAGGCGGCTTTTTTGGTAGCGCAGACTTCCAAGTCTGCGGTATCGCGGGTTTCCAAACCCAGTGGCGGTACCGCAAGCTGGCGCATTCGACGCTTGGACGGCCTGCCGATTTGGAAATCGGCGA
>CAZUBG010000078.1:0-22157 GCA_964618545.1 uncultured Bifidobacteriaceae bacterium | reverse complement strand
GTTAGGCCGCCTCCCTGAACCTGA
This sequence comes from uncultured Bifidobacteriaceae bacterium, assembly GCA_964618545.1. Classification (GTDB taxonomy): domain Bacteria; phylum Verrucomicrobiota; class Verrucomicrobiia; order Limisphaerales; family UBA11358; genus UBA11358. Next base: position 22,133 of record CAZUBG010000078.1, on the reverse strand, counting down.
TGCATTCACCCATAAATTTTGCTGACGATGCCTAATAACAGACAAACGTCAGGTTTATATGTCTTCCGTTGTAAATATGTCCAACTTTTGGAAGGAAGGCGGTGGTTTGTCTGCATATGCCCAAGAGTTATTGCAGTTTTTTGATGCAGGATACACGAGGGTCGGTTACGACTTGTACCCATGATCAACTATGGAAACAAATAATTTAATTGGCTCTCTGTCATTGAACGATATGGTTTTGAAATATCTGCGTTCAATAAGACCTCACACTGCGGTTTTTGCATTGTGGAATTCCGTGCCGGATGCACATCTTAATTGCGGTTGTCATCCGGACATCGTCGAATGGCTTTGGGTTACGGTTGGTAAAACTCTGCCAAAAGATTGCCGCTGCCTGATCCACCGCTGCCCGGCTTTGGTACATCCGGAAAGCGGTGTTATTTTTGCCATTGCGATGGGAATGGAACATGGATTGCGTGTGCCACAGATTCTTCATACTGACGCGATCGCGGCTGGGGCGACAACGATTCATAATTGGAGTGCAGGTGATAGTACTGATATAAGACTGGAGTTAGGTGACGAATGGTTTTTCGGCTTTGGCGGACCTGCTGAGATAGCTTTGATTGGTCTGGCCTATGCGGCGTATGGTCCGAAAGAAAAGAAACATGGCCGGGACTAATGCTATAATTTTCCCCGCATGATGTCTTGACCAGGCGGTGGCTTCGTGTGCCATTGCCAAGTTTGGATTGCTGGCACATTTCCAACCGATGAAGCCAGTAGTCATCTCAAGATGCACCTGAGAGGGGCCGGGGGTGAGGGCGGGAGTGCATTCTTCTCTGATTTTTTTATGGACCATCTCCCTGAAATTACCTCAATGTATTGATGGACAATAATGAAAACAATCCTCCTCGCCTCCCTGCTGTTCGCCTGGCCGGTCTTCGCCCAACCCATCGTCTCACCCGAGGTGCATCCTGATGGCCGCGTCACCTTCCGCCTGTCCGCCCCCAATGCCACCCAAGTCCGGTTGTATTGCGAAGGCACCGGGAATGTCCCACTGACCAATGACGGGCATGGCGTCTGGACCTTCACCTCCCCGCCCTTGGAACCGGATATTTACGTTTACTCCTTTGTTGCCGACGGCCTGCACTTGATGGATCCCGCCAATGCCCTCCTGAAATACAACCTGCTAACCTCGGAAAGCTTGGTGGAGGTGCCCGGCCCCAAATCGCTGCCGTGGGAAATCAACGACGTGCCCCATGGCCGACTGCACCGCCATTTTTATCACTCTGCCGTGGCCGGAGATGACCGCGATTTCATCGTCTATACGCCGCCCGGCTACCACCCGTCGGCTTGGAAACGGTACCCGGTGCTGTATTTACTGCACGGCTACAGCGATGACCCCACCGCCTGGACCACCGTCGGCCGGGCCAACGTCATCCTCGACAACCTGATCGCCCGCCAACAGGCCAAGCCCATGATTGTGGTGATGCCGCTGGGCTACGGCACCCCGGAAATCGTCAGGGCCGGTTGGTCCCGGCTCGACCACCCCGGACCCTGGCGGCGCAACGTGGAAAAGTTTGGTCAAACCCTGCTCGACGAGGTCATGCCGCAGGTGGAGCAGGATTACCGGGTGAAAACGGATTGCCAGTCGCACGCCATCGCCGGCCTCTCCATGGGGGGCACGGAATCATTGGAGATTGGCTTGAACCAGCTCGCCCGTTTTGCCTGGATAGGCGCCTTCAGTTCCGGCGGCTTGAACACCAATTTTCCGGGGCAGTACCCGGGGCTGAAGACCCGCGTCGCCGGCCATTTGCGTCTGCTGTGGATCGGATGCGGCCGGGACGACGAACGGCTTGTGGACAACCAACAATTCTGCCATTGGCTCAAATCCCAGGAGGTGCCCTTCACCTGGGTCGAATGCCCGGGCGTTCACAGCTTCCGGGTGTGGCGGCGCAATCTGGCGGAATTCCTTCCTCTGCTCTTCCAGAAAAAATGATTTCTGAATTCACGACACCAGCACAATTTTCCCGGCCGCCCCCGGATCCATGATCGCGCCATGGGCATAGGGTGCCCGGGCCAGCGGAAATTCCTCGGCAATCACCGGACACAGCGAGCCGTTTTCCAGTCCTGCAAACAGTTGTGCGTGGATTTCCGCCAATTCCGCCGGCGGCGTGTTGAACAGCACCATCCCGCGAATATCCGCGTCGCGGCTCATGGCGTCCCGCGGATTAATCTCGACGTCGCCCCGGCTGCCGATCACCACCACCCGCCCGCCCAGCGCCAGCAGCGTCAAATCGAAGCCCAGATTCTTGTTGGCCATCATTTCCAAAATGACGTCCACGCCGTGCTTCCCCGCCGCCTGCGCAATTTGCTCCTGATACTGGCGCGCGCCATGATCAAACACCCGGTGCGCCCCCTGCTCCAACACCAGCAGTCGGCCCCGTTCCGTGCCGGCCGTCCCCCACACCTGCATCCCGTGCGCCCGCGCCATCTGCACCGCCGCCATCCCCACGCCCCCGCTCGCCCCGTGAATCAGCACCGATTCCCCCGGCACCGCCTGACCGCGCTGAAACAGCGCCCGCCAGGCCGTGGCATACGGCACCCCCAGCGCCGCCCCCTGCGCAAAACTCACCCGCTCCGGCAGCGGATGAATCTGCGCCGGCAGACACAGCGCAAACTCCGCATAGCTGCCGCTGATTGTTCCCGCCGTGTAAACCCGGTCCCCCGGCTTGCATCCCGTCACCCCCTCGCCGACCGCCTCCACCATCCCCGCCCCGTCACTGCCCGGAGTGTAGGGCAGTTCCGGTTTGCGGGCGTAATTCCCTGATCGGATATAAGTTTCCACCGGATTCACCCCCGCCGCCCGCAGCCGCACTAGCACCTGCCACGGTCCGGGTTTTGGGGTTGGCACGTCCACCAGGCGCAACACGCCCGGATCTCCAAATTGTTCTACTCGGATGGCTTTCATTCAATCATTAATACTGGTCCTCAGATGCCAAATCCAGCCTCTTAATTTTCTCACGGCATTGGGCGCACTTTTGCACCCCCGTGGGTTTTCCCTACCCCCTCGCCCGCGTCACACTCACCGACACCAGCCGCGCCTCCGGAATCGCAAACTTCTTCACCTCCACCCGAACCCGCTCCGGCCGAAACTCCGTGAGGATCAGCTCCGCCAGCTCGGCCGCCAGCGTCTCGATCAACTTCCAACTCCGCCCCTCGCCATACTTTAGCAACCGCTGGCTGACCGCGAAGTAATCCACCGTGTCGGCGATGCTGTCGCTGCGCGCCGCCCGGGAAAAATCGGCCTCCATTTCCACCGTCAGCAACAGCCGCTGTGGCCGCGCCCGCTCCTCGTCCGGAACCCCGACCCGGTAAAAAACTTCCAGATCAACAATGCAGATGGCGGCCATGGCTTGGGGAAATAATCGTGGATTCTATTCGCCGTCCGGCAAACTCTTCAGCACCGCGAGCAGCAGAATGCGCGTGGGCGTGTTCAGCGGAAGCTCCCGGGCGGCGGCGGGCTTGAGCCACCGGAATTCCCGCGCCTCCTCGTTCAGCTTGACCCGGGGTTCCCCCACGCACACGCAGGTGTAATTCAGCAGCACAAAGTGCGCTTCGTGGTAAAATTCCGGCGACGCGATGCAATCCTGCACCAGCACGAATTTGATCTGCTCGATTTCCAGCGCCGTCTCCTCGCGGATCTCGCGGCGCAGCGCGTCCTCCGAGGTTTCGCCCCATTTGATTTTCCCGCCGGGAATCCCCCACAGCCCCGACCATTTGTCCGTGCGCACCATCAGCGCCTCGCCCGCCGTGTTAAAAATCACGGCCCCCACCGTGGCCAGCGGCGGATGGTTGGATTCAAACGCCACCGGCGGATTCAGCGCCAGGTTGTTCTGCTCCAGAATCCGCTGCAATTCCCCCAGATGCTCCACAATCAAATCCGGCCCGGCGCCCCGGAGTTGCGTCAGCGTGTTGTAACCGGTCAACACCGCGCACGAATGAATCCCGCCGGCCTTGGCGGCGTCAACATCATGCTCCATGTCGCCGATGAAGAGCGTCTCCGCCGGCGACAAATTGTTTTCCGCCAGAATGTCATGAATTTTTTTCCGCTTGTCCAGCACGCCCGTGTAGGGCCGGTCAATAAACGCGTCAAAACCCGTCGTCCGGCAGTGCGCCTGATAATGGCTGGGATGCGCGGCACTCAGGAGAAACGTGCGGAGTTTTTTCCGGCGGCAAAATTCCAGGAACGCCCGCGCATACGGCAGCGCGCAGCCCGCCACCTGGGCGCGCTGGAATTCGCTCAGAAACCATTCCTCCAACTGCGCCCGCGAAACGTTCGGGACATGCCGGTCGTAAAATTTCGTGAACGGCAGCGTGAATTCCGCGCGGAACTGCTCCTGCGTCATGGCCGGCTGCCCGGCCCGGGCCAGCACATAATTGGACGCCTGCAAAACGGCGGGCAGGTCGTCCACCAACGTCCCCGACCAATCGAAAATGATGTTGCGAATCACCCGGCAAGACTATGCCATTTGTCAACGGGCGGCGACGATTTTTCTTTGTCCCGGGGCCCCGCTGGTGAAAAATCGCGTGTGCTCATTGCCTTTAACAAACCGTTCAACGTCCTCTCGCAATTCACGGCCGACGGCTCGCCCAACCGGCCGCTGGCGGAGTTTGGCCTCCCCAGTGACGTCTACCCCATTGGCCGGCTGGATGCCGATTCCGAGGGGCTGCTGCTGTTGAGCGACGAGGCCGCGCTGAACGCGCGATTGTTGCAGCCGCGCTGTGCGCATGAACGCGAGTATTGGGCGCAGGTCGAGCGCATCCCCACCGACGCCGCGCTGCAAACGCTCGCGGCGGGCGTCCTCATTCAGGGCCGCCGCACCCTCGCCTGCCGCGCGTGGCGGCTGGATCCGCAGCCGCAGGTCGCGCCGCGCACGCCCCCCATCCGCGTGCGGCAGACCGTGCCGGACTGCTGGATCGGTCTGGAATTGATCGAGGGCAAAAACCGTCAGGTGCGGCGCATGACCGCCGCCATCGGCCATCCCACGCTGCGGCTGCTGCGCGTGCGGATCGGGCAATTCACGCTGGCGGGACTGCCGGCCGGCGAATGGCGGGTGCTGACGGAGGAGGAGCGGAAAGAAGTCCTGGGTTGAAGCCTGGGGGGACCGGGCAAAACTGCGCCAAAAGTCGTCAGAAAAAAAAAGAACGGGCAATTCTCGTTACCTAGTAACGAGATCGCGTGCTGTTTTTGCTTGACATGCCTCACAACCGGTTGTGGTTTAACCACTTAGATTGTGTCAAGTAAAAACAGTTCGGAGGAGCATTTTTCGTTACCAGGTAACGGGGATGGCTGGCAGCCGGTGGAAAATCCGCCCGGGGAGGGTGCCGGGACTGCAAAACCGGTGATTTCCGGGCGCGGGCCCGGGTTCCAAGGCGCTGTTAAAGAGACCCTGTGACGGGCTGGGGGAAAAGACCCATCATGGGCGGCGCGGCAGCGCCGGCCCCACCGGGGAAATGACGGCCTTCCCCGGCTGATTGACGCGCCGGGGTTTGGGCGTTAAGCTGAGGGCATGATTGACCTTGCTGAAATCCAGCCGGCCGCCGGTCTGGCCGCCGCCGAGTCGGGGCCCCTGGCCGCGGAAATCCGCGCGCTCAAGCGCGACCTGAAGGCCGTGATTCTGGCCCATAATTATCAGCGGCCGGAAATCCAGGACGTGGCGGATTATGTGGGCGATTCGCTGGGGCTGGCGCAACAGGCGGCGCAAACCAGCGCGGAGGTCATTGTTTTCTGCGGCGTCCATTTCATGGCCGAGACGGCGAAGATTTTGAATCCCGGCAAAATCGTGGTGCTGCCGGATCGCGAGGCGGGCTGTTCGCTGGAGGCAAGCTGCCCGGCGGACCAACTGGCGGCGCTGCAGGCCACAAACCCGAATTTCTGGACGATTGCCTACATTAATTGCAGCGCGGCCGTCAAGGCGCTGAGCGACGTCATCGTCACCAGCGGCAACGCCGAGCGGATTGTCAACGCCGCCCCCCGGGACCGGGATCTGCTGTTCGTGCCCGATGAAAATCTGGGCGCCTGGGTGATGGAACAAACCGGCCGCCCCATGACGCTGTGGAAGGGCGATTGCTACGCCCATGTGGAGTTTCAACGGGATCACATTTTGAAGGCGCGCGCGCAATTTCCCGCCGCCAAGGTCGTGGTGCATCCGGAAAGCCTGCGCGAAGTGCGGGATTTGGCCGACGTGGTGTGTTCCACCGAAAAGATGATCACGTTTTGCCAGGCCGATTCCGCCCGGCAATATGTCATTGTCACGGAATCCGGCATCATCCACCGCTTGCAAAAGGCCTGTCCCGGCAAGGAATTTCTCTGCGCGCCGGTGTTTGACGCCCTGCGGGCCCCCACCGACCATTGCCGTTGCAGCGAATGCAAATTCATGAAACTGAACACGCTTCCCAAGGTGCTGGCCTGCATGAAAAATCTCGCCCCGCGCATTGAATTGCCGGCGGAAATCCTGACCCGGGCAAAATTGCCGATTCAACGGATGCTGGAGATTTCGGCCGGCCGCCCGGTTAAAAAAAGCGCCAGTAGCCAATAGGATACTCCTTCATTTTTCAACGCGCTGCGCCCGGAACGCCGCCCCTTATGGGCGTTTCATGGTTTTCCAATCCGACGGCGGGGACGACGCGGTTTTTTCGTACCGCAGGTTTGGAAGCCTGCGGTACGCCCGCACAAGATGCCTATAAGGCACAGGCGGGGACGGGCGCACTCCGGTCGTTGATCATCAACCACTTGCATCGCCCCGCCATCAAGAATGTTTTCCCTTACTTTAATTCCGCTTATATCATCGCCACAATGTTGACAGAAGTGGAAAGCGTGTTAAGATCAAGTCATGTCTCAGAAGTTGTCGGAGTTTCATCTTGGTCATATCATTCACGGCTGGCTTGCCAGTCATCTTTTAACCGCTGTCTTTGTGGCAGCCGTTTTGTCCTCCCCACCGGCCGCCGGCGCGGCGGACCGGCAGGTGGTTCAACACGCCCTGCCGGCAGCGGCGGCCCAACTGGCACCGGTGGGCCGGCCCGCCAATGGCACCCGCTTGAGTCTGGCCATCGCCCTGCCGTTGCGGAACCAGGCCGCGCTCTCGAACCTGCTCGGGCAAATCTATAATCCGGCCAGCCCGGAGTATCATCATTATTTGACGCCCGAACAGTTCACCGAGCGGTTCGGCCCCACGGAGGCCGATTACCAGTCGGTCGTTACTTTCGCCCGGGGGCATGGCTTGCAGGTCACCACCCTCCACCCCAACCGTTTGTTGCTGGATGTCAGTGGAACCGTGCCGGCCATCGAAAGCGCCCTGCATGTGACGTTTTACACCTACCAGCATCCGACGGAGAACCGGACCTTTTTCGCGCCGAACACCCAGCCGACGCTGGATCTGGCCACGCCCATTTTGCGAATCAGCGGCCTGGATAATTATTACCGGCCCCGCCCGCATTATGTGACCCGGTCGCAGATCAAGGCGAACACCGCGTCCGCCAACACCGGTTCCGGTCCGGAAGGCACCTTCCGGGGCGGGGACTTCCGCGCGGCGTATGTTCCGGGCACCACGCTGACCGGCACGGGGCAAACGGTCGGCCTGCTGCAATTTGATGGTTACACCGCCAGCGACATCACCTACTACGAAACCCAGGCGGGTCTGCCGGCGGTCACGCTGCAAAATGTGCTGCTGGACGGCTTTACCGGCTATCCCACGGGCGACGGTGGCGAAGTCGAAACGTCCCTGGACATTGAGATGGCCATTTCCATGGCCCCGGGCCTGTCCAAAGTCATCGTTTACGAAGCCGGGCCCTATGGCAACTGGCACGATCTGTTGAACCGCATGGCCACGGACAACCTGGCCCGTCAACTTAGTTGTTCCTGGTACAATTACAACGGCGTCGCCGACCCGGTGGCGGATCAAATCTGGCTGGAAATGGCGGCGCAGGGACAGTCCTTTTTCAACGCCTCCGGCGACGGGGACGCCTGGACGGGTTTGATCTTCTTCCCCGGCGACAGTCCCTGCATCACGCAGGTCGGCGGCACCACGCTCACCACCAGCGGCCCCAAGGGCGCGTGGGTGGCGGAACAAGTGTGGAACTCGGGTGACGGCCAGGGCAGCGGCGGCGGCATCAGCACCCAGTACAAGATTCCAAGCTGGCAGACGAACATCAGCATGACCGCCAACCTGGGTTCCACCACCATGCGCAACACCCCGGACGTGGCGCTGACGGCGGACAATGTCTATGTCCGGGCGGATGGCATGGATCTGGACATCGGCGGCACCAGTTGCGCCGCCCCGTTGTGGGCGGGGTTCGCCGCCCTGGTCAACCAACAGGCCGCCACCGCCGGCCAGCCGGCCATCGGGTTCATCAATCCGGCGCTGGACACCCTGGGCAAGAGTGTCAATTACGCCGCGGCGTTCCATGACATCACCACGGGCAACAACGAATGGTTTGAAAGCCCCGCGAAATTTTCTGCGGTGACGGGGTATGATCTTTGCACCGGTTGGGGCACGCCGGCCGGGCAAAACTTGATCAACGCCCTGGCCAACCCGGAACCGCTGCTCATCACCCCGCTCAACGGCTTTGCCGCCAGCGGGGGCGTGGGCGGCCCGTTCACCGTCACCTCCCAAAGCCTCATTCTCACCAACGCCGGCACCAATGCGCTGACGTGGTCGCTGGTGAACACCTCGGCCTGGCTCTCCGTGTCCTCCAGTGGCGGCACCCTCAGCCCCGGCGGACCGGCCGCCACGCTGAACGTCAGTTTGACCGCCACCGCCAGCAGTCTGGTGCTGGGCAACTACACCACCAGCCTCTGGTTCACCAATGCCAACGATAATGTCGGCCAAAACCGTCAGTATTCCCTGTCCATCATTACTCCGCCGGCCATCGCCGCGCAACCGACCAACCAAACCGTTTTGGACGGGGCGACCGTGACGTTCAACGTCGCTGTCACCGGCGGCCAGCCGCTGGCGTTTCAGTGGCAGGAGGACGGCACCAACCTGACGGATGGCGACAATGTTTCCGGCTCCGCCACCACCAACCTCGTGCTCACCGACGTCACCCTGGCCGAAGCCGGAACGTACACCGTGGTCGTCACCAATGCCGCCGGCACGGTGACCAGTTCCAATGCGGTGCTGTCCATCCCTCCTTCCCCGCCGGTATTCACCCTGCAGCCCACCAACCAGAGCGACTATGTGACGGAAAGCGCACAGTTCACCGTCGCGGTGCTGGGCAATCCCCCGTTCACCTATCAGTGGCTCTTTAACAGCACCAACCTTCCCGGCGCCACCAACGCGACGCTCACGCTCAGCGATTTGGCACTCAGTCAATCCGGCAATTACTCGGTTCTGGTCACCAACATCTATGGGGCCACCAACAGCGCCATTGCGGTGCTGACCGTCAATCCGCCGCCGCCCTGCGCGCCGGTGTCCGTCGGCATGACGGATTGGTGGACCGGCAATGGCACGGCCAATGACAGTGTCGGCACCAACAACGGCACGCTGGTGGGCGGCGCGAGCTATGCGCCCGGGGAAGTGGACCAGGCGTTTTTGTTCGATGGTTCGAGCGGCTACGTTTCCATCCCGGATTCACCCTCCTTGGATGTCTTCGTGACCAACATCACCATTGAGGCCTGGATCAAAGTCAACCAAACAAACGCCAATTTGGATTGGCGAGGGATTGTCACCAAAGGCACTACTTCTTGGCGTTTGCAATGCCAACCTTATGCCAAAACAGTCAATTTTTGTGCAATTGGACTTAGTAGTAACGACCTAACTGGCACCCGCAATGTTAACGATGAACAGTGGCATCATGTAGCCGGCGTTTGCGATGGGACCAATATGTATCTCTATGTGGATGGCACGCTGGATGTATCCCAGCCAGCTATAGGATTAATTTCTCAAAACAGCTCTCCAATATATATAGGAAACACCTATGGAGCCCCGGCTGCTTACTTCTTTAACGGACTGATTGATGAGGTTTCAATTTACAACCGCGCGCTGTCGGCGGAAGAAATCCAAACCATTTATATTGCGGGCAGCGGGGGTAAATGTCCGTCTCCAGTCGTCATCATCACTCAACCCACCAATGAAACGGTAAGCGCCGGGAACACGGCGACACTGGTCGTGGCCGCCACCGGCCCACAACCGTTAAGCTACCAGTGGACTTTTGACGAGGCAAATATTGACGGAGCCACGAATGCCACCCTCAGTTTGGAGGATGTACAACCAGCCAATGCGGGCGTTTATTCGGTCACGGTGGTGGGCCTCTACAGCTCATTGGCGAGTTCCAATGCGTTGCTGACGGTATTGACCCAACCCCCCACCATCCTTACGCAACCGGTCAGTCAGACAAATTACGCCGGGACGACGGCCAGTTTCAGCATCACCGCTGCGGGCTCACCCCCAATCACTTACCAATGGATTTTCAATTCCACGAATTTGCCGGGGGCAACGAATGCAACCCTGACCCTGACCGACCTGCAGCTAGAACAGGCGGGGGATTATTTCGTGCTGGTCACCAATGCGTATGGAGCGACCAACAGCACCATCGCGGTGCTGACCGTCAATCCGCCGCCGCCCTGCGCGCCGGTGTCCGCTGGCTTGGTCAGTTGGTGGTCAGGCGAAGGTGATGCGAATGACAACATCGGCACGAACAATGGCACGCTCGTCGGCGGGGCCAGTTATGCGCCCGGCGAAGTAGGCCAAGCCTTTTTATTCGACGGCTCAAGCGGTTACGTTTCCATCCCGGACTCACCCTCATTAGACTCATTTACAACGAATATCACCATTGAACTGTGGCTCAAGGTCAACCAGACGAGTGCCAATGCGGATTGGCGGGGTATCGTTAGCAAGGGAAACACGGCATGGGAATTGGTTGGCACCTCAGGATCTGGCACGCTCACCTTTACTGCAGTATCCGGGGTGGATCTGATCGGCTTCCGCAGCATCAACGATGAACAATGGCATCATGTGGCCGCTGTTTACGATGGGACCAACATGTATCTTTATGTGGACGGGACGCTGGATGCTTCCACACCAGCTACAGGCATGATTCCGCAGAACAATTATCCATTGTCTCTCGGCGAAGACCCCGATGGTCCACTCCCTTATTATTTCAACGGCCTAATTGATGAGGTCTCACTTTACAATCGGGCGCTCTCGGCCCCAGAAATCCAATCCATTTATCTGGCTGGTGGTAACGGAAAGTGTCCGGTCCCATTGGCCATCACCACGCAACCCACCAATGAAACGGTGAACGCCGGGAACTCCGCAACCTTAGCAGTTACGGCAAGCGGCATGCAACCACTCAATTTCCAATGGGTTTTTAACGGGACAAACCTCGCCGGGGCGACCAACAATGTGCTGACCCTGACCAATGTGCAACCGGCCAATTCTGGCGTCTATTGGGTCAACGTGACCAATCTATATGGTTCGCTGACCAGTTCCAACGCCCTGCTGACGGTATTGACCCAGCCGCCCACCATCATTACCCAACCCACTAATGAAACGGTGAACGTCGGGGGGGTGGCGACGCTCTCGGTGTCCGCCACCGGCACAGCGCCGCTGAATTACCAATGGGCGCTCAATTCGACGAACCTGGCCGGGGCCACCAACACCCTCCTGACCATCATCAATGCCCAACTGACCAACGCCGGGATTTATACGGTGACCATCACCAACCTGTACGGTTCGGTGACCAGCTCCAATGCGCTGCTCACGGTGCTGACAGTGGGCCCCGCCATCACCCAAAACCCGGTCAGTCGCACGAATGCCGCCGGTACAACCGCCTCCTTCTCTGCGGCCGCGAGCGGCACCCCGCCATTGGCCTACCAGTGGCAAAGAACTGGAACGAATCTGAATAATGGCGGCAATGTGTCGGGAGCCACCACCACCAACCTTGTCCTGACCGGGGTTCAGGATGCCGATGCCGCAAGTTATGTCATCGTGGTCACGAACACCGCCGGCAGTGTCACCAGTTCGCCCGCGCTGCTCGTGGTCTTGAATCCGCCGGTGATTTTAACGCAACCGACCAATCAAGTGGTGTTGGTGAACAGCAATGCCACCTTTAGCGTGACCGCCGCCGGCCTCGCCCCCCTCAGCTACCAGTGGTTGTTCAATGGGCTCCCCCTGGCCGCAAGCAATACCATCACCACTGTGGCGGGCAACCAAAGTCTCGGTGGCTCCTATTCCGGAGATGGCGGAGCGGCCACCAATGCCGGACTGAATTATGCGGCAGAAGTGGCAGTGGACGGTACTGGCAACCTTTACGTTTGCGATGCCTTTAATTGCGTCGTACGCAAAGTGAACACCAACGGAATTATCACCACGGTCGCCGGAAATCACAGTATGGAGGAAACCTATTCCGGAGATGGTGGAGCGGCTACCAACGCCGGTCTTGATTTTCCAATGGGTGCCGTAGTGGACGGATCAGGCAATCTATACTTTGCCGATTTCTACAACAATGTCGTCCGCAAAGTAGCGACCAATGGCATTATCACCACCTTCGCTGGCAACCACAGTTTGGGTGGGGGCTATTCCGGGGACGGCGGCCCGGCGACCAACGCGGCACTATATAATCCAGTTAATGTCACGATGGACGGTACTGGCAATTTATACATTGCAGAATATCGCAACAATGTCGTCCGCAAAGTGGCGACCAATGGCATCATCACCACCGTGGCCGGAAAGCACACTCTGGGCGGAGGCTATTCGGGAGACGGCAGCGCGGCCACCAATGCAGCTTTAAATGAGCCCCAAGGGGTGACACTGGATGGCGCGGGCAACCTCTACATTGCCGATGGAGCCAACAATGTCATTCGTCAGGTGAATCCCAGTGGCATTATCGCCACCATGGCGGGGAAACACAGCCTGGGAGCAGGCTATTCCGGAGATGGTGGCGCGGCGACGAATGCGGCACTGAATAATCCCACCGGCGTCTGGGCGAACAGCGCGGGAACCCTGTACATTGCTGATTACTATAACAATGTGATCCGCGTTGTGGCGACCAACGGGATTATCACGACCTTTGCCGGCAAACAGAGCATTGGTGGAGGTTATTCCGGCGACGGCGGCGCCGCCACCAATGCCGCGTTGGATAATCCAGCGGGGGTGGCACTGGACGGCCTGGCCAATCTCTACATTGCCGATGCCCACAACAATGTCATCCGCAAAGTGACCGGCTCTGGCATTAATGGGAACAGCACAAACGGCAGTTTAACGCTGACGGATGTGCAGCTCGGGATGGCCGGGAATTATCAGGTCACCGTTTCCAATCCCGCCGGCAGCATTACCAGCTCCAATGCCCTGCTCACGGTGCTGGCGCCTCCCGCCTTCACCCAGCAACCCGGCAGCCGGACCAACGCCGCCGGGACGACGGCCACCTTCACCGCCACCGCCAGCGGCACCCTGCCGCTGGCCTGGCAGTGGCAGAAAAATGGCACGAACCTGAGCAACGGCGGCAAGGTGGCGGGGGCGACCACCAACACGCTGACCCTGACCAATGTGCAGGATGCGGACAACGCCAGTTACACGTTGGTCATCACCAATGTGGCCGGCAGCCTCACCAGTTCGCCCGCCCTGCTGGTGGTCATTGATCCGCCGGTGATCTTAACGCAGCCGACCTACCAGGTGGTGCTGCCGGGCGGCACGGCGACGTTCAGCGTGACGGCCAGCGGCACCGCGCCCCTGAGCTTTCAGTGGAACGTAAACGGGACGAACGTTTTGGGTGGAACCAATGCCACGCTGGTGCTGACCAATGTCCAACTGGCACAGGCGGGCAGTTACGCGGTGACGGTGACCAATTTCGCCGGTTCCGCAGTGAGTTCCCAGGCCGAGCTCATTGTGCTGGCGGCTCCGGTGATTACGCAGAATCCCAGTGGCGAGACCAACGTTGCCGGAACGACGGCCACCTTCACCGCCGTCGCCGCAGGCTCCTCGCCGTTAACCTATCAGTGGCAAAAAAATGGTGTGAGCCTCAACAACGGGGGCAACGTCACCGGGGCCGCCACGACCACCCTGACCCTGACCAATGTGCAGGATGCCGATGCCGCCAATTACGCCCTGATGATCACCAACGCTTTCGGCAGCGTCACCAGCTCACCGGCCCTGCTCGTGGTGCTTGATCCGCCGGCCATCTTAACCCAACCGACCAACCAAGAGGTGATTCTGGGCGGCAATGTGACGTTCAGCGTCACCGCCAGCGGCACATCCCCCTTGAGTTATCAGTGGTTGTACAACGGACTTCCGATTACAACGGGCAACACCATCACCACCGTGGCGGGCAACCAAAGTCGAGGGGGAACCTATTCCGGTGATGGGGGTGCGGCCACCAATGCCGGTATAAATTATACGGCAGGAGTGGCTCTGGATGGCACCGGCAACCTCTACATTGCCGACGCCTTTAATTGTGTTGTTCGCAAAGTATCAACCACAGGCATCATCACCACGGTGGCTGGAAATAACAGCTTGGCAGGAAGCTATTCTGGAGATGGCGGAGCAGCTACCAACGCTGGCCTTGATTTTCCAATTGGTGTTGCAATCGACGGCTCAGGCAATCTGTACGTTGCCGATTTTTATAACAACATTGTACGCAAAGTAACAACCAACGGCATTATCACCACCATAGCCGGCAACCACGGCCTCGGAGCGGGATATTCCGGGGACGGCGGCCCAGCTACCAACGCGACGCTAGACAGTCCCGTTAATGTCACGTTTGACAACTCGGGGAATTTGTACATTGCTGAGTATCGCAACAATGTCGTTCGCAAAGTGACGACCAGTGGCATCATCACCACCGTGGCTGGCAAACAAACTCTAGGAGGGGGGTATTCAGGAGACGGCGGTGCGGCCACCAATGCGGCTTTCAATCAGCCACAAGGTGTGGCAGTGGACGGCGCGGGCAACTTGTACATTGCTGATGGTGCCAACAATGTCATTCGACAGGTGAATACCAATGGGACCATCGCAACAATAGCTGGCAACTACAGTTTGGGCGGAGGATATTCAGGAGATGGCAGAGCGGCCACCAGTGCAGCTTTGAACAATCCCATTGGCCTCACTATCGACACTATAGGGAATTTATACATTGCCGATTACGGCAATAATGTCATCCGCAAGGTTTCTACCAGCGGTATTATCACCACCTTAGCCGGCAATTATAGACTGGGTGGAGGTTATTCCGGCGACGGCGGATCCGCCACTAATGCCGCTTTGTATAATCCAACGGGGGTGGCACTAAATGGTCTGGCCAATCTCTACATTGCCGATGCTCACAACAATGTCGTCCGCAAAGTGACTGCCACCGGCTTTACTGCAAATAGTACCAACAGCACCCTGGCGTTGACAAACGTGCAGGCCGCGATGGCCGGCAATTATCAAGTGATAATTTCCAACCCCGTCGGCAGCGTCACCAGTTCCAATGCCCTGCTCACCGTGCTGGAACCGCCCACAATCACCTTGGAACCCGCCAGCCAGACCAACCTTGCCGGCACAACCGCCACCTTCACCGCCGCCGCCACCAGCCCCTTGCCGTTGACCTATCAGTGGCAGAAAAATGGCGTAAGCGTAACCAACGGCGGCAATACGTACGGGGTCACCACCCCCACTCTGACCCTGACCAATGTGCAGGATGCCGACGCCGCCAGCTATACCGTCGCCGTCACGAACATTGATGGCAGCGTCACCAGTTCGCCCGCCCTGCTGGTGGTCATTGATCTGCCGGTGATTTTATCTCAGCCCACCAATCAGATGGTGACGCTGACCAGTAATGCGACGTTCAGCGTGACCGTCGGCGGCACTCCGCCCTTTAGCTATCAGTGGTTGTTCAATGGGCTGCCGTTGTCAACAAGCAACATCATTACCACGGTGGCCGGAAAATCCAGTCTAGTCGGGAGCTATTCCGGCGACGGGGGCTCGGCGACCAACGCCGGCTTTAATTATCCCTGTGGTGCTGCGATGGATGGCCTGGGAAATCTTTATATTGACGACAGCCACAACAATGTCATTCGCAAAGTCAATGCCAACGGCACCATAGAAACGGTGGCTGGCGAAAGCAGTTTGGGTGAAACCTATTCCGGGGATGGCGGTGCGGCCACTAATGCAGCCCTGTATTATCCTAATTCCATCGCCGTGGACGGTGCGGGCAACCTGTACATCGCCGACAGCCACAACAATGTGATTCGCGAAGTGAAGTCCAGCGGCATCATCACTACCGTGGCCGGCAAGTACAGCTTGGGTGGAGGCTATTCCGGGGACGGCGGACAGGCTACCAATGCCGCATTGAATTATCCACTGGGTGTAGCGGTGGACGGCGCTGGCAATTTGTACATTGCCGAGGCGGGCAACAATGTCATTCGCAAGGTGAATGCCAGCGGCATTATTACGACGGTGGCTGGCAATTTTAATCTGAGAGGAGGCTATTCCGGGGACGGCGGAGCGGCCACCAATGCCAGTTTGAGCGTACCCAGTGCGGTCCTGGTGGATGGAGCAGGCAACCTGTACTTTGTCGACGACGGCAACAGCGTCATCCGCTGGGTGAATACCAATGGCATTATCGCGACCTTTGCCGGCAACCACAGTTTGGGTGGCGGCTATTCAGGGGATGGCGCAGCGGCGACCAATGCCGCCCTCAATAATCCCGCCGGAGTTGCTGAAGACGGCACCGGAAATTTGTACATTGCCGAATATGGCAACAATGTCATTCGCCAGGTGAATACCAATGGCATTATCACTACCTTCGCTGGCAACCACAATTTGGGTGGCGGCTTTTCAGGGGATGGCGGTACGGCCACCAACGCCGCTTTTAACAATCCAGTCGGAATCTCGTTCGATGGCCAGGGAAACCTTTACATTGCCGACACACACAACTATGTCATCCGTAAAGTGACCCCCATCGGCTTTAATGTGAACAGTACCAACAGCACCCTGACGCTGACAAATGTGCAGGCCGGAATGGCCGGCAATTACCAAGTGATCATCTCCAATCCCGCCGGCAGCGTCACCAGTTCCAATGCCATACTTACCGTGCTGGAGCCGCCCGCAATCACCTTGGAACCCGCCAGCCAGACCAACCTGGCCGGAACGACGGCCACCTTCACCGCCGCCGCCACCAGTCCCCTGCCGTTGACCTATCAGTGGCAGAAAAATGGCGTAAGCGTAACCAACGGCGGCAATACGTACGGGGTCACCACCCCCACTCTGACCCTGACCAATGTGCAGGATGCCGACGCCGCCAGCTATACCGTCGCCGTCACAAACACCGATGGCAGCGTCACCAGTTCGCCTGCCCTGCTGGTGGTCATTGATCTGCCGGTGATTTTATCCCAACCCACCAATCAGGCGGTGACCCTGACCAGCGATGCAACGTTCAGCGTGACCGTCGGCGGCACCCCGCCCCTAAGCTACCAGTGGGAATTCAACGGGACGAATATTCTGCAGGCGACGAACAGCACGCTGCTGCTGACCAATGTCCTGTTTAACCAGGCGGGCAACTATTCGGTGTGCGTGACCAATCCGTATGGAGGCATTCTGAGTTCCAATGCCGCACTGGTCGTCACCCCGCTGTACCATTTTGTCTGGAACCAGATTCCCTCGCCCCGCTTTGCCAACACGCCGTTTGCGGTCGTGATTCAGGCTCAAAACCCCGCCAATGGCCCCGCCACCAATTTCACGGGCACCGTGGCGCTGACCTCCACCAACGGGGTGCCGGTTTTCCCGGCGGTTTCCGCTAATTTCATCCAGGGCGTCTGGACCGGGGCGGTCACGGTGGCCCAAACCGCCACCAACCTGGTGTTGCAGTCCAGTGACACTTTCGGGGAATCCGCGCTGGCCAACCCGATCAACGTGGTCAACCTGCCGGCGCTGACCTCCTTTGCTTCAGCGGGCACCCTGCTGATCGTGTGGCCGGACAATCCATCAGGTTTCGTTTTGGAAACCACCCCGTGGCTTTTCCCGGCCGATTGGGTGCCCGTCACCACCCCGCAATTCAAAGTGAATGATCAATACGAGGTGTTCATCCCCACCTCCGGCACCAACGCCTTTTTCCGCCTGCGCTTCCCGGGGCCTTGAGTTCTTCAGCGAAAATGGGGGATTCAATTTAATGTTCCTTGAGATTGTTTGCGGCCCAATCCCCCGCCGCGTTTGGTTTTCTCAGATTCCATCTGCGTTGATCTGGGTCCATCTGCGAGCAAAGACGAGGTTCGAAATCAGCAAGAGAATCCGGGGAAATGTGACCGCAGAGCAAAGATTGAGGAGAGGGAAAAGGCAAAGGCAAAGGCAGCCCACGAATCTCACGAGTCTCCTCCCGCCGCCATCCATCTTGCCTGTCCGCCGGGATGGCTTAGTATGAGGGCATGACCAGTTTGTCTCAGCAGGTGGAGTCAACCTTGCAAACGCGGGATTTGCTCCGGCGCGGCGGGAAACTGCTCGTGGCGGTTTCCGGCGGGGTGGATTCCATGGTGCTGTTGCATCTGCTGAATTCCCTCGCGGCGCCCTGGGGGTGGGAATTATCCGTGGCGCATTTCAACCATCAACTGCGCGGCCGGAGCAGTGACTTGGATGAAAAACTGGTGCGGCAGACGGCCGACATTCTGAAACTGCCGGTGACGGTGGGCAGGGCCGACGTCAAAGCCTTTGCGAAAACCTCCGGGCTTTCCCTGGAAATGGCGGCGCGGAAGCTGCGGCACGAATTTTTGGCCGCCACGGCCCGGGCGGGGAAAATCCCGGCCATTGCACTGGCGCACCATGCGGATGACCAGGTGGAGTTGTTTTTTCTGCGGTTGTTGCGGGGGGCCGGCGGGGAGGGCCTGGCAGGAATGAAATGGCGGTCGCCCTCGCCGATGGACCCGCGCCTGACGCTGATCCGACCGTTGTTGGATGTGCCCAAGGCCGGATTGGAGGCATTTGCGCGGGAGGCCGGGATTGCCTTTCGCACGGATGCCACGAATGTTTTGACGGCCCTGCCGCGCAACCGGGTGCGGAATGAACTGTTGCCCCTGCTGCGGGCCCAGTACCAGCCGGGGCTGGCGAGAACGGTGCTGCGGGTGATGGAAATTGTGGGGGCGGAGTCGGATTTGGCGGGCGAACTGGCCTCCGGCTGGCTGGCCGGACCGGCGTTGCCGCCCTTCGCCGGGCTGCCCGTGGCGGTGCAGCGGCGCGTGGTTCAGAGCCAGCTTACGAAACTGGGGCTGGCGGTGGATTTTGAGCTGGTGGAGCAATTGCGGTTGTCCCCCAATCATCCGGTCAGCGCGGGCTTGAAGTTGTTGGTGGTGCGTGATTCGGAGGGAGGGGTGAGGTTGCAGGAAAATCGCGTGCCGACGCGGTTTAATTTGGAGGAACGTGAGATTGAATTGTCGGGCCGGGCAGGGGAGGTGAGTTTCTCGGGCGCCACGATTGAATGGGAATTGACGAAGGCGGGGAACCGGACATGGCCGGTCATTCCGCAGCCGGGCCGGGAGATTTTCGACGCCGACCAGGTTGGAAAAACAGTGGGGTTGCGGCATTGGCGTCCGGGAGATCGTTTTCAGCCGTTGGGAATGAAATCGGCGGTGAAGTTGCAGGATTTGTTCACGAATGCCCGGATTGCCCGGGAACGGCGGCGGGAGTTGCTGGTGGCGGAGGCGGGCGGGGAGATTTTTTGGGTGGAGGGATTGCGGATGGCGGAGCGGTTCAAGCTCTCCAAAACCACGAAGCGCGGGTTGGTTTGGCGGTGGTCCCGGCGGACCCTGGACGCAAAAAAAGCCGGAACGGTGTAACCCGTCCCGGCTGTGTCAAACATGAACCGTTTAGCGGCGTCCGCCGCCGTGGAAGCCGCCGCCGCCGCCATGGAAACCGCCGCCGTCATGCCAGCCGCCGCCCCAACCCCAGCCCCAACCCCAGCCAATGCCAACGGCCACCGGGGGATAATAGCCGTAACCATAATACGGGTAGTAGGGATAATAGGGTGTGTCGTAATAATAGGTCGTCGCCGGCACGCTCTGAACATATGTCACCGCCGGGGCGGTGGTGACCGTGGGGACGGATTGCGGCGCCGGGGTCGAAGCCGTGGGCTGCGGCGCATAATACGCCGGGGCCGGTTGCGTGGCGGGAGCCGGCGCGGGTGCTGGCGCGGCATAAGCGGCCGTCGCCGGGCCGGGCTGATTCAACATGGCGGTGATAACCGCGTCCGAAATGCCCTGTTGTCGCAGATAAATGATCTGGCTGGCATTCAGGCCGTAGCTGATCCCGGAGTTTTTAACATAGGCGACAATCGTGTTGTCGCTGATTTTGGCCTGGGAGAGTTGCAGAATTTGCGGCACGCCATAGGCCAGTTGCGGCGCAGGTTCGCTTACGGCGGGAGTGCTGACGGCCACCGTGTTTTGCGCCAGTGCCGTGGAGGCGGACACCGTCAGGCCGGCGGCGACGAGCGTCGCCAGCATGTATTTCCAGTTTCTTGTTTTCATAAAACCAATGTTTGTCATCTGTCCTGTTTGCATAATTAAAGCTAACACGAACCGACCGCCACCGCAAGTCGGCGCCGGTCAGCCTGGTCCGTTCAACAACCCATACGGGGCTGCTTTCCGATTCTTGCAGGATTTATAAAAGTTTTGCAGGCTTGACGCTGACGCCACCCGTGACCCATGTTTTGCAGTTTTACAGCGTGAATACGACCTTGACGGCAGGCAACGGCGGCGTTTTGAGCTTTCCCCCTCATTTTTTGTGGGGGACGGCGACCTCGCCCACGCAGGTGGAAGGGCACATCCTCAATGAATGGACGGATTATCGGGCGCGGGACGGGCGAACCTGTCATCCCGCCTGCGACAGCTATCACCGGTACCCGGAGGATATTGAGTGGCTGGTCCGCCTGGGGGTAAAGGGTTACCGGATGGGCATCGAATGGTCGCGCCTGCAAGCCGGTCCGTTTGCCCCCCTGAACCAAGCGGAGTTGGATCGTTACCTTGACCAACTGGATCGCCTGCAAGCGGCGGGGATTACCCCCATGGTGGTGCTGCATCATTTTTCCAATCCCCTGTGGATTACGAAGCACGGCGGCTGGCTCAATCGCGCCACGGTGGAGGCTTTTGTGGATTACGTCGCCAAACTGGTTGCTGCTTTGCGCGGCCGGGTGCGCCTGTGGAACACGTTTAATGAACCGGACACCTATGCGTCCTGTTCGTACCTGATCGGGGAGTTTCCGCCGGGGGACAAGTGGCGGTTTCGGGCTTACTGCCGGGTGATCCGGCACATGGCGCAGGCGCATGTCCGCGCCTGCCAGGTGATCCGGCAGGCGGGTCCGGCGGGGGCGGTGGAAGTGGGGTTTTCCAAGAACTGGACCTCGTTTGAGGCGTTGCATCCCTGGTCGCCATGGGACCGGTCCATCGCGGCGATGAGTCACCTGTTTTTCAACCGGTTTGTGCTGCACCGCTTTCTGGGCGACGGCCGGCGGGAGGCCGCCACCTTTCTCGGGGTCAATTATTACGGGCGGGTGCGGTTCAAGCACACGCGGCCGATGATTCCGACGTTTGATTTTTCACGGGACCAGCTCGCCGCCATGGGGGTGATTTGCGATGACATGTTTGAACGGCATCCTTCGGGGATGGAGGGCGCGCTGGAGAAAATGCAGCGGCAATACGGCCTGCCCATCTATGTCACGGAACACGGGTCAGCCTCGACGGACGAGGTGTTTCGGGAGCGCGATTTGAAGGAAAACCTGGTGGCGCTGCACCGGGCCATGGGGCGCGGGGTGGATGTGCGCGGTTTTTTCTACTGGTCGCTGATGGACAATTTTGAGTGGCAATTTGGCTATGCGAAGAAGTTTGGGCTGATCGGAGTGGATTTTTCGGATGAAAAGCTTCCGCGGGTGATGAAACCGTTGGGCCGGGTTTACAGCGCCATCTGCCGGGACAACGCGGTTTTAAATTTTTAATGGCGTACCAATCGTTTCCTGGCGTGTTTTTCCGTTCTGGATCCTGTTGGACCCAAAGACACCATCCGGGCCTCCCACCAAGAATAAGATCGCACCGGCCGACGGGTTTGTCAAGGGGGCCGAACGCAGGATGCGCGGAAAGGGTGTGAGACAAAATTCTTTTTAGGCACAGAGTGAAAGAGGGTCGTTGCGTT
>CAZUBG010000077.1:0-22205 GCA_964618545.1 uncultured Bifidobacteriaceae bacterium | reverse complement strand
CGATGATCGGCTGGTACGGCTGCGCCATGCTGTGCTACGTCACGCCCAAGGAACATCTGGGATTGCCGGACAAGAAAGACGTGAAAGACGGCGTCATCGCCTACAAGATTGCCGCCCACGCCGCCGACCTGGCCAAGGGCCATCCCGGCGCACAATACCGCGACAACGCCCTGAGCAAAGCCCGCTTTGAATTTCGCTGGGAGGATCAGTTCAACCTGAGCCTCGATCCCGTGACCGCGCGTGCGTTCCACGATGAAACCCTGCCACAGGACGGTGCCAAGACCTCACACTTCTGCTCCATGTGCGGCCCGCATTTCTGCTCAATGAAAATCACCGAGGACGTCCGCAAATACGCCGCCGAACAGGGCCTCGCCGAAGAGGAGGCGCTGAAACAAGGCATGGAGGCAAAGGCCAAGGAATTTGTCGAGAAAGGGGCGGAGGTTTACGCGAAGGGGTAGAACTGTCAGCGTCATGAAACTGGAAATGCGGCGAAAACTCGCGCGCGAACCGTTTGCGGAAAAAATCTGGAAAGTCGGGCAACTCATCCGGCTGGCAAAAACGTTTCCCCGTCACGCCACCCGGGCAGTCCCGGCCAATCGTTTGGGGAAATAAAATGTTAACACCGGCCTTTCGGCCTGTGCCAAACGCACCAAGCACCGGGCGGCGCAGATTACGCCTTCTTCACAAAACACGCCTTAAGGGCGATAGCCATACCGTCCATTTTGCACGAGATTTCGTGGTCGTCATCCCCCAGCCGGATGGGTTTGGACTTCGTACCGCCCTTAAGCACCTGTGAACCGCCGCCCAGTTTCAGATCTTTGATCAAGATCACACAATCACCGTCGGTCAGCACATTACCATGGGCATCCTTGACAACGCGTGCGGCGACCGGGGCTTCCGGTTCGAGCGTGCGTTCCCACTCGTGACCGCAGGTGACACATTCCCAACGGTTGGGGTGATCCAACACTTCGGTCATTTCGCACATCGGGCACGCTGGTTTACTCATAAAGGGTCAGGATAAACCAATTCCGCGTCCGGATTCAAGCATGCCACACAGTTATTTGGCAGGATGAAACCGCCATCCGGCCCATGATAAAATTCCCGTCCCTTAAATCTGCGAGGCCTCGGTTCGTTTGAGCATCACTTTGATCATGCCGATCATGTTGTCCTTATAATAGGGATCGCCCGATAATTTTTTCCAGACCGGCGAGGAACCAAAAGTCTTCCAATGCGCCAGGTGTTCCTCGAGGTTTACACCACAGGTCATGTACATGAGGCAGGGCATGTTGGGTCCGATCAATTTCCGGCCGTAAAAGACCGGGGCCAGCCCGATCTCCTTCATCAACGTGATTTCGCCGCTCTCGAACATCTGGATTTTATTCAACCCTTTGCTTTCGCTGGGGCTCATATAAGTGCGCAACTCAAACACATTGGGGCGCTTTTCGGGTGGCGGCACCACGAGGTGTTTCATGCCATCGAAGGCCACGAGGAGGGAGCTTTCAATCCATTCATAAGCGGCGTTCGTTTTGGTGGAATCCAAAAAATCAGCGGCGGCCTGCTGGTAAACGGTGTCGGCGGCCAGTTTCGCCGGGATCGCGCCAAAGACTTCCAGGGAGTCGCAGGGGATGAAAACGTAAATATGGTTGGTGGCGGAATCCGTCAATTCCGTGAACACGCCCACCGGCTGAACGCCCTGGCGGTTGTAGGCGGGGACGGCGGCGTTTTGCCAATAACCGTTGACCCGCTGTTGTTGCTCCGTTGATTTGGTGTGGTAAACCCGCAGTTCATAATATTGCGGTTTTTCAGCGGCGGCCATGGCGGAGGAAGGAGAGGCAATCATAACAATCGTGGCGGTGAGGGTGCATGCGGTTTGAAGCAACATTCGTGCGGTCATGTGCGGGTTTAGACGGGGCTTGCCGCCGGCAGGTTACTCCGGTGAAAATTGGAATTGACACCCGCCACTATAAGTCGGCATAAATTATCCAACAATTAAACCTTAATTGCCAGATCAAACCCACGGAGAAACTGATTATGAGTGCAATTCGCGTATTGGCCGGCACCAAGAAAGGCGCGTTTATCCTGACTGCGGATGGCCGCCGCAAGGATTGGAAGATCAGCGGGCCGCATTTTGCCGGCTGGGAAGTTTATCACCTCAAAGGTTCGGCGATTGATCCCAACCGCATTTACGCCTCACAATCAAGCGGCTGGTTCGGGCAGATCATTCAACGCTCGGATGATGGCGGTCTGACCTGGAACACCCCGGGCAGCAGCCCGGACGAGTTGAAGGGCCCCGGCGGTTTTCCCCAGGGTGAGAGCAACAAATTTGCTTACGAGGGCGAGGCTGGCACGCATAAATGGTACGACGGGTCGCAACATCCCTGGGAGTTCAAACGCGTGTGGCATCTGGAACCGTCGCTCACTGACCCGGACACCGCGTTTGCCGGCGTGGAGGACGCGGCGATTTTCAAAACCACCGATGGGGGACGGACCTGGCGGGAACTCCCCGGATTGCGCCGCGCCAAGGGGGCGCTCTGGCAACCGGGCGCGGGCGGCATGGCGGTTCACACCATTCTGCTCGACCCGAAAAACCACCACCGGATGTTCGTGGCCATCTCCGCCGCCGGAGCCTTCCGCACCGAAGACGATGGCCAGACGTGGGTGCCCATCAATCGTGGTTTGAAGTCGCCCTACGAACTGCCCGACCCGGATGCAGAAGTCGGCCATTGCGTCCACCGCATCACCCTGCATCCATCCCGGCCGGATGTCTTGTTCATGCAAAAACACTGGGACGTGTTGCGCACCGACGATGCGGGCGGACAATGGACCGAGGTCAGCGGCAACCTGCCCAGCGATTTTGGTTTTCCGATTGATGTCCACGCCCATGATCCCGAAACCATTTACGTTGTCCCCATCAAGAGCGATTCCGAGCATTATCCGCCGGAGGGAAAACTCCGGGTTTACCGCAGCAAGACCGGCGGCCACGAATGGGAGGCATTGGGAAACGGCCTGCCCCAGCAGGATTGCTATGTGAACGTGCTCCGTGATGCCATGGCCGTGGATTCACTCGATTCCTGCGGCGTTTATTTTGGCACGACCGGCGGCCAGGTCTATTGCTCGCCCGATGGCGGTGACCATTGGAACCCCATCGTCCGGGATTTGCCGGGCGTCTTATCCGTGGAGGTTCAGACCCTGCCATGATCCGGGTGCTGCTGCCATTTCACTTGCGCAACCTCGCACGCGTTGACGGCGAGTTGCGGCTGAAGATTTCCGGACCGGTGACGCTGCGCACCGTACTCGACGCGCTGGAAGCGGGCCATCCGGTTTTGCGTGGAACCATTCGTGATCATGGCACGTTGAAACGCCGGCCTTTCATTCGCTTTTTCGCCTGCCAAGAAGACCTGTCGCTGCAACCGCCCGACACTCCATTGCCCGAAGCCGTGTTGGATGGCACAGAACCCCTGCTCATCGTGGGCGCCATCGCCGGGGGTTGAGCGATGATCGAACCCATTTTCATCTCCGTGCGACCGTTTTTTAAATGCAGCACCATGACTGGCGAAAACCAGTTTTTGAGTTAATGTTGTCAGTCGGATTAACACCAAATCGAAACCAATTATGAATCTGCAACTGGAAAATAAAACCGCTTTGGTGACAGGCTCCACCAAGGGAATCGGCTTTGCCATCGCCCGGTGGCTGGCGGCGGAAGGAGCCTGTGTAATCGTCAACGGACGCACCGAGACCTCGGCGGCGGCGGCGGCGGAAAAAATCGGCCGGGCCGCCCGGGGCGTGGGGGCGGATGTATCCACGGCGGAGGGTTGCGCCGCCCTGGTCAGCCGGGTGCCGGCGGTGGACATTTTAATCAACAACGCGGGCATTTTTGAGCCGAAGCCATTCGCGGAAATTCCGGATGCGGATTGGGACCGGTTTTATGAGGTGAATGTGATGTCCGGCGTGCGGCTGACACGCGCGTATCTGCCGGGGATGCTGACACGCAACCGGGGGCGGGTGCTGTTCATTTCGTCCGAAAGCGGCGTGCAAATTCCCGCCGAGATGATCCATTACGGCATGACCAAGGCCGCCCAACTGGCGCTCGTGAACGGTCTGGCGCAATTGACCAAGGGCACGGCGGTGACCGTGAACGGCGTTTTGCCCGGACCAACGGCGTCGGAGGGCGTGACGGAATTTGTCAGCCAGCTTGCCGCCGGAGCCAGGCAAACGCCGGCGGAATTTGAGAAGGAATTTTTCCGCAGCGTCCGGCCCACGTCCTTGCTGCAACGGTTTGCCAGCGTGGATGAAGTGGCGAGCATGGTGGCTTACCTCTGTTCGCCGCTGGCCGACGCCACCAACGGCGCCGCCGTGCGGGTGGATGGCGGCGTGGTGCGCGGAACATTTTGAATTCAGGAGTGGTTTACGCGCGCCATTTCACGGCTTTTTCATCGGCGCCGTTGGTGAAGGCTAGTGGTTTGGCCGCCTTGGAAAGATCACCGCCGTCCACGGTGATTCCCGTGTTGCCGGCGCCCTCGACCTGCAGGAAGACGGAGGCCGGCGTCAACACGCGCAGGGCGGTCAGCAGGACGTCCCGCGTCCCGATGAAACGCAGTGCGGACTCCGTTTCCAGGCCGCCCTGCACACTGCAACCATTCACGGCGGCGTCCGTCACATGATCGAAGACGACGGCCGGGCGCAAATCCTTTGCCGCCACGGTGAACCGCACATTTTGCAGCGTCAGGCCGCGCACATTGCGTGCGAACAAGGCATAAGCGGGCGGCACGCCCATGGCGTAATATTCACCCGCAATTTTCGGCACGTCACGCACTGCCGCCTGCGCGGCGGTGCCGCCTCCGGGAAAGATGACGTGAACGTCGTTAAAACTGATGTTTTCCAGAATCCCGTCGTCGAAAGCATTGAGGGTGATGCACGAGAATATTTCACCCGGATTATAGGTGCTGACAAACGGCGCGTCCGGCAGTGGCAGGGGTTTGACGACCGTGGCGTGGATGCCGTTGAAGGAGAGGTTGCGGACGATCCCCGGGGCTTCCGTCGCAACGGGCGGCTCCGCTTCCGGTGGCGTGTTGGTTGGGCGGCCGGCCGCGCCGGAGGGCGGGCGGCGGCGCGGGCGCGGTCCCAGCCCGATGGAAACGGGCCCGGTGACCCCATTCATGACCAGGTTCGAAAAGGAGATGTTTTCAAAACGAGAGCCGGGTTCGCAGCGCATTTTGACGGGGCAACCATAGGTCTCGTAAATCAGACAGTTGGACACCGTGATGTTTTCCGCCACCCCGCCACCGAAGCGAAACACTGACCAGCGTGTGCTGAAGGAACAATTGGTCACCGTCACAAACTTGCAACTGCCAAAGAGCGCGCAAGCGTCGTCCTGGCATTGGACGTCGCAATTGCCCACCTGCACATACTCGCTGCTGATGAAATGGAATCCGTCGCTGTTGTGAATGCGGCGGCTGTGGATGTGGAGGCCGGTGAGATGGACGAAACGGCTCTGGATGATCCGGACGGAATGAAACGCGCTGTCCGTGAGGAAAATGTCGCGGAGGCTCAGATTCCGGCAGCGATAAAAAAGCAGGTGATGCGGCCGATGCGGACCGCTGAGGCCGGCGGGTGGCGGCGGGCCGCCCCGGACACTGCGAAATTGGTCCCCCTGGCCGTCAATGTTGCCCGGACCCTCGATGGTGATGTTTTCGGCATTGACGGCGAAAATCAATCCGACGTTCCCATCTTCCAGCGTGGCGTCACCGTCCAGGGGGATGAGGTCGGCGGCGTGATACTGTTTGCCGTCGGCGCTGCCCAAAAGCCTGCCCTGGGCGGCAAGATGCAGCGTGACATTGCTCTTCATTTCAATCGTACCGATGACAAACACCCCGGCGGGCACCAGCACGGTTCCGCCCTGATCCTGATGGCATGCGTCAATGGCCGCTTGCACGGCACTGGTATCCAGCGCCCGGCCGTCACCGGTGGCGCCAAAATCACGAATGTCATAAATCCGGGCGCCCGGACGGCCCGAAGCCACGGTTTTGGGGGGCTCTGCCGCTGAAGCGGTTCCGGCCAGCAAACCCGAACCGATCGAAGCCGCGACAGTGGTGGCGGAGGCCAATCCCAGCCACCGACGGCGGGATAGAGTTGTCTGGTTGGTGTCAGGCATACGGATTTTGTGGATTTTGACCGAATTGGCCAGCCATGGACATAGTACCTTTGTTCAGGGCAGGTTCACGAAAATGTCACTTTGGGCCACCAACTTTTGCTGGCAATGCGGCCCGCAATAATTATGCTACCGGCGATGGCGTTCCTCTGAACGGCCTGCCCGACCGGGGAAGCCCGGTGATTTAACCAGTTAACCTTTAATCAATGGAAAAATCATGACGAACATACATTTGATTGGCGGCGAAAAAGGCGGCGTGGGCAAATCGCTCGTGGCCCGCGTGGCGGCCCAGTATTTCATCGACAAAGGCATTCCCTTCATGGGTTTTGACACCGACCGGTCGCACGGCTCCCTCCTGCGTTTTTACCAGGAGTTTGCCGCCCCCGTGGCCGTGGATAAATACGAAAGTCTGGATGTGATTGTGGAGGCGGCCAGTGAAAATCCCGGACTCCGCATTCTGGTGGACCTCGCCGCCCAAACCCATGATCCCCTCGTGAAATGGATGGATGAATCCGGGGTGCTCGACACAGTGCAGGAATTGGGACTTTCCCTGGCCTACTGGCACGTCATGGATTGCGGCAAGGATTCGGTGGACCTGTTGAAAAAGCTGCTGGACCGCTTTGGATCGCGCCTCAACTACATTCTGGTGTTGAATCAATTACGCGGGGAGACGTTCGATGTTTTTGAACACTCCGGCGAAAAGGCCCGGGCGCTGGGATTGAATGCCAAAATCATCACGCTCCGCAAACTGCATGAGCCGGTGATGACCAAGATTGACGCCGGCAGCACCAGCTTCTGGGCGGCACAAAACCGTTCCGTCACCGACCCGACGGGACTGGGACTGCTCGAACGCCAGCGGGTGAAAGTCTGGATTAAGAACGCCTACGAACAACTGGACACGGTGGGAATTTGATCCGACCTGCGGGGACCACCGCACCTGGTGCCGGATCGTGATTCCGCCTTCATGCCATCAGGGCTAAAAAAATTTAATCATCCATTTCCCCAGTGGGATTGATGATGGCAGGCCGGGACCCGAAGGGATGAATGATTTGCAAAGGAATGCAAACGGTGGTGATTCATACTGATGGCGGGTGCCATGGGAATCCGGGGCCCGGAGGCTGGGCGGCGGTCTTACGATATGGCACGCATCAGCGGGAACTGAGCGGCAGCGCCCCCGCCACCACCAACAACCGCATGGAATTGCAGGCCGCGATCGAAGCGCTGAACGCCCTCAAACGGCCTTGCGAGGTGGCCCTCCACACCGACTCCACCTATGTGCGCGACGGCATCTCCAAATGGCTGGCCGGATGGAAATGCAACGGCTGGCGAACGAAGACCAGGGAACCCGTGAAAAACGCCGATTTATGGCGTCAGTTGGACGAGGCCGTGGCGCGGCATATAATTCACTGGCATTGGGTCAGGGGACATGCCGGCAATGCCGACAATGAACGCTGTGACACCCTGGCCCAGCAGGCGATTGCCACCGTGAAGCGGCAAAACACCGCCGCAAAACTCATGACCAGCCTGGAGCCGTCCACCCCCCCCTCAAAATCATTGTTTAAGTCCGCAGCGGATGCGCCGATATGTCCGTAGATGACAGCTTTGACATCCGCCGACGCAGATTTGTGCCGCCGCACAACCTCGCGCGCTCAAACCGCCACACCAGGTCTGCAACGGGTCTTGGTGGTGGATGACGACCTGACGAGCCGGGAGTTCCTCCGCGGCGCGCTGGATAAGGACGGTTGGAGCGTAGTGACCGTCGACGGGGTTTCCTCCGCCCAACAGGAGCTCCTCGCCTCGGGATTCGATGTTTTTGATTGCGTGGTGACTGATTATCAAATGCCCGAGATGACGGGATTGGATCTGCTGGCATGGCTGCAGGAATGGAATTGGTGCCTGGCAACCATCATTCTCACCTCCAGGGGGGAGAAGGAGTTGGTGGCGGAATCACTGCGGGGCGGGGCGGCGGACTTTCTGGAAAAACCGGTGGATCTCCAAAAGTTACGCGCGGCCATCCTCCAAGCCTCCGCCCAGACCCATCAACGGCGGCATGCCAGCGAGGTGCAGTTGTCCGTCCGTGAACTGGGTCAGACACAGGAACGACTCCTCCAGGCACATGCCTCCGATTTGCCGGTCCGGATGAACATCTGCTTTCATCCCAAGTTGGAGGCGGGGGGAGACTTTTTCAGCCATTTCCAACCGGCGCCGGAGCAATATTGTTGTCTGCTGACGGACGTGTCCGGCCACGATCTGCAGGCCGCCTATCTGTCCGCGTATTTTCAGGGCATCGTCCGGGGCATGCTGGGGCGCGCCGCGCCGCTGCCGGAGGTGTTCAACTATTTTAACCGCCTGTTGCTGGAGGAGTGGAAGGGACTCACGCAGTCGGAAACCGGCACCTCCGTGGCGGTTTGCGCTCTGGTGGTTGATTTTCACCGGCAAACAGTGAATGTCATCACCTGCGGTTCCCCCGCCCCGGTTTATGTGGCGCCGGATGGCCGCGCGCAAAGACTCACTGAACCCGGGGGCGCTCCCCTGGGATGGTTTGATGATTTATCAGCCCCGGCCCAAACCCACGCCACGGAGCCGGGCGGCACTTTCTTGCTGTGGACCGACGGACTGGAAGATTTGGCGGAGCAAAACCAGGTGAGCGCCCTGAGCATGGGATACCGGCTGCAACGCGCCCGCTTGCACCACCGCCCCCCAAAGGAAGTGGCGGCGGCGGCGGATGACATCCTGTTTGCCGAAGTCTGTCTTCCGGACGGCCATCCCGAACCGGCCCACTGGCATCCATTGGTGTTCGAGGAGTATCATGGCGGACAGGCCGGTGAAATTGACCAACTCCAAGACCACTGGTTCAACAGCGTGCGACGGGCGGCGCCGGAACTGGCCGGGAGGGTGCTCCACGATCTGCTGCTGGCCGCCCGCGAAGCGGTGCTGAACGCACTCCGCCACGGCTGTCAGGGTGACGCCAATCGCCGGGCGGTGTTCCAAATTGGCTTGAACCCCGCCAGTCACACCTTGCGAATCTGGGTGGATGATCCGGGGCAGGGCCATGATTTCGACCTGACCGCACACGAAAAAGACTCCCAAGCCGGCGTTGCCGATCTGCACCGGGGGTTGATTCTGATGAAACACTTGTCCCGCCGACTGACCATCGGACGTCACGGAGCCAGTGTCATCATGGACTTTGAAATTGAATCACAACCCGGAACAGCAGCCGCCCCGACCGAACCCAGCCTCCGCGCAGCCCTGCCCGCCCTCCCCGCCCAACCATCGGTATTTATGAACTCAACCATTTCTCTGGAATCTCAGAACAATCTGCTGTCCATCAAGATTCCCGGAGATCTGACCAGCACCAACGTCCGGGATCTGGCCCTGGAGATTGAACCCGCCCTGGCCTTGCCGCCGGGCCAAGCCGCCCCTTGGAAAACGGTGGCGCTTCATCTGCCCAACGCCAAAATGGTGGATTCCATGGGCTTGAACTTCATTGTAAAAATCTACAAAGCCGCCCATCAGGCGGGGGCCCGCATGCTGGTGGTTTGCCCGAACCCAAACATCCATCGGACGCTGACCTTCACCCGGCTGGACCAACAAGTGGAACTCGTCAAGACTTGAACCAAGGAGGTGAAAACCAGCGCCAAAGCCGTTCTGGAGAGGGGAAAAAACCTGCGATTAATGGCGGGTTTGCTGCTGACCGTGCTCACGGTGGGGACGCTGCTGGCCTGGTGGGCGGTCTACCGGACTGATCATGAACTGCGGGCCGGACAACTCCAGCAGGCGCGCTTGGTGGCCCAAGCGGTGGACAGCGAAAACATCCAAGCCCTGACCGGCACCCCCGCAGACCTCAATTCTCCCGTTTATCTGAAGCTTAAAGAACAGCTCGCCGCTGTTCGCAAGGCCACGCCTCAGTGCCGGTTTATTTACCTCGTGGGCCGACGCCTGGACGGCTCGTTGTTCTTCTACGCGGACAGCGAACCGACCAATTCCCCCGACTGTTCCCCGGCAGGGCAAATCTATTCCGAGGCCCCGGCGGGATTTCAGCGCATCTATGGCACCCGGAGCGTCACCACCGAGGGTCCATACACCGACCGCTGGGGCACTTGGATCTCGGCGCTCGTCCCCATTTTTGACCCGCAGACGGTCATGGATGGTCTGGCCTCGCCGGAGGATGCCCGGATGATGGTGCGCCAGGCAGTGGACTTTTACCGGCAAAATGGGCGCGAACGTTTTCTCAAGGAAGTCAACAATCCCCAGGGACAATTTCACAAGGGCGACCTTTATGCCTTTGTTTATGACCGCAAAATGACCTGGCTGGCCCACCCGTTAAAGCCGGAACTCGTCGGTCAAAACTGGATTGACAAAAAAGACTGGTCCGGCGGCAAGCAATTTCGGCGTGAGATTCAGGGCATTGCCAGCAACCCGGGCCGCGGCTGGGTGGAATTTGAATATGAGAACTTCGTCAGCCAACAACTGGATCACAAGACCGCTTATGTTGAAGGGGTGGATGATTTGATCATCTGCGCCGGGGCCTATAAGGGCGATGGCAAGCTCCTTGCCGTCCTGGGCATGGATGTGGCCGCCGGGATTTGGAATTGGAAACTCGCCCAAGCGGCGCTGCCCTCGATCCTGTTGACGCTCGCGCTGGCGGCCATCGTGCTGATCGGTTCCACTCAGTTGGTCCGGCGGTCCCGCACCGGTATCAGACCAACACGCTGCCAACGCAATCTTGAACCCCTGCTGGCCGCCATCACGGGTCTGGTGCTGACCCTGTACGCCGGATGGATCATCCATCAGCGCGACCTCCATGACCGAAATGAGGCCTTTTCACAACTGGCCACCAGTCAGTCGGAGGTCTTTGCCGACACCATGCACGAGTTCCGCGTTACCGGACTGGAGGGGTTGGCCCACCTGTTTGAGCAAAGCACCAATGTCACGGCTCAACAATTCTCACAATTCAGCAGCTATCTCACCAGGAATCCTGCCGTTCAAGCCTGGGAATGGATCCCGGCCGTGCCGGCGGCGGACCGGCTCCGTTTTGAAGCGGAAGGCCGCGCCACCGGCGTCAAGGAATTTTCAATTTGGCAGAAGGACCTCTCTGGAAAGCGGATTCCCACCACCAACCGAGAAGTCTATTACCCGGTGTGTCTTGTGGCCCCCCTGGCGGGGAATGAAAAGGCGCTCGGCTTCGATCTCGGCTCGGAATCCCTGCGCCGCACCGCACTGGAAATCGCCGCGCACACCGGAATGCCAACGGCCTCCGACCCGATCGTCTTGGTGCAGGGTTCAGGCACCCAAAAGGGCATGCTGGTCTTCCGGCCGGTGTTTGACCACGACCACCCGGGACACCTCCGTGGATTTGCCCTGATCGTGCTGCGGGTGAGCAGCGCCCTCCGGAGTGCCACCACGGACAATTCGGTGCTGATGAAACTGGCTTTGCTGCGGGACAACGGCACCTCCGAAACACTCGCCACCTCCTGGCCGGCCGACAGCGCCCCGCTGCCGGATCTTTGCCTCATGCGCCCAGTCCTGATTTTCGGCAAGGCGTTTTCCATAACAACCTACGCCGGGCCGGAGTTTATGCGCCTGCACCCGGTGCGGGATGGATGGATGGCGGGGGTGACGGGGGCGGTGGCCACCATTGCGCTCACCCTGCTCATCGGCGTGCTCCACCGGCGACGCGAGCAACTCGAACGGCTGGTTTCCGAACGCACCACCCAGTTGCGGGAAAGCGAACAGGCCTACCGTGATCAGTTCGCCCAGAATTCAGCGGCCATGCTGCTGCTCGATCAGCGGGATGGCACCATCATTGCCGCCAATGCCGCCGCCACCAGCTTCTACGGTTATCCACCGGAGCAATGGCCGGCCATGCGCATCACGGATATTGATGTGCATCCGGCCTCGGGAGACCTGTCGGCCATGGCCTCCGTCCGGCAGGAACAAGGACGGCGGTTCGTCTTCCAACACCGGCTGGCAAACGGTTCGTTGCGGGACGTGGAAGTGTCCGCCAGTCGCATTCATTTTGGCGCGCGCATTGCCCTGCATTTAATCATTTATGACATCACCGAGCGCAAACGGGCCGAGGACTCCCTGAGCAAATTTTCGCTGGCCATCGAACAAAGCCCGGTGAGCGTGGTCATCACCAACCGCCGGGGTCTCATTGAATTCGTCAACCCCAAATTCTGCGAAGTCACTGGTTATAAGGCCTCCGAATTGATTGGGAACACCCCCGCCGTGTTAAAATCCGGTCAAACGACCCCGGATGAATACCGCCGCCTCTGGGAGACCATCACCAGCGGCAAAGAATGGCTGGGGGAGTTCCTTAACAAGAAAAAAAGCGGGGAGTTGTTCTGGGAAAACGCCTACATTTCACCCATCAAGGACCAAAACGGCGAAATCACCCATTTCCTCGGCCTCAAGGAGGACATCACCGCCCGCAAGCTTGCGGAAGCGAAGCTGCAGGCCACCAACGAACAACTGGAACTCGCCACCGCACGGGCGAATGACATGGCCGTCCAATCAGAGCTGGCCAATGCCGCCAAAAGCGACTTTCTGGCCAACATGAGCCACGAAATCCGCACCCCCATGAATGGCATGCTCGGCATGCTCGGGTTGCTCCTTGACACCCGCCTGACCGAGGAACAGCAGCATTACACCCGGATCGCCCGGGCCAGCGGCGTCGCCCTGCTGGGATTGATTAATGACATCCTGGACTTTTCCAAGATGGAGGCCGGCAAGCTCATTTTGGAAAATCTGGACTTTAATTTGCCCTCCCTGCTTGATGATCTGGCCGAGGTGATGGCGCTGCGGGCGCATGAAAAGGGACTGGTCCTGGGTTGTATCGTCGCCCCGGACGTCCCAACCGATCTCCGGGGGGATCCCGGACGTTTGCGGCAGATTCTCATCAACCTCGCCGGGAATGCCATTAAGTTCACCCACCAGGGTGAAATCGTCATCCGCGTTCGTCTGACTTCAGACACTCCCGATGGCGTGCAGTTGCATTTTGCCGTCAGCGACACGGGCATCGGCATTCCCGCCGACAAGGTTGGCCGGCTCTTCGCCAAATTCACCCAGGCCGACTCCTCCACCACCCGGCTGTATGGCGGCACGGGTCTGGGCCTGGCGATTTCCAAACAGTTGATTGAATTGATGGGCGGCGATGTCGGCGTGCGGAGCGAACCCGGCCGGGGTTCGGAATTTTGGTTCAACCTGCGGCTGGCCAAAGCCTCCGCGCCTCAAGCCGAGGCCCCCTCTGTCGCCACCGTGCCGCCGGGGGTGAGGGTTTTGCTTGCCGACCAGCAGCCCATCCACCGGGAAATGCTCCGGCTTTCCCTGGGTTCGCTGGGGCTGCGGCCCGCGGAAGTCGCGGATGCGGCTTCCGCCCTCCAATCCCTGACTCAAGCCCGCCAGGACGGGGATCCTTTCGCGCTGGCGATTCTCGACAGCAAGCTGCCCGGAATGGAGGAGCAGTCGCTCATCGCTGCCATCCAGACCAATCCTCTGCTCAAAGACATCCGCCTGGTCATGAGTGTCTCCCTGGGTCAGCGGGTCAGCCTCCAGCGAATGGAGCAGGCGGGCTTTGCGGCGGCGCTGCGCAAACCGGCGCGCCGGCAAAAACTCAAAGAAGTGCTGGCACAGGTTTTGGCCGGCAAAAAAGTCGTTGCGCCTCCAGCCCGCACTCCCTTGGGTTTTGCGCCAGTCAATGGAGCCAGACAGACCCGTGTTCTGCTGGTGGAGGATAATCACACCAACCAATTGGTGGCCCTGGGCATCCTGAAAAAACTGGGCTTGCAAGCCGACGTGGCGAACAACGGTGCCGAAGCGGTCGGGACACTCGGAGTCCAGTCATACGATCTGGTGTTGATGGACGTCCAAATGCCCGGGTTGGACGGGCTCCAAGCCACCCGCCTCATCCGCGACCCCGCCTCGCCAATCCTGAACCATCAGGTCCCCATCATTGCCATGACCGCCCGCGCCCTGGAGGGGGACCGGGAAGAATGCCAGCAGGCGGGCATGAACGATTACCTCACCAAACCAATCGAAGTTCCCGCCCTGATCGCCGCCTTGGAAAAGTGGCTGAGACCTGGCACGCAGACCGCCGCGCCGGTGGCTGCCAGACCGGGGGCCCCCGTCGCCGCCTCGCCAGTTGAATCGGGTCTTCCCGTTTTTAACCGGACGGCGTTCCTAAGCCGGCTGATGGATGATGAAAAACTCGCCCGCATGATCATTGAGACCTTTCTGGGGGACTTGCCCGGTCAAATTCAACAGTTGAAACAGCTGGCGCAGACCGGAGACCCCAAATCCATTGGACATCAAGCGCACAAAATCAGGGGGGCAGCCGCCAATGTCGGCGGAGAAGAACTATCCGGCCTCACCTCAACCATCGAACAGGCTGCCAAAGCGGGCGACCAGTCAATAATCCAAGCCCGGATGGCCGAATTGGATTCCCGGGTGGAAGCCCTGATGACCGCCTTGAAAAGTGAAATCACACCGCAAAACGCGGCTTAGATTCGCCCTTTCAGGCCGGATAGCCCGCCTTGATGAATTCGCGGATCAGGGCGGTTTCGGGTTCGCCGGCAATATTGTGAGCCTTGGCAAATTCCCGCCAGGTGACGTTGATGCCCGACGCTTTTAGGAACGGAATTTGCGCCCGTGGTTTGACGATGGGAATCATCGGGTCCGCCGTGCCGTGGGTCATCAGAATGCGCTGCTGGACGGCGACGGCGGGCATTTCCCTGATCAGTTTTTCCGGATCAAACACCCAGCCGCTAATGCCCACAATGCCCGCCAGCAGATGCGGATAACTCAGGCCCACCTCGATGGACATCAGGCAGCCCTGTGAAAAACCGCCCAGGGTGACTTGTTCGGTCGGAAAATTTTTCGCGCGCAAATCGTCAAGCAGCGCGAACAGCAGTTGACGACTGCGTTCAATCCCGGGCCGGGAATTGTCCAGATCAAACCAGGAGTACCCCCCATAATAATCATCCGGGGCGTTGACCAGCAGGTAATTGAGCCAGGGCAGTTCCATCGCCTCCGGCAGCCAGCGAAAGCCTTCGATACTGTCACCCAAACCGTGCAACATGACCATCAGCCGCCGGGATTTCGCATCGGCGGCGGGGATTAATTCGGAATGTAACATAAATTATTTGGGACCGGCATTGCCTTTGAGGAGGTCCACCTGGGCTTCCGCCCAGTCAACGATCGCCTTGCGCTGATCGGCGGAGAGGACCGCCTCCCGGTGGATCAGGGTGTACTTTTTCGGCGGCATTTCGGCGGCATCCACCACGTCGCTGATGTTGCCAAATTTTCGGGAGGCCCGGGTCGGATCATTAAACGGCCAGTCGGAAAAATTGAGTTTGGACCGGCCGGTTTTGACATCACTGGCCACCAGCCAGGACATCGGCGCGACCCGGCTGTACCACGGCCATTTGGTTTCCTGCGAATGGCAGTCGAAACACGAGGTGCGCAGCAGCGCGGCGACCGGCGGCGGTGGCGGATTCCGCGCAAAGAGTTCACTCCCC
Organism: uncultured Bifidobacteriaceae bacterium; assembly: GCA_964618545.1. GTDB lineage: Bacteria > Verrucomicrobiota > Verrucomicrobiia > Limisphaerales > UBA11358 > UBA11358. The sequence continues at coordinate 6,539 of CAZUBG010000077.1, read as the reverse complement.
GGCGTCACCGGCGGGTTTGTGCGATCCGGATTGGTGAATTGCAGCAGCGCAAACGCCACCACCGGGGCGGCCAAAATCCATTTCAATTTGGTTTTCAATCAACGATTGGAGTCGTCCGTCGGGCAATTGTTCCGGCTGCACTGGGAAGCGTCAATATTCAATTTTGTCCGTCCGGGCTTTCCATTCGGCAAACGCCGTCAGTGCTTCCGTCCTCAGCAAAGGCAGCATGGGAATTTGCCGGCGGGCGATGGGCCGGGCCAGTTCCCGGTAAATCAGGCTGTCGCGAAAGTTGATTTTCGCCGCATCCAGCCGGGTGTTGGCGTAATACACCCGCGCCACCCCCGCCCAGTAAATCGCCGCCAGACACATCGGACACGGTTCGCAACTGCTGTACAGCTCACACTCTTCAAGCCTGAATGTCTTCAACTTCTGGCAGGCGTTGCGAATGGCCGTGACCTCCGCATGGGCGGTCGGATCGTTGGTGGCCGTCACCCGGTTCCAGCCGCGTCCGACAATCTTTCCTTGCTGAACCACCACGGCTCCAAAGGGGCCCCCGCCCTTTTTGCGCATCCCCAACAGCGAGAGCCGGATGGCTTCGCGCATGAAATCATCCGGCGTCATGTCACAGCATCAGCCACCGCCAGCCCTTTAGCCCCGCCCAACAGCAGCCGCAGGCTGTTCATCACCACCACCACCGTGCTGCCTTCATGGCCGACCACGCCGACGGTCAGCGGAATCAGGCCGGCGAGCGCCAGGCACACCAGCACCACGACCGTCCCCAGTGAAATAAACAGGTTCTGGCGAATCACCCGGCGGGCGCGCTGGCTCAAACTGAAGGCGGCCAGGAAGTTCTCCAGCCGGTCGTGCATCAACACCACGTCCGCCTGCTCCAGCGCGGCATCCGAACCCCGCGCGCCCATGGCCACCCCAATGTGCGCGGCCGCCAGACTGGGCGCATCATTCACGCCGTCTCCGATCATGGCCACCCGCCCGCCGTGCGCGCTTAATTCGCGAATGGCGGCGACCTTCTGTTCCGGCTTCAATTCCGCCCGCACTTCATCCAAATGGATCTGCCGGTTCAAATGATCCGCCGTGGACTGGCGGTCTCCCGTCAGCACCACACTGCGCAAACCGGCTCGGCGCAGGGCGGCCACCACGGCCGCGGCCTGCGGGCGGATGTCGTCGCGCATCACAATCCGGCCCAGCAAGTCGTCCTGCTCAATCCACACTTCGGAAAACCCCGCGTCCGTCGGGGTCACCAGCGCCATGCGGTCCGCGTGCCGCCCGTCCCGGGCCAGCCATTCACGGCGGCCCAGCCGGCCGATGGCCCCCTGCCGCCACGCCCGCAAACCCTGGCCGGTCACCGATTCAAACTTGTCAAATTCCAGCGGGCCAAGCTGGTGTTGCCGGCCATGCCGGGTGATCGCACGCGCGAGCGGGTGGGTGGATAATTTTTCCAGCGAATAAGCCAGTCGCGCCACTTCCGTCTCGCGGCCCGGCGGGAAGCTTTCCACCTTCTCCACCCGCAATTCGCCCGTGGTGAGCGTGCCGGTTTTGTCCAGGCCCACAATGGTGACCCCTGCGAGTTTTTCCACCGCCGCCCCGCCCCGGAACAAAATGCCGTGCCGCGCCCCCGAAGCGATGGCCGCCAGCACCGCCGACGGAATGGACAGCACCAGCGCACAGGGCGAGGAGACCACCAGCAGCGTCATGGTGCGGTAAAACGCCGTTTGCGATTCCACCGCCGCCTTGAACGGGGCAAAATGAAAACCCAGCCACCAGACAAAAAACATCAGCAGCGCCAGTCCCAGCACCCCATAAGTGTAATAGGTGCTGAACTTGTCCGCGAACTGCTGCGCGGGCGCCTTTTGATGCTGCGCCTCCTTGATCAGCGCAATGATTTTTTGCAGCGAACTTTCCGCCGCCGGACGGGTGACCACCAGCTCAACCGCCCCCCACAAATTGATGGTGCCGGCCAGCGCGGAATCGCCGGCCGCTTTTTCCACCGGCGTCGCTTCCCCCGTGAGATTGGATTCGTCGGCGGCGGTCGCCCCCTTCGCGATGTCCCCATCCACGGGAAACTGGGCCCCCGGTTTGATCAGCAGGCGTGCGCCGGGCCGGACCTTTTCCACCGGCACTTCGACTTCCTGTCCCCGGGCATCCAGCATCACGGCGGTTTTGGGGGCCTCGCGAAAGAGCGACCGGATTTCCTTTTGCGTCCGCCCCAGGGCATAATGCTCGAGCGCGCCGGAGAACGAGAACAGGAACAGCAGCGTCGCGCCCTCGCCCCAGGCCCCGATGCTCGCGCTCCCGGCGGCGACGGCCAGCATCAGAAAATGCACGTCCAGGGCGCGCTTTTGCAGGCGTTCCCAGACTTCCTCCGCCGGGAAAAATCCACCGGCCAGAAAACTCAGCGCATAGACCGCCACCGGCCAGCCGGCCGAAACCCCGGACAGCCCGTGCGCCGTCAAACCCAGCGCGCCGCACAAAATCGCCAGCGCAAGCTGCGGCTTCCATTCGTCCGCCGCATGATCATCATCCGGCAGCTCCACTTCACGCGGGACGATCTTGGGAAACGGAATGTCGCTCCAGCGCCAGAATTTGGGCGCCGTGGGACAGGTGACCCGCGCAATGGTCGTGCTCGCCCCCTCGTGGTGAATCGAAATCTTTTTCTGCTCCGCCTCGTTGAGCGAATGACCGCAGCCCGAACAGTCGCTGCCATCCTTGAGGATGGCGCACCCATGCGGTTCCTCGGCCTGCCCCGCCGTTTGAATCTTTTGGGTCAGCCGCTGGGTGAGTCGCTCCACATCGGCGCGACCAAGGGTGGCCACCGAGATTTTCTGCTGCGCCGGATTAATGGTCACCGCCTCCAGCCCGGCCTCCTCCGCCAGGGTGTCCACCACCGACCGCGCCACGCACGGATGCCCGGAGGCGTCAACCCCCGGCCTTGTCGGCCCGGCAGATTTATCGGACGGCAAACCCATTCATCCTACTACTACCACAAGCGCGGAGTGACTGCGACGGAAAAATCGGAAAAACCGCCGCGCCCATGGTTCCATCCTTGACAGCCTGGAACCCTTGGTGTTACGTTTAAAAAAATTGGTGTTACTAATTTACAACGGTTAACCATGCACATTCCTGACGGATTTTTGGATGCCAAAACGGCGGCCGCCACCGGAGCGCTTTCCGCCCTGGGGGTCGCGCTGGCGTTGCGGCAGGTGAAACGCGAACTCCCGCCCCGGCGCGTGCCGCTGCTCGGGCTGGCCGCCGCCTTTTTGTTTGCGGCGCAGATGGTGAATTTTCCCGTGGCCGGCGGCACTTCCGGGCATTTGGTGGGTGGCGCGCTGGTGGCCGCCCTGCTGGGGCCCGGCGCGGCCGTGGTGGTGGTCACCACCGTGCTGATTGTGCAGTGTTTCTTGTTTGCCGATGGCGGGGTGACCGCCCTGGGGGCCAATATCTTCAACATGGGCATCGTGAATTCCGTGGTGGGTTACGCCCTTTACCGGGCGTTGAGCGCCTTGTTGCCCGGCGTGCGCGGGCGGGTGACCGCGCTGGCCTTTGCCGGCTGGGCCGCCACAGTGATCGCCGCCATCAGTTGCGCGGGCGAGTTGGCCTGGTCGGGCACCATCCCGTGGTCGGTGGGCTTTCCGGCCATGACCGGCGTCCACATGCTCATCGGCCTCGGCGAAGGTTTGATCAGCGCACTGGTCTTTCTGGCGATTCAACGCACCCGGCCGGAACTCATTTCCGACGGCCATCCGGTCAATGGCACCCGGCGGCTGGGCGAACTCATCGGCTACGGCTCGCTGGTCACGCTCGGCGTGGCCGTGTTTGTCGCTCCCTTTGCCTGTTCCTGGCCGGACGGCCTCGATTCCGTCGCGGCCAAATGGGGGGCCAATCCCCGCGCCGTCATCGCCCATCTGCCCGCGCCGGCACCGGATTACCAGATTCCCGGCCTGCACTGGGCCGTTGGGGCCACGGCGCTGGCCGGGGCGGTCGGGGTGTTCGTGGTCTTTGGCCTGGCCCTGCTGCTGGGCCGCTGGCTGGTGCCCAAGCCCACCGGTGCGGAGGGCTCCACTCAATTATGAACGCCCAGTGGCTGGGCCATTCCCATCAGCCTGCCAGTCCGGTGCATCACTGGCCGGCGGGGCTCAAGCTCGGGGGCGCGCTCACGATCATTCTGGGCACCGTGCTGCTGCCGTTGCACGTCACCGCCTGGTTCGCCGGCGTGGGATTACTCCTGCTCCTCGTGGCGGGCTTGAGCCGTCTGCCACCATTGTTTTTGCTGCGCCGGTTGCTGGAGTTGTCCCCCTTTGTGCTGGGCGTGGCCCTGGTCAATGCCTTCCAACCGGCGACCCGCGCCACCTTTCTGGGCCTCGCCCTGAAAAGCATCCTGTGCCTGCTCACCGTCATTCTCGTCTCCAACACCACGCCCTTCAGCGAAATCCTGCGCCTCCTCCAACGCGTGCGCGTCCCCGCCCTGCTCATCACCACCATGGCCTTGATGCACCGTTATTTGTTCGTCCTCGCCGATGAAGCCGAGCGCATGAGCCGCGCCCGGGCCAGCCGCACCTTTCTCCCGGACCGCCGGCGGCGCTGGCAGACCCTGGCCACCGTCGTCGGGCAATTGTTTGTCCGCGCCACCGAACGGGCCGAACGGATTTACGACGCCATGTGTGCGCGCGGATGGAAATGAAGACGCTGGAAATCAACCAGTTGAGCTACCGTTACCACGACGGCACCCAGGCGCTGCGCAATGTCAGCTTCAGCCTGGACCCCGGCGAATGCGTCGGCCTGCTCGGCCCCAACGGCTCGGGCAAATCCACCCTGCTGCTCCATCTCAACGGCATTTTGCCGGACAAAAAACGCGCGCCCGGCGCCGTCAAAGTCCTCGGTCAATCCCTGACGCCGGAAAACCTCGCCAACATCCGCCGTCAGGTCGGCCTGGTGTTTCAGGATCCGGACGACCAGCTTTTTTGCCCCACCGTCCTCGAAGATGTGGCCTTTGGCCCGCACCAACTCGGCCTGACCGAGGCCGAGGTCGCCGAACGCGCCCACTCGGCCCTGGCCCGCGTGGGGCTGGCGGGATTCGGGCACCGCGCCACCCATCATTTGAGCCACGGGGAAAAACGCCGGGTGTGCCTGGCCGGCGTGCTGGCCTGCGCCCCCTCCATTCTCGTGCTGGACGAACCCACCAGCGACCTCGATCCGCGCGGACGACGCGAGTTCAAGGCCCTGCTGCGTCAGATCCCCGCCACCAAACTGATCGCCACCCACGACTTGGAGCTGGTCGTCGAACTGTGTTCGCGGGTCGTCGTCCTGGATCGCGGCGAAGTCGTGGCGGACGGCCCGACCTGCGAGTTGCTGGGCAACGAGGAACTCATGCTCGCCCACGGACTGGAACGGCCCCACATCCTGGGCCACGTCCACCCGCACTGAAGTCTGGTCCGCCGGATCACCCCGGAAATTCCCGAACCAGACGGACAAATTCATCCGGCGCATCGGCGTGCAGCCAGTGACCCGCGCCGGGAATGGTCCGAATTTCCGCCCGGGGAAACAATTCGAAAATCAGGGGTTCATCCGCCGCCTGAATATAATCCGACCGCTCCCCGCGGAGGAACAGCGTCGGCCCCGCGTAGGGATGCGGAGCCGACAGCGCCGCCCTCAAATCCGGATAATGCTCCGACAACGCGGCCAAATTGATTTTCCATTCAAACTCTCCACCGGCTCCCCGCCCGAGGTTCTTCAACAGAAAACGGCGCAGGTTCAGCGAAGGAACCGGCCCGGCCAGCGCCGCCTCGATGTCCTGGCGTGATGAGAACGAAGCCACGTCCAGCGCCATCATGGCCGATAGAATTTCGAGGTGCCGGGGAGCATAAGCGCGCGGCGCCATATCCGCCACCACCAGCTTGTGGACCAGGTTGGGATGGGTCAGCGCCAGTTGCATGGCCACCTTGCCGCCCATGGAATGACCCAGGACCGCCGCCGTCGTCCCCCGGAGCGCGGCTCTGTGAGCCGCAGCGCCCACTTGGTCAGAAGCGTCGGAAGCTGGATTCAACCCTCGTCCTGCGGGCGAGTGGCTGGGGGTCACAGACCCGCGCTCCGCCAAAGTCTCCAACAGTTCAGCCACATCCCCGGCCATCACCCCGTAATTCATCTCCGCGCTGTGCGGCGAGCGGCCGTGATTGCGCAGATCGGGAACCAGCACCTGAAAACGCTCCGCCAGCCGGGTGGCGATGCCGTGCCAGTTGTCCGAGCTGCCAAACAGCCCGTGCAAAAGAACCAGCGGTTCCCCCTGTCCGTATGTTTTGTAATGTAGTTGCATTAAACGATCAGAAAATGACTGAAGGAACTGTTATTGCGATCCCACTTGAGCATCCGCACCGGAAGGCGTGCAGCGTCCTGTAGAGCGGCAGCCCCTGCCGCTTTTGCGGTCCCACCCCCGAACCGTCCAGTCGCACCGCCCCCACCAGTTTCTTCCTAAATCAGCACCCACCGGGCGTCCCCGCTCCGTTCATGTGACAGGCGGACAGACCAAC
>CAZUBG010000076.1:1808-22277 GCA_964618545.1 uncultured Bifidobacteriaceae bacterium | reverse complement strand
GGGCAGGACCAGATACACCAGCGCAAACAAGGTGGCCACCAGACTTTGCCCGGCGACTTTCCACCAGGTGTGGGGATCGAGCCAGCCGCCGGCCCGGATCAGGCGGATGGTGTATAAATCCTGGGCCACCAAGGCGATCCGGCTGAAGAGGTAACCGTAAACCGCTCCCAGCATCCCGGCCATCCGCCAGCCGAGCAACACCCCGGCCACCGACAGCAATCCGGCCGCAATGGAGAAAATGATCGTGGTGCCCAGACGGTTGATGGAGGTTAGTTGGGCCGTGGAAATATTGGACATGGCGGAAAAGGCGCAGGCGAGCACAAGAGGGATCAGCAGGGGGCCGACGGCTACGGCGGTATCCTGTCCCAGGGGATAACCCATCGTGTGAATCAGGTAGGCGCGCAGCAGGATTGGATGCCACAGCCCCAGCCAAAGAACGGCCAGCAGATACCAGTCAAACATGAACGCGAAGGAGTCATTGTAAATCTTCGCCGTCGCCACGCGGCTGCCCTCCATCACCCGGGCCGTGTTGTGCAGCACCGGTCCCATCACCGCCACGCTCAGGCTTTGCAGCCGGGCTGCGATGTTGTTGGAAAGGCCGTAGGGAACAAAAGCGACGGTGGTTGCCAGCCGGCCGAGCAGGCTGGGAACCATGGGGGCAAACATCGCTCCCATCACCAGCCCCACGATCATTTTGGCCGTGTATCCGGCCATCTCCCGGGCGCAGGACAGCCGGGCCGAACCCAGGCACAGGCCCAGTGAATAATGCCGCCGGGCGTGCCAGATGAGAATCCCCAGTTGCACCATAACGACCAGGGTTCCCCAGGCCAGCACCCAGAACGGGTTGTGCGTATGACCGGCCAACAGCACCGACGGAATGATTTGCAACGGCGACACCACCGCCCGGATCAGGCCGATAAATTTGAAATCCAGATAGGCTTGGGACACCGCCAGCCAGAATGTCCCGTAGTAGGCAAAGAACAGGCCCAATCCGTTGACCACCAGACAGGCGCGAAACAGCCCGACATGGGTCGGGGCCAGCTTGTCAAACCACAGGGGTCCCAGCCAGACCATCAGGCCAATGAAACCCAGGGTCACCAGGATGAGAACGGGCAGAACGATCAGATTGCCCGTCCCCCAGTAACGCCGCACGGCCGCCAGGTCATTTTTTCCGAGGGCCATGCTGATATTGCGTCCAACTACCGTTCCCAAGCCCAGATCCGCAAAGCCGAACATGGCACTGACGCCGGTGACATACAAAAACATGGCGTACATTTCCGTGCCCAGATAACGCACAAACAAGGGCGCGGAGAAAAAGGCCACGGCGGCCGTCACCACCAGTGGGGCGAGACTCCAGAGGGTTTGCCGTTTAATGCTCATTCACAGTTGAAATGTGCATTGTTCACCTTTGTCCTCCCATTTTCCATGCGGAAATGCAAAATTTTTACCGTTTGAACTTCCCGGCGATTTTTAGCACCCTGTCCGTCAAATGTATCGCGGAAAAAAAATCGTGGTGGTGATGCCCGCCTACAACGCGGCCCGCACGCTCCGCAAAACCTACGACGAAGTCATGGAACAGGGGATGGTGGATCAAATCATCCTCGTGGACGACCGCAGCCGCGATAATACGGTGGAAATTGCGCAAGCCCTGCCCGGCGTCCGCGTGTATGTCCACGATCAAAACAAAGGCTACGGGGGCAACCAAAAGACCTGTTACCGGCTGGCTCTGGAAGCGGGAGCTGACATTGTCATCATGGTCCACCCGGATTATCAATACACCCCCAAGCTCATCCCCGCCCTCACCTCGATCATTGCCAATCAACTGCATCCCTGTGTCCTCGCCAGTCGGATTTTGGGCGGTCATGCCCTGCGTGGCGGGATGCCGTGGTGGAAGTATGTCGCCAATCGCTTTCTGACCTTTGCGGAAAACGTCCTGTTGGGCGCCAAACTTTCCGAATATCACACCGGTTACCGGGCGTTTTCCCGCGAAATCCTGGAAACCCTCGACCTCTCCCGGAATTCCGACGATTTTGTGTTCGACAATGAAATGCTCGCCCAAATCCTCTGGCACGGCTTTACCATTGGCGAGGTGAGTTGCCCCACCAAATATTTCAAGGAAGCCTCGTCCATCAACTTCCGGCGCAGTGTGAAATATGGCTTTGGCTGTTTAACTGTCGGCACTCAGTTTCGACTGGCAAAACTCGGCCTTTTGAAGCCCCGGTTGTTTGCGAGCCGGAAATAAACCATTGGATTACCTCAAATGGCGATTACCCATTGTGTCATTGGTTCCGGTCCGGCCGGGGTGGCCTGCGCCAAGGGGCTGTTGGCGCGCGGCGCGCATGTGCTCATGCTCGACGCCGGCCTGGAATTGGAAGCCGACCGCGCCCGGATCCTCCGTCCGCTGGCCGCCAAAGAACCCGGCGAATTGACCGCCGCCGACCGGCTGGCCCTGACCGGCAACCTGGCCCCCACCGCCAAGGGCCTGCCGCGCAAATTGATTTTTGGCTCGGATTTCCCCTATCGCGACACCGAAACGGAAATCCCCTGGCGGACGCAGGACGTGAGCCTGGAGCCGTCACTGGCGCTGGGCGGGTTCAGCAATGTCTGGGGCGCGGCCATGCTGCCCTATGCCGAGGCCGACCTGGCGGACTGGCCGGTGAAAAATGCCGACCTCGCGCCCCATTACCGCGCCGTGACGGCGTTCACCGGCCTGGCGGCGGAAACGGATGATCTCGCGGAGCCTTTTCCGCTGTACTGCGACCAGCCAAAACCGCTCAAACCCAGCCGGCAGGCGGATTTGTTCCTCGGAAATCTCACCCGTCACCGGACGGCCCTCCGCGCGGCCGGGTGGCGGTTCGGGCGTTCCCGGCTGGCGGTGCGCGCCGCCGCCACGCTGCAGGGTCCGGGTTGCAAATGGTGCGGCCTGTGCATGACGGGCTGCCCCTACGGCTGCATTTACAATTCCGCCGACACCGTTGGCGAAATGCGGGGGAATCCGCGTTTTCAATATCAGCGCGACCGGATCATCACCACGCTGCGGGAAACCGCCGGCGGGGTGACGGTGAGCGGTTACGACCGGCTGACGCGCCAGCCCTTTTCGCTGGCGGCAGGCCGGGTGTATCTGGCGACCGGGGTGATCCCGACCGCGCAGATTTTGCTGCGCTCGCAGGGAGCCTGCGACCAGCCGCTGCGGTTGCGGGACAGCCAGTATTATTTGTTCCCGCTGCTGCTGGCGCGCGGCACCCGCCGGGTGCAGACGGAATCATTGTATACGCTGAGCCAGTTGTTCCTGGAATTGAACGATCCGGCGGTCAGCCGGCACACGGTTCATCTGCAACTCTACACCTACAGCGACCTCATCAGCCAGGCCGTGCGCCAGACCCTTGGGCCGCTGGGGGCGCTCACGGGCCTGCTGATGGAGCGCATGATCGTCGTGCAAGGGTATCTGCATTCGGATGAATCGTCCTGCATGGAAATGACTTTGAAGCGGGACGGGGAAAAGGACTGGCTGCAACTGGACGCCCGGACCAATCCGGAAACGCGGCGCAAGGTGAAGGCGGTGCTGCGCGCGCTGCTGCGCCAGTCGCACCGGCTGGGGGCGCTGGCGCTGCCCCCCATGCTGCAATTGACCCAGCCCGGCCGCGGCTTCCACAGCGGGGCCTCGTTCCCCATGCGGCGCCAGCCGGGCCGGTTTGAAAGCGACTGCCTCGGGCGTCCCCAGGGCTGGACGCGGGTGCATGCGGTGGATGCGAGCGTGTTGCCGGCCATTCCGGCCACCACGATTACCTTTTCAGTGATGGCCAATGCTCATCGCATTGGCTGGGAAACGGCCGGACTCGAATAAACCTTATGAGCCAGGAACCAGTGTGCGCCATTTCGGGAAGCAACGGCTATGTGGGCGGTTGCATTAAGAACTTCCTGCTCGGTCGCGGCTGGGAGATTCTGGAGCTCACGCGCCGGCCCAAACCCGGCGCGCGCGGGGTGGCCTTTCAACTGGGGGCGGAGGTTTCCCCGCAATCCCTGGCGGGCGTGTCCGCGCTGGTGCATTGCGCCTATGATTTCAAACCGCTGGGCTGGCGGGAAATCCAGGCGGTCAACGTGGCCGGCACGCAAAAACTGCTTCAGGCCGCGCGCACGGCCGGGGTGGGCAAAATCATTTGCCTCTCCACCATCAGCGCCTATGACGGCTGCCGTTCCCTCTACGGCCGCGCCAAGCTGGCCATTGAAACCATCGCCCGGGACCAGGGCGCGCTCGTGATCCGCCCGGGCTTGGTCTACGGCCCGGGCCCCGGCGGGATGTTTGGCAAACTCACGGCGCAGGTGCGGAAGTCCTCCGTGATCCCGATGATCGGGGACGGATCGCAAATCCAGTTTCTGGTGCAGCACGAGGATTTGTCTGCGTATATCGCAAGCGTGCTTCAGCCCGGGGCGCCCTGGCCGTCCGGCCTGCTGACCGCCGCCCATGACCAACCGTGGCCCTTCAAACAACTGCTCCGGGAAATCGCCCGGGCGCTGGACAAAAAAGTCACCTTCATTCCCCTGCCGTGGCGGGTGGTGTGGGCGGGCTTGAAACTGGCGGAAACCGCCGGCATCCGGCTGAATTTCCGCAGCGACAGCCTCGTGAGCCTGATGTACCAAAACCCCGCGCCGGATTTCTCACCCAACGCCCGGGCGGGCCTGGTGTGCCGTCCGTTTCAGATTGAAACCCCGGGCGTGCAAACGGCTGCTCTGCGACGCAGGGCTGATTGATTTTTTCCCGGGTTCGGGTTGAATCCTCCGCGACGGGGTGTCCGGCAGGAATTTTTTAAAAATTTGGCTGCGGTCGTTTCTGATCCGGACGGGCAGGGGGTGGGTTCAGGCGGACCAGAAAGAGCCCGGCCGGCGGGGTGTTCAGATCCTTTTCAAAGGTCCACTGCGCCAGCAATTCCCCGTCCAGTTTGGCGGCCCACTGCTGGATGGTTTCCCCTTCCCGTCCGAGAATGGAGCTTTCCACGACGACATAATGGATGCCTTCTGAGAACAACAGTTCCGGCGAGTCTCCCGGAAGGACGTGCTCGACCCGCCGACTGCCGAAGGGCAGCCAGACCCAGGGTTCGCTCCGACCGACGCAGGCGGCATACCCGATTACTGGTTCCTGGGGCGGGAGGACTTGTGGCAGGCTGTCGCGCAGTTTCTCGATGGACACCCGATTGCTATAAAGATAGGAGGCCTTGCGCAGGAATCTTAAGTTTGGATATTTGGATTCCAAGCGGGTGATCACGGTCTCGGCGGGCAGCAATGGGCGGTTCCGCGCCACCACCAACAACCCGGCGGCAAACAACATCACGAAAAGGCCCAGCCGTTGCCACCAACGCATTCGGGTGAGAGCCGTCTGGCCGGGCAACACCAAAAGCGCCGGAAACAGAAAAATGTAATACGGTGCAAATAGGCGCGCGTTTTGGTCAATGCCGATTTTGGCCATGAAAAGCAGCAGCAACAGCCAGGGTGCAAACCGCAGCCACCGGTTCGTGCCGTTTCCTTCGGCCACCGCCAGGTGGGTGGCTTGGCGGCGGTAGCGGCCGGCAGCCAGTAACGAAACCAGGGTCAGCAGGCAGAGGCCCAGGCCAAGCCCGGCGGTGGACTCGGAGATGCCAGGTCGAAGCGCTCCAAAGGATGTGAAATCCCTGAAATGCGCGCCCAGGGGCGTGTCCAAAAAATGCCGCATGGCGGCATTCCATTGTCCCGACCAGGGGAAAAACGGCGGCTCTAGGTTTTGTGCCGGCAGGCAAAACAAGTTTCCAACCACGCCCCAAAAGGGCGAGGTTAGCGGCTGCGTCCTAAAAAAGGGTGAGGACGCGTCCAGCATCCTTGGCAGTCCTGACCAGGTGCCGACATACCTGTAATTCAGCAACAGGGTGGGGACCGCTGAGATCATCAGCGCCGACAACCCGACGGCTGCAGTGACCACTGGACGGGTGGCGAGCAACCGCCGCACCGGCCAAACGGCGATCAGCCAGAGCAGCGCCAAAGGCATCGCCGTTTGCTTGGTCCCGGTCACCAAGGCGGCCGCCAGGAGGGAGAACCACACCTCTTCCAGCCGCCGGGTTTGGCGGGCGCGCAGCGCGAAATCCACCGCTGCCAGCGCATACACCGCCGCAAAACTGTCATTGACGGTCGAGGATGCCTGAAAAATAAAACACCAACCGGAGGGCAGGAGCCACATCCACCACCAGGCCACCCGGGGACGCACTTGCAGGCGCACGAAAACGCTGAAAATCAACCCGGGGAGCATCAAATAGGAAACCCAGTTGTAAATAAAGAGCAGACGATCCGTGTGTGTGAAGAGGAGCAGCGGTGCCGTGAGCCATTCATAACCGCAATTGGCAACGTTCATGCGGTCATCAAGGGTGTGAATCCAGTGCCAATGTCCTTCGGCCAGCCAGTGCAGAACCCGCGGAATCCGGTAGCCGTTCGAATCGGCATTGGTTGGAACGTACAAGAGCCCGGAAGCCAGGGTCATGACAGCGAGCATGAAGAAGAGCACGGGCGCCGCTTTTTTGCACCGGACCAGAAGTTTGCGACCGGCCCGGGCCGGTCGGGTCGGGATTGGCCGGACCGGTTTTGGGCGGCAAAAGTAAACGGCCGCCACCAGTGCGAAAGCCACCGCGTAACCAGCCCAATTCAATTGATGCAATACGGACAAAATCCAGCCCGCCCCCACCAACAGGGTCGAAAGCAAAATCCAGAGTCGGACCAGGGACAGCCCGGTCGGACGTGATGTTAATGACAGCCGGTTGGTTTGTAGGGTCATGGGGTCAGGATGTTGGAATCACTCGAACCAAATAAAGATGCATGGGCGGGTGGCCCCAACGGAGGTTGAAAACGACCTGGCTGACCAATTCCCCATCATGGCCCCGCAGCCAGTCCCCAATTGTTTGCCGGGTGATGTCCAGGGCTTGTTCGTCCACCACGACGTAATGAATGTTCAGCGAGCGAACATATTCCCGCGAGTCGTCCGGTAGAATCCGCTCCACCCGGCGAACGCCCCAGGGCAGCCATAAACCGGGTTCGGCCCCACAGTTTGCGATGGAATAATAGCCGATCACCTTCTCGGCCGGGAGCAGGTCGGCTTGGAAGCAATTTCGTTGGATCCGCACATCGTTTTGGGAGGAGAAGGAGACCAGCACATGCGCCAGCACTTGGGATTGGGGATGCTTCTCATGCAACCAGCCAAACAGGGTTTGGGCCGGAAACAAAGGGCAGGACCGTGAGGTCACCACCATCATTACGGTGACCAGCATTACTATACCCGCCAGCCGGCGCCACCACCGCTCCCGCACCACCCGGGCATGGCCGGGGGCAATCAGAAAAATGGGGAGAAGAAAAACATAGTAGGGAGCCAGTTGCCGGGCATTCTCATAAGTACCCACTTTGGCCATGAAAACAAGCAGTGCCACCCAGGGGGCCAGCCAGAGCAGGCGGATTATGCCATCGGTCGGCGGCACCGGGCCGACCGGGGTGGCCAATTTGAGTTGCCGGGCCCGCCACAGCGCCAACAGGAGCATCAGACAAACCCCCAGGCCAATGCCCGCCGAAGCCGCCGAGGCGGATTGCTCCAGATAGCCGAAGTTCTCAAAAGATTTAAAATGGGAGCCAAAGGAGGTGTGGACAAAATGTTGCATGGCCCCGTTCCAAGCATGGTCCAGGGGGAAAATGGGCGGTTTTAAATTTTGCACGGTCAGGCAAAAAGTGTTGCCGATGACACCCCAGAAGGGCGAGGCCAACTCGGTGTTGGACCAACCATAGGCGGTAGTGGTGGTGCCCATCCAGTTGCCAGTATGCCGGAGATTAAAAATCGTGACCGGCAGAGCGGAAATAAGCAGGCCGACGATCAGGACCAGCAGTGTGGGCAGCGGGCGGGTCAGCAGGGGCCGGATGCCCGGCCAGATTGCGATCAGCGACATTAAGACCAGCGGGATGGAGGTTTGTTTCGTCCCGGTCAGCAGCGCCGCCGAGAGCAGGGCCAGCCACCAATCCGTCAGCCGGTGGCTTTGGCGGGCGCGCAAGGCAAAATCCACGGACGCCAGGGCGTAAATCACCGCAAAGCTGTCATTGCCAGTGTCTTGTGCCTGCCAGACGAAGCACCAACCGGAGGACAACAGCCACATCCACCACCACGCCACCGTCCCTCGGACACCCAAGCGTGTGAAAACGCTGTAAATCAGACCCGGCAGCAGCAGATAAGACACCCAGTTGATGAGAAACAAACCCCGGTCGGAACCGGTGAACAAGATCATGGGGGCGCTGAGCCATTCAAAGCCGGTGCCCGCAATGTTCATCCGAATGTCCAGCGTGTGAATCCAATGCCATTGTTCCTGCCCCAGCCAGTGAAGCACGCGCGGAGTACGGTAGGAACCGGAGTCGCCATTGTGCGGCAAATACATTTCCCCAGCCAGCAGGGAAAGAAGCACCAAAATAAAGAAGGAGGCCGGCAGGAGGCGCCGGCCGCGCCACCAAATCTTATGGGCCGTCTGTCCCCAGGATGCGCCCGCCGCCCCTTTGGTTTTAGGCCTGCCCAAGAGCCAGGCCCCGATGGCCAGTGCAAAAATGATTCCGTACCCCACCCGGTTTAACTGGTGCAGCGCGGACAAAATCCACCCCGCACTGACCAGCAGGGCCGACAGCAAAATCCAGAGCCGGACCAAGGCGATCATGTCAGTGGTTAGTCGCGGAGCGACGTTTGATCATAGCCCGCGGTTTCAACCGTGGGTGGGCGTTTCCCAAATTCCACAAGTCCCGCAGGGACGACCGAATACGACCCCCCCCCTCCTCAGTTTCAACCGATGAACTGCTCACCGGCCACTTCCTCGGCCTTGAGGCTTGAGGCTTGAAATTTCCCTGAATGTTGCTGATTGATGTTTGAATTTTCCGTCCAGACTCCCCGCCCTGTGTCAGGTCACCGCTTCCCTTCGGGACCACCAGGTTGGTGACCGGCGAATTAAGTTCAGCTTGAAAGCACATTGGAATTATTCACCCGGCGGCTTGCGCGACACGGTCTTGAGACCCAAAACACTCATGAAAAAACTCGAAAACACCGTCTGGATCCCCAGCACCACCAGCGTGGCCGCCGGAATCAGCCGGCGCAGGTTTTCCTCCGGCCTCAGCAGACCGAAACCCGCCTCGTGCCACACCCAAACCGCCCGGGCCAGCAGTATAACACCCGCCAGCAACACCAGCAGCCCCAAAATAATGCCTTTCTCAAGCGTGAAGATTCTAAACGCTCCGGTCAGCTTGGGATCCTCCGGCAACAGCCCCTCAGATATGGCGAACACCTTGGTGAAGAACGCAAAGGCGACCAGTTGAAACCCAATCGTCACCGTCATCCCGGCCACCGCCAGCGTGCCGACATTCAACTCCACCCCGCCCAACCGCACGTCCCCCAGCGACAGCGCCGCCACCACCGCCAGCCCCGCAGCCGAGAGCAGCAGGCCCGGAATGAGAAACAACCAGCGGGGTGAGTACAACAGCATGAACCGCAAATGCCGCCAGCCGTCCCGCCAGGGCTTCAAATGCGGCGGACGCGAACGCCCGTCCTTGTGCAGCGTGATCGGCACTTCCGCGATTTTCAGCCCCCTGAGCGTCCCCTTGATCGCCATTTCCGAGGCGAACTCCATGCCCGTGGTTTGCAACTCCATTTTATCGTAGGCCGCCTTCGTGAAACCCCGCAGGCCCGAGTGAAAATCATGCGCCGGACACTTGAAAAACACCCGCCCGATGGTGGTCAGCACCGGATTGCCAATCCACCGGTTTTTCCACGGCATCGCCCCGGGCATGATCCGCCCCCCGCCGGAAGACAGCCGGCAGCCCATCACCAGTTCATCCCCCGCCTGGAATTTCTTCACAAAGCGGTCCACTTCGGAAAAATCATAACTGTCATCGGCATCGCCCATCACAATCCACCGGCCCCGGGCCGCTTCAATGCCGCCCCGCAGGGCATTGCCATACCCCTTGGCGCGAACCGCCACCACCCGGGCGCCCAGCTTCTCCGCAATCGCCTGGGAGCCGTCCGTGCTGCCGTTGTCCGCAATCAGGATTTCCCCCGGCACCCCCGAACGCTCCAAGCCAGCCTTGGCCTTTTCAATGCACCGGGCAATCGTCTCCGCCTCATTGAGACACGGCATCAAAATGGTCAGTTCAAGGGGTCCGTTCATGATCAGAAATTTTAACCATTGCCGGAGTCGTGTCGAGCCTTAAGGCTCAAGGCAGCTTCACCAACCACCAGTCGTTCGTCCCATCCGAAATCCGCAGTTCGAGCGGAATCTTTTGAATGACCGCCCCGTTCAGGTTGCGCACCCAGTCTTCCGGCGAGCAATGAAACCAAGGTTGAAACTTGGCCGTCGGGATCAAGACATAACGGATGCCGCGCCGGCTCAAATCTTCCGCCGTATCCTCCGGGCGGATATGCTCGATTTGCCGGCTCCCAAACGGACGCCACAAGGAAGCCTCCGGATCATCGAACGTAAAAAGACCCAGCACCTCGAGTTCTGGCGGCAATACGGCCACCGCCGGGGCAAAGGCCTCACTCCGCTCACGATAAACGGTGTAAACCGTTTTCATCCGTTTCAGCGTCGCTGATTGCGGGTGCCTGGCTTGAAGGGCGGAAAACATTGTAACCGCCGGGAACAAGGGTCGTGGCGGGGAAATAACCAGCAGCATCCCCGCCAGCAGAAAAACCACCCCCGCCGCCCCCCGCCACCAGGGCCTTTTCACCAGCCGCTCCTGCGCTGGCGGCGCCAGCAACGCGGGCAATACCAGCAGGTAATAGGGAGTCAGCACCCGCGCCAGCGCCGCAATTCCGGATTGGCTGGCTAGGAACACCACAGAAACCAACGGCGACCAGCGTACGACCGTTAGCCAGAAGCCTTCACCCGAGTCGAACGACGACCTGAAAAAACCGCCCCCGCCCGGCCAGACCGCCGCCAGCACACCGACAATCAACAGCACTGAAACCCCAAAGCCCAAACCGGCATTTTCCTCCATTTGCATTTCTTCCAGCTTAAATTCCGCCGCCTGGGGTTCCACCATCGTCTGGTGCAAACGCCGGCTCAGGCCGGTCGGCATGTGGGCGTTGATCGTCCGGTTCCAAACACCGGCCAGGGGAAAGATGGGGGGAACCAGATTCTGCACCGTGAGCAAAGCGACATTGGCCGCCGTCCGCAGCGGTGGGTCGCTCTTGACACCGGTCACTTCCGCCTGGGTCCCCGTCCAATCATGGGCATAGTGGGCGTCAAGCAGCGCGGTCGGCAGAAAGGAGGCGGCCAACGCCACCAACCCCGCCGCCGCCGACCACAGCGGCTGTCGGAACATCAACCGCCAGGAGGGCAGAATGGCCAGCCCCCATGGCAGCAACAAGGGAAGGCTGCTGGTTTTGGCGCTGGTCATCAAGGCCGCCGCCAGCACCGACGCATAAAAACAGCGCTTGCCTTGCGTGGCCTTCGCGCGCAAGGCAAAGTCCACCGCCGCCAATGCAAACGGCGCGCCAAACAGATCATTGCCAAGGCTGCCGGTTTGCAACACAAAACAATAGCCCGTCGGTGCCAGCCACATCCAGTGCCAGGCCACCCGCCGCCGCACCCCCAGCCGCCAGAAAACACTGTAAACCAGCCCCGGCAGAAGCAAAAAGGAGACGGTATTGATGAGAAACAACAGCCGGTCGGTGTGCGTCAGCGCGACCACCGGGGCGGACACCCATTCGATCCCGCAGGACCGGGCATTCAACCGCGGAAAAACCGTGTGAATCCAATGCCATTGCCCGGCCGCCAGCCAGTGCAACACCCGCGGGATGCGGTAGGCCAGCCCGTCGAAATTGGTGGGCGCATAAAGAGCCCCCCCCAGAAAAGCCAGCGCCGCCAAAACCAGATAAGCCAGCGGAAACGACCGGCTGAAACGCCGCCGCCCTCCCGGCCAGCGAATCCGGGGGCAAAGGCGGATGCCGGTTTTTTTGCGCCAGACCGCCAGCATCCCCAATCCCAGCAATAACGCCACTGTATAACCCGGCGCATTCAGTTGATGCAGCGCGGACAAGGCCCAGCCGGCGCAATTCAAATAAGCGCAGAGCCAGATCCACAGCAGGACGATTCCAGGCGCACGGGATTTCATTTGGCGCGGGCCACGACCAACAGGCTTTGGCCGAAGGGTGGCGGACAGATTTTTGACTCAATGCCATGCGTCGGCGGAAAAATCACCCGGTCAAAGAAACGCACGGACTGCAAACTAAAGCCGCGTCTTCGCAGGACGCAAAAATTCACCCACCAGGCAAAGTAACCGATGAGGTTGTAATAACGCAGCCGTAGAATTTCAAACCCCGCCCGTTCCAACTTCTGGCGCAGCTCCGGCCGGGTGTAACGCCGGAAATGGCCAAAGTCCCGGTCAATCGGTGCATAAATCTCCATGCGCGCCGGCACAAACAGGCACAGCACCCCTTTTTCCCGCCCCAGTTTCTGCCGGTAAATCGCCAGTTCCCGCTCGTCCTCCGAGATGTGCTCCAGCACATTGATGCTCAAAATGGCGTTCCAAGGATCATCATTTATCAAGTCGTCAATCGTCCCCTGAAGAATGGAGTGAGCCGGAAAAGCCGCGCGGAAGGCTTTGCAAAAATGGGCGTCGGGCTCGATGGACACCAATCGGGTGATGGCGGGATTCTTCAGCAAGGGTCCGGTGATTTGCCCGATCCCCGCACCCACTTCCAAAACGTGCCCGCGCAAATGCGTGGCAAATTCCCGCAACAGGGCGCGCCGGTAATTTTCCGCCTCGTTCAAGGCCGCAAACTCGAAATCCTCCGTCTGCGCCGATTCATTGGGTAGTCCGCTCATGAGTGTGCCAGCAGGTTGTATTTGAAGATGCACCACAGCGCGCGAAAGCCGTCGCGCCAGCCGATTTTCTTTCCCTCGGAATAGGTCCGGCCATAATAGGAAACCGCCACTTCATAAATCCGCACCTTCAGCCGCGCCACCTTGGCCGTGATTTCCGGTTCGAAGCCAAAACGGTTCTCCTCAATGGTGATCTTCCGAATCACCTCCCGCCGGAACACCTTGTAGCACGTCTCCATGTCCGTCAGATTCAAACCCGTCGCCATGTTCGAAAACATGGTCAGATAATTGTTCCCCACGGCATGCCAGTAATACAAAACCCGGTGGCCGCTGGGACTGCCCATGAACCTGGAGCCGAACACCACGTCCGCCTTGTCCGATAAAATGGGCGTCAGCAGCCGAAAATATTCCGTCGGGTCATATTCCAGGTCCGCGTCCTGAATGATCACGATCGGCGCCGTGGCCCGGGCCATGCCTGACCGCAAAGCCGCGCCCTTGCCTTGATTCCGTTCATGCCGGATCAGCCTCACCCGCGCCTCCCCTGCCGCCACCGCCTGCAGTTTGGCCCAGGAATCATCCGTTGACGCATCATCCACAATCACCAGCTCCAGCACCGGGCGTTGCGCCAGCACCACTTTGATCACCTCCACCACCGTTCCCGACTCGTTATAGACCGGCATCACCACCGCGAGACACGGGTCAATGTCGTTATTGCATCGGATGTCATTCATCATGGATTATGGCGTCGGATTCTAAATGGTGGCGACACTGTATCAAGCCCCCCGCCCGGTTCAATCCGCAAATTTCCCGCCCATCCCCCAACCCGGCCTCGTGGCCGCGGCTCTGGCCAGCGCCGCATTTTTGCCCCCTTCCGCAATGGCCGGCCGCCTTCGGGCCGGCGGCCAAAATCAAAACTTCGTGGGAGCCGGCGTCAGGAGGCCCTAATATTTCGCGCGTGGGCTGTGTGTGCGCTTTTACACGAGTTCCCGCAGTCACAGCACGACTGTCTGACAACCCGGAAGGGCTCTTCGCTGTTTTCGGTGGAATGGAAACTGACGACTCCCTAACCACCGGCAATCGCCGTCCCTTTCCCCGGCCCGGAGGACTGGCCGGCCATCGCCTGGCGTTTCAACGCCAGGTTTGGGCCAGCCAGCCACGCGTCCCAAAGGGACGGCTGAAACCACCGGGGAGAATTGACAAACCATTCACCAACGGCGCGCGTCCGCAGCCGTGGCGCCGACGGGCAACCGGCCGGGCCGCCAAATCAACTGCGGACCATGGCATTCCACCGAAAACAGCGAAGAACCCCCGGAGGCTGATTCCCCTGGATTTTGCGGATTGGTTTTTGAATTTCCCCGTCTTCGTTCGCGTATTTCGTATATTTTGCGGTTAAAAAATCCGCGGCTTTCCGTTTCCGCTCTTGCCTTTTTCAAATCATCCTTGACAGCCGCCCACAAGGGTGCGATGCGAATGGGGTTGGGAGGGGCGCGCGGTGGGTTTGGGTCCGAAAGGCCCCGGAACGCGAAACATCGCTAAAACACGCAACCCAACGATTAAAAAATCTCCGGACGCCCCCTCGGCCTCCCCATGCCAACTTGGAAGGCCCCCCCCCTTCGGGAGCCCCGCCCCGCAAATTCGCTTTTCTTTCCCGCCGTTTTTTTTATGCTCCCCCCATGCCCTCATTCGACATAGTTTCGCAAGTCAACACGATGGAACTCGAAAACGCCGTCAACCAGGCCCGCAAGGAACTGGCCAACCGCTTCGATTTCAAGGCCAGCAAAGCCGAAATTGTGCTCGAAAAAACCGAAATCAAGCTCACCGCCGAGGACGAATTCAAAGTCGCCGCCCTGAACGAGATGGTCATCGGCCGCCTCGCCAAGCGCGGCATCAGCCTCAAAAGCGTCGAGCAATGCGACCCCGACGTCTCCCCCCTGGGCCACGCCCGCCAGGCCATCAAAATCAAACAGGGCCTTGAAGCCGCCGTCGCCAGGCAGATCACCGGCTTCATCCGCGACGGCAAATTCAAGGTCACCACCCAGATTCAAGGAGACGAAGTGCGCGTCAACAGCAAGAGCCGCGATGAATTGCAAACCGTCATCGCCGCCGTCCGCGCCAAAGAATTCCCCGTCGCCCTCCAGTTTGTCAATTTCCGGGATTAGGAAACGGCCTCAAACCGGATGGTTTTCACCCAATCCCGGCGTGGCGGCCTTCCCGGCCAGTTCCACAATCTGGCGCGCGGCCTCGGCCGGCCGCGTGCGACGTTCCGCCTGATCATGGACCATCTGGCGCAGCCGGTCATCCCATCCCCGGGTCAACGGCGTGTCCATGTAGCCGGGGGACACGCTGAAAATCTTCAGGCCGCGCGGCGCATATTCAGCCGCCAGCGCCAGCGTGAACCCGTGCAGCGCGTGTTTGGCGGTGGCATACGCGGCAAACCCCCTCGGCGAAGCGCCCTCCATGACCGAACTCAAAATGGTGATCACGGTGCCGGCTTTTTTCCGGAGCATGAGCCGGAGGATCGGTTGCGAACACATCCAGGCTCCTTTGACGGCCACCGCATGGTTCTTTTCAAAATCCGCCCAGGTCAGTTGATGCAGCGGCGCCGGGGCAAATGCCGCGCAGGCGTTATGGACCAGCGTCAGGTGATCCGCCGTCTGAATCTCGGCCCGGGTCCAGAGCGCGGCATCCTCGGAACAAACGTCATGCTTCACCGCCGCGCCGGCCAGCCCGGCTTCCGCCAGCAGGCACTCAAATTCGCGGGCGGCCGATTCGTCCCCGGCGTACAGCGCCAGCACCTGGCAGCCCTGCCGCGCAAACGCCAGCGAGATTTCCCGGCCCAGCCCCTTGGTGCCGCCCGTCACAATCACGGTGCGCTTCATGCCTCCTCCTGCATCATGACCTGGATGCGGCCGCGCGCGGCCGGATGGTTTTGCGTCAGGTTGAAAAGTTGCGCCTCCAGAACCACGACCTTTTTCGCATCCATCTTCTGGCTCACCACGGTTTCCAGCCGGATCACATCTCCCAGATACGATGGCTGTGAAAACCGCAAATCCACCGCCAGCAACAGACTGAGGCGTCCGGGAAACCAGGTGCCAATAAAATGGGAGACAAATCCGTTCAACAGCGACCCGTGCATCACCCGGCCGGCAAAGCCCCGCGCTCTGGCATAAGCCTCATCCACATGAATCGGGCTGACATCCTGAAAGGCGTCCAGAAAATGCTGGTACACCGCCGGCGTGAGGGGGTAATCCAGCGTCTCCCGCTGGCCTTCCACAATGTCCCGGTAATGAAACGTGCGCACAATTGAAGCTGTTTCGCTCATGATGACGGGTCAGCGCAGGGTTTGAAAGATTTCTTTGATTTGCGGCAGCGTGTTGGCAAAGAAGAGCAGGCTCGCGGACCAGTAGGCAAACGTCAGCGCCACCGCGGCGGCGTGAATCCAGCGGTTGCTGTGATAGCCCTTGAAACCCTCGCGCCCCAGCCGTTCATTCAGTTTTTGCTGCACATAGGGCGTATCAATCCCAAAACCCATGTGCGAGGAGCCGACCAAGGCGATGTCAATGTCGTTCGTCTCCTCATAAATATAATACTGCAGCCACGGATTCCGTTCCCAGCGGATGCTCTCGGAGGAATAGGTCGGCCCGGATTGCGGCAACAATTTTTTGGCCGACAGCCACGGGGCGGCCAGCACAAACAGCAGCAGCAGCGTAAAGGCCGCCGCCTGTTTGGTGGAGTCAAACGCCGGGCGCATCAGGCCTCCTGCTGGCGCCTAATAATCAGGTCCGCAAATTCCCCCACATTCTTGGTGTTTTCCACCTCGCCAACCCGAAACCGGACGCCAAACGCTTTTTCCACCGTTACCATGAGGGAAATATGCGTCAGCGAATCCCATTCCGGCACGTCCTTGGCGCTGAGTGCGGGAGTCACCACCACCGGCTCCAGAAACACCGTGTCAAAGATGGTTTGCAGTTTGGCGATCACTTCAGCTTGGTTCATAGGCTGGTTGATTTTCCCGATTCCCTCCCGCTTGGGCAAGCCCCGAATTCCGCCCGCCGCCCCGGAGCGCGGGCGGCTTCAAGGCGGGGCGGTGCAGCTGCGCCGCCCATTATTTGTCTTCCCCCCCAGCCCCTCCCTGCGGTCCATTTGACCATGCCTTGGAACCCTGCCTTGACCCGCGCACGGAACCGGAACGCCGCTCCGTGAGCCGCAGCGCGTCAAAACCAGAACCATCATCCCGGCGCGAAGCAGCCCCCGTTCGCGCAAAGCGTCCCGCCGTCCGCCAGTCCTCTGGCGCTATTGCGGGCAACCCTTCGACCATCCCGTCCGGCATTGCGGACGTGGCGGCAAACTGGCCTTTGCCGCATTTATTTTTGCAATCCTGACGTTCGTTGACTGGAATCGCCGAAGAATTCGCCCAAACGAAATATCGCGCTTTGAACCCCTGAACTTGGGGCCCTCCCACCACTGGCATCCTCGCATTTCTGTGAGCCGGCCGATCCTTCTCCCTCTCCCGGGGGAGACGGCCGGGGTGAGGGCGGACATGGATTATTCCCGCCGGGACTCGATTCCCTCCCCGGTTCATGGGCAGGGCGGGCAACCGTGCTGAAACCCAACCATTGTGTTTGCGTCGAGTCGGGGAAAAGGCCTGCCAGTCGGCGAACCAGTTTATGGCTTGAATTATGGTCGAACAGCCGCTTCATGCGGGGTCAGCGCATTCAGGGTGTGCTGCTCACGATCAGCCGCATCGGCCGGACACGCGCGGATGTCCTCCTCGGTCAGATCCGGGAAATCATCCACAATTTCACCACCAACTAACACCGCTTGGGCACGTTGCAAAAACCGGAAATCATCGTCCGGTGTGGCGCATCACATCACCCCACGAACTTCTTCGCGGCGATGGTCGAGTTGTGGCCGCCAAAACCAAACGAGTTGTTGACGATGGCGTTCACCGTCATTTCCCGCGCGGTGTTGGGGACGTAGTCCAGATCGCACTCGGGGTCGGGCGTCGTGTAGTTGATGGTGGGCGGCACCACGCCGTTCTTAATGGCCAGCGTGCAAATGATCATTTCCACCGCGCCGGCCGCCCCGAGCATGTGGCCCGTGGCCCCCTTGGTGGAACTCACGGCCAGCTTGCGGGCGTGTTCCCCGAACACCGTCTTGATGGCCTTGGTCTCGCAGACATCCCCCTGGGGCGTGGAGGTGCCGTGGGCGTTGATGTAGGCGATGTCCGGGGGATTGAGGCCGCCGGAACGCAGCGCCATTTTCATGCAGCGGACGGCCCCTTCGCCTTCCGGCGCGGGGGCGGTCAGATGATGGGCGTCGGCGGTGTTGCCGTAGCCGGCGATTTCACAGTAAATTCGCGCCCCGCGCTTTTGGGCGTGCTCCAGTTCCTCCAGCACCAGCAGGCCGGCGCCTTCGCCCATCACGAATCCGTCCCGGTCCTTGTCGAACGGCCGGGAGGCGTGCTGGGGATCCTCGTTGCGGGTGCTCATGGCGCGCATGGCGCAGAACCCGCCAATGCCGATCGGGATGATCGTCGCTTCGGCCCCGCCGGCAAACATGACCTGGGCGTCCCCCATCTTGATCGTCCGCCAGGCTTCGCCGATGGAATGGTTCGCCGTGGCGCAGGCGGAGCAGATGGAGAAGTTCGGCCCGCGCAAATTGTGGTACATCGAGAACAGGCCGGAGGCCATGTTGCTGATCAGCATCGGAATCGTGAACGGCGACATGCGCCCCGGACCGCGTTCCAGCAGGATTTTGTGCTGCTCCGTGGTGGTGGCCAGACCGCCGATCCCGGAACCGATGAACACCCCGATTTCATCCAGGTTCTCCTTCGCCAGATCCAGCCCGGAATCCTTGAGCGCCTGCCAGCCCGCGTAAACCCCAAACTGCGAGTAGCGGTCGGTGCGGCGGATTTCTTTGGGCGAGGGAAAAGCCGGGGCGGGATCAAAGCTGCGGACTTCCCCGGCAATTTTTGTGTCGAAGGCCGTGACGTCAAACGCCGTGATCGGGCCGATGCCGCACTGGCCCGCCAGCAGGTGGCTCCAAAAAACCTCCAGCTCGTGACCCAACGGCGTAACCAGCCCCATGCCGGTGACCACCACGCGGCGTTCTTGATGACTTGCCATAAAATCGAACGGGGCAGCTCAAGCTGATGCCAGCCCAACTGCCCCGAAATATCCCCACCCGCTGTTATTTCTGGTTGTCCTCGATGTATTTGGTGACGTCGCCGACCGTCAGCAGCTTTTCCGCCTGGTCGTCGGGCACCTCAATGCCGAATTCCTCCTCCAGGGCCATGATCAGCTCGACGGTGTCGAGCGAGTCGGCTCCGAGATCCTCAATGAACTTGGCTTCAGGGGTGACTTGGTCGGCTTTGACGCCGAGTTGTTCAACGATGATGTCTTTTACGCGCTGGTCAATTGGTTTGTCTGCCATAATTTGCCTTGTGTCTATGCCATCCGGGGTGGAATCGTCAAGCTTGGAATCAGGATATTTTTTCGGGCCTACATGACCATGCCCCCGTCCACCGTCAAAACCTGCCCGGTAACGTAACGCGCCGAAGGGCTGGCAAGGTATAAGGCCGCCGCCGCAATGTCGTCGGTTTGTCCCAGCACCCCGAGGGGAATCCGCTTCAACAACTCGGCGCGCAGGGCCTCGTTCAGGTCGGCGGTCATGTCCGTCTCGATGAAGCCCGGGGCGATGGCGTTGACCGTGATGCCGCGCGAGGCCAGCTCGCGCGCCGCCGACTGCGTGAAGCCGATCAGGCCCGCCTTGCTGGCGGCGTAGTTGCACTGCCCGGCGTTGCCGATCAGGCCGATCACCGAGGAAATGTTCAGGATGCGCCCGCTGCGCTGTTTCACAAACGCCCGGGCGAAGGCCTTGGTCACCAGGAACGCGCCCTTGAGGTTCGTGTCCAGCACGGTGTCCCAGTCGGCGTCGCTCATCCGCATGAGCAGGCCGTCGCGGGTGACCCCGGCGTTGTTCACCAGGATGTCCACCCGGCCGGCGGCGGCGAGAATCTGTTCGGCCGCGGCGTTGACGGCGGCGGCGTCCGCCACGTCCGCGGCCAGGGGCCAGGCCCGGCGGCCCAGCGCGCGGATTTCCTCCGCCACCGTGTCCGCATTGGCGGCGGTGCGGGAGACGATGACAACGTCCGCGCCCTCGGCGGCAAACTTCAGCGCGATGGCCCGGCCGATGCCACGCCCGCCGCCGGTGACCACGGCAATTTGATTGGCAAGTTGACTCATATAAAAATGAAATTGTTACCGAAATCACCGCCCGTGCCCACAAAAAATTAACCCGTCCTTTTTGATTCCTTGCGTTCGTTTGCGTTTTGGGGTGGTTTTTCGCCCCGGCCCCCGGGCCGGAGCGCGGGTCAGTGACCCGCAGCGCGTTGGAATCCAGAACCAGGTCCGGACGAGTGAGACCGCCGGTTTCACCAACGTGGTGGCGGCGTCTCGCCGCCCGTCCCCGGAGCGCGGGTCTGTGACCCGCAGCGCGTTGGAATCCAGAACCAGGCCCGGACGAGTGAGACCGCCGGTTTCACCAACGTGGTGGCGGGTCTCGCCCCCGGGCCGGAGCGCGGCTCTGTGACCCGCAGCGCGTTGGAATCCAGAACCAG
>CAZUBG010000076.1:0-1708 GCA_964618545.1 uncultured Bifidobacteriaceae bacterium | reverse complement strand
TCTGTGACCCGCAGCGCGTTGGAATCCAGAACCAGGCCCGGACGAGTGAGACCGCCGGTTTCACCAACGTGGTGGCGGCGTCTCGCCCCCGGGCCGGCCCGTTTCAAAGATCAACGGCGGGACCGTCTCCCTCCGGCCGCCGGGGCCTTTCCGCCCCCAGCTTCCTTGATTCTACCCCCGCCTCCGGAAAACGCTCGTTACCTAGTAACGTAAAACGACCCAAAGTGCGGAATTTTATTCCTTGACACAAAAAATGGCAAATCATTGGTGATTTGAGGCGTTTTTCGGCCGTGTCAAGCCGTATTTTTGCTCCATCGCGTTACTAGGTAACGAAAAATCACCCCGGGATTTTTTTTGAAACGGACTCGCCATTGCGTGGCGTTGGCAATAATGTTTTTGCCAATGGCCATTCCCGAAACAACTTCCGCCGAATCATTCGCGCGCTTTGTGGGCGGGAAATGCCTGCGGGTTGGCGCTGGCAAGGCATGGCGCGAGATCAAGGCTTGGACCATCGCCCTGCCACGCGTGGTGAACTCGTTGCCGCTCCCCTCGGTGAGCGAGCCGTTTCTCGCGTGGACCCTGTCGGGGGAGGTCGAGTTTCAGGAGCGGGAAGGGAATGGGCCGTGGATGACTCGGCGGCTCAAAAAGGGGTCGTTCTTCCTCACCACCGGAGGCGCTCCGTATGAATGCCGTTGGCAAACGGTGACTTCCGAACCCTTTGAATCCATGGCGGTATTCCTTGAACTGCCGCTGCTGCAACGCGCTTTGGATGAGGTGTTTGGCGCGGATGCGGCCTATGCCAGGTGCCAGGCTGCGGGATGCTTCGGCGTTCGCCGACGGCGCCTTAAATTCATTGATGGAACAATTGCACGGCGAGTTGGTGCGTCGGAAGGCCAGCCCCCTTTTCGTGCAAGGCGTCGCCCAAACCATCGCCATCCATCTGGCCCGAAACTAAGCCGAACTGATTAAAGAGCCGCGCAGTGGCAGTCCGTCATTGCCGGGATACAAGCTCCGACAAATCACGGATTGGATGAAAGCGCACCCGGCCGAGGACTTCCGCCTTGAGCAACTGGCCGCGCTGGCGGGCTTGAGCAAATTTCACTTTCATCGCCTGTTCAAAAATGCCGTGGGGGAAGCCCCCTCGCACTATCTCCTCAAAGTGCGGATGCATGAGGCGAAGCGCCTGCTCCGCGAAACGAAAAGGAGCGTGGTGGACGTGGCGCTTGAGGTCGGTTACGCCAACCCCAGCCATTTCGCACGATTTTTCCGCCGGGAAACCGGCCTTACTCCCAGCGATTATCGCCAGCAGCGTTGACTTCCCGCCGGCGGAATGGCTTCCCGATGCGTTTTCGACCGGAACTCTGACTTGCGGTTTTGAGCAATATCAGAACAGGTGGAGCAACCCCGGGTGCGACAACCGCACCCAGGTGAGGTAAAGTCATGCCAACGTTTGATGACAAAAATCGAAACCATGAAGACGACCAAAACCAAAGCCTACGCAGCGCAGAGCGCAACTTCACCGCTGGCCTCCGCCTCGATTCCGCGACGCGAACCGACCCCGCGCGACGTGAAGATTGAAATCCTCCATTGTGGCGTCTGCCACTCCGACCTGCATTTTGCCCGCAACGAGTGGAGCAGCCTGATGCAAACCGTCTAATTCTAATTTGCTTTCAAGATGAGTGTAATTGTGCGATTGTTGGGGATGGCA
>CAZUBG010000075.1:0-22393 GCA_964618545.1 uncultured Bifidobacteriaceae bacterium | reverse complement strand
GGTGATTCCCCCCAGCCCCGTCAGGGGCGATCTATTTGCAGTGCCAAATCGCAAAATAATATTTTCAAGCTCCGTCAGGAGCGGCATCTTCGGCTCATGGCCAATACCTATACACAAATCTATATTCATGTCGTATTTGCTGTTGAAGGCAGACAAAATCTCATCGCGCCGAAACACAACGACGAATTGCAACGCTACATGACGGGCATCGTTTCTGGTCGAAGACAAAAGCTGATTGTCATCAATAACATGCCCGATCATGTGCATCTGCTCATCGGTCAGCGACCGGATTCCTCGCTCTCGGATCTGGTGGGTGATGTCAAAACGGGATCATCCAAATTCATCAATCAGCAGCGCTGGGTGGCGGGGAAATTTTCCTGGCAGGAGGGTTTTGGCGCGTTCTCTTATTCGCGTTCCCAACTCGGTGTGGTGATTCGTTATATTGAAAACCAGCAAAGGCATCACGCAAAGAAATCATTCCGTGATGAATATGTGGAGTTGCTGGAGAAATTCAACGTGGAATACGACGGTCGTTATATTTTTAAAACCACTGAAGAGTGATGCCCCCCGAATATGCCGCCCCTACGGGGCTTTTGGGTTTTGTGGGGTGCGGTGCTACAAATAGGTCGCGCCTACGGCGCTGCAATGCCCCGGTTGGTTATCCATGGTCAACGGCAATTATTCCTTTTCACCGCAAATTCCAATGGTCTTTTGCCAGTCGTCCCGCTGGCACGGTTGTGTTCCCGGATTTTGGATGAACGTCAGCGTGTTTCTTGTCCCCCGGAAACACGCCGCTGCTTTTTAGCCGTCTGTCCATTGCGCCGGCGCGGGGGAGGTTGTCGGAGCGCGCCGTCATAATGCCATGAGGCTTCCCGGTCCCCAGCCCCGTCAGGGGCGATCTATTTGTAGTACCAAACCCCAAAGTAATATGTTCAAGCTCCGTTAGGAGCGGCATCTTCGGCTTATGGTCAATACCTGCCCGCAAATTTTTAATACAATCGAAAAGTAATCCCCCGAATATGCCGCCCCTACGGGGCTTTTGGGTTTTGTGGGGTGCGGTGCTACAAATAGGTCGCGCCTACGGCGCTGCGACGGATCGCTCGGTCGTTCATGGTGAACCCCGCCGCCGTGACTTTCAACGTGAGTGAAGGGCGCTGCGACGGCTCGGTCGGTCGTTCATGGTCAACGGCAATTATTCCATTCCACCGCAAATTCCAATGGTCGTTTGCCAGTCGTCCCGCTGGCACGGTTGAATCTCCGGATTTAGGATGAATTTCAGCGTGTTTCTTGTCCCCCGGAAACACGCCGCTGCTTTTTTGTTTAAATTAGTAGTTGACTGTTTAGTCGAGTATGATAAAGTGGTGCTGTCGTTCGGGATAAACCTGAACGGTGGAATGATTTTTGAAAGATAAAAGAGTATGGGCCGGGTCAGTGATGCCAAAGCAAGATTGATGGATGCCGTTCTGGAGTTGATCTGGACGGGGTCTTATGGGAGTACGACGATTGACCACATCTGTGAGAAGGCCGGGGTCAAAAAGGGCAGCTTCTACTATTTTTTTAAATCGAAGGCGGATGTGGCCGTGGCGGCCCTGGAGGTTGCTTTTGAGGAAAAACGGGGGGAAATGGACGCGATGTTTTCGCCCACGGTTCCGCCCCTGGACCGGATTCGCCAATATTGCGAGTTCTCCTATAATATGCAGGTGGAATGGCAGCAAAAATGCGGTTTTGTGCTGGGTTGTCCGCTGTGCACCCTGGGGGCGGAAGTCTGCACGCAGGAACAGGAATTGCGCTCGAAAATCCAGGAGCTGTTGGAGCGGAAAGCCAGGTATCTGGAGACCGCCATCCGTGATGCCCATGCGGCCGGGGTGATTCAGGCTCCGGACGCCGCCGCGAAGTCCCGGGTGGTCTGGGCCTGCATCGAGGGTCTGCTGACCCAGGCCCGCATTCAGAACAACGTGGAAGTTCTGCGGGAGATGGCGGACAGTGTTTTTGAGGTGCTCGGGGCCAGGCGTGCCGACCCGGTGCGCGGTTAAATTTTTTTAGGATAATACTTTACTATATGGACAACTACTAAAAGAAAGAATAATATGACAAACGACAAAAAACAGTATGGTTACTGCAAAAAATGCCAATCCCTGGCCGGGGCCGCCGTGGCCTCCTGCCAGAAATTAATCACGCAGATGGAACAGGTGAAAGACCGGCTGACGCAGGAGTTCGGCGAGCGGCTGGCGGGGGATGAATCCGTGCTGCGGCTGGCGTTGAACGAGGCCGAGGCGCTGGCTTGGGAGACGAAGTTCCCGCAGTTGGTGTTCGCCACCCTGGCGGTGGAAAAAGCGCAGGCCGCCGCCGCCTGGGAACACCGGCAGCAATCCTATCGCCGGCTCAGTCCGGCGTTTGCGGCGGAATCGGCCGCTCCCGGCCATGTTTAACCATCGTCCCTTTTACGAAAACCAACAACACGCTCAAACCCATGAATACCCTCTTGCTTCGTTCCGGCCCCCTCGCTTTAACGCTGGCCGCCCTCAGCCTGTTTACCGGCTGCGGCGGCGAACACGCCGCGCCCCCGGCGGCGCCCCCGGCCCCGTCGGTCACGGTGGCGCCGGTCTCGCAGAAGGAGATTGTGGAGTGGCGTGAATTCACCGGCCACACCGAACCGGTGGAATCGGTCGAGGTGCGTCCGCGCGTCTCCGGTTACATTCAGGAAGTGCGGTTTCAATCCGGCCAGCTCGTGAAACAGGGCGATGTGCTGTTCGTGATTGACCCCCGCTGGAACCAGGCGGTTTATGACCAGCGCAAGGCGGAGTTCGACCAGGCCCGGCGCGAGAATGACCGCACGGCGCAATTGCTGGCCAACAAGGCGATTTCCACCGAGGAGGCCGACGCCCGCAGCGCCCGGTTTGAAGAGGCGCGCGCCCTGCTGGATTCCGCCCGGCTCGATCTGGAGTACACCCGGGTGTGCGCGCCCATTGCCGGGCGGGTGAGCCGCGCGCTCATGACCGAGGGCAATTATGTCAGCGGCGTCGCGGGCAGCGCCTCGCTGCTGACGACGCTCGTCTCGGTCAGTCCCATTTATGTCTATGCCGATGTGGACGAGGCCTCGCTGCTGAAGTTCAATGAACTGGTGTCCGCCAAAAAGCTGGGGGCGGAGACGGACGGCAAAATCCCCGTGGAACTGCAGCTCGGCGATGAAACCGATTTTCCGCACCGGGGCTGCATTGAATCCTTTGACAACCAGGTGAATCCGGACACCGGCAGCATTCTGCTGCGCGCCGTGTTTCCCAATGATGACGGGCGCATTGTGCCCGGTTTGTTCGCCCGCATCCGGCTGCCGCTGAGCGAACGCCATGAGGCGCTGCTCGTTAATGAAAGCGCCATCGGCACCGACCAGGCCGATAAATTTGTGCTCACCCTCTCCGCCACCAACACGGTGCAGTACCGGGCCGTGAAGCTGGGCTCGCTGGTGGAGGGTCAGCGCGTGGTCACCGATGGATTGGCTCCGGGCGACAAGATCGTCGTCAACGGCATGGCCCGGGTGCGCCCCGGCATGGCGGTGGCCCCGGAATTGGAAACGGCCGGATTAACCCCCGCCCTCACCACCGTGCAGCGGTAAACCCACCCCCCCCGCCTCATGAACTTCTCCGACTTCTTCATCCGACGGCCCATCTTTGCCGGCGTCCTCTCCATTGCCCTCTTCGTCATGGGACTGCTGGCCATGTTTGAACTTCCGGTGGCCGAATACCCGGAAGTCGTTCCCCCCACCATTGTGGTGCGGGCGACCTATCCCGGTGCGAATCCCAAGACCATTGCGGAAACCGTCGCCTCCCCGCTGGAGCAGGCCATCAACGGCGTCGAGAATTCCTTGTATATCTTTTCGCAGGCCACCGGCGACGGCGTGCTCACCACCACCGTCACCTTCAAGCTGGGCACCGACGTGGACAAGGCCCAGGTGCAGGTGCAAAACCGGGTGGCGCAGGCCCTGCCCAAACTGCCCGAGGAAGTGCGCACCCTGGGCGTCACCACCACCAAGCAGTCGCCGGATTTGACAATGGTGGTCCACTTGTTTTCGCCCGATGGCCGTTACGACAATGTCTATTTGCGCAACTACGCCACGCTCCAGGTCAAGGACGTGCTGGCGCGCATTCCCGGGGCCGGGGACGTCGAGATTTTCGGCTCCGGCGACTACGCCATGCGCATCTGGCTGAACCCGGATAAAATCGCCGCCAAAAACCTGACCGCCAGCGACATCGTCAATGCCATCCGCGAACAAAACGTGCAGGTGGCCGCCGGGGTGGTGGGCTCGCAGCCGGTCAAGGACCCGGTGAATTTCGAGATGGCCGTGAACGTGAAGGGCCGGTTGATCTCCGAGGAGGAGTTCGGCCAGATCGTCGTGAAGACCGGGCCGAACGGATCGAAAACCCTGCTCAAGGACGTGGCCCGCATCGAGCTCGGCGCGGGCAGCTATTCGCTGCGTTCGCTGTTGGACAACAAAACGGCGGTGGCCATCCCCATTTTTCAATCGCCCGGGGCGAATGCCCTGCAGCTCTCCAAGGACGTCCGGGCCACGATGGAGGAGCTGAAAAAGAACTTTCCGCAGGGCGTGGATTATTCCGTGGTCTATGACCCGACCGTGTTTGTGCGGCATTCCATTGAGGCGGTCATTCACACCCTGGCCGAGGCGATTCTGCTGGTGGTGCTGGTGGTGATCCTGTTCCTCCAGACGTGGCGCGCGGCGATTATTCCGCTGGCGGCCGTGCCGGTGTCGCTGGTCGGCACGTTCACCGTCATGCTGGCGCTGGGTTTCAGCATCAATGCGCTGTCCCTCTTCGGCCTGGTGCTGGCCATCGGCATTGTGGTGGATGATGCGATTGTCGTGGTGGAAAATGTGGAGCGCAACATCGCGCTGGGCCTGACGGCGTTCGAGGCCTCCCGCCGGGCGATGCGCGAGGTCACCGGGCCGATTGTCGCCACCGCCCTGGTGTTGTGCGCGGTGTTCATCCCCACGGCCTTCATCAGCGGGCTGACCGGCCAGTTTTACAAACAGTTCGCCATCACCATCGCCATTTCCACCGTCATCTCCGCCTTCAATTCCCTGACGCTCTCCCCGGCGTTGTGCGCCGTGCTGCTCAAAAGTCATCACGAACCCAAGGACTGGCTCTGGCGCACCATGGAAAAGTGCCTGGGCTGGTTCTTCAACCCCTTCAACCGCGCCTTTGCCTGGGCCGGCAACCGTTATTCGGCCGGGGTCAGCCAGGTGCTGCGCAAGAGTTTCATCGCCCTGGTGCTTTACGCCGGGCTGGTGTTCCTGACCGGCTGGAGTTTCAACCGGGTGCCCACCGGGTTTGTGCCCACGCAGGACAAACAATATCTCGTCGCCTTCGCCCAATTGCCGGACGGTTCGTCCCTGGACCGCACGGAGGCGGTCATCCGCCGCATGTCGGACATCGGCCTGAAAACCCCGGGCGTCGAGTCCGCCGTGGCGTTTCCGGGCCTGAGCATCAGCGGTTTCAGCGTGGCCCCCAACGCCGGCATTGTCTTCTTCACCCTCAAGCCGTTTGACGAACGGACCACGCCCAACCTGAGCGGCCCGGCCATCGCCGGCGCGTTGAACCAAAAACTGTCCTCCATTCAGGACGCCTTTGTTCTGGCGGTGCCGCCCCCGGCCGTGATGGGCCTGGGCACGATTGGCGGGTTCAAGTTGTATGTCGAGGATCGCGCCGACCTCGGGTATGACGCCCTCTACCAGAACTTGCAGGGCATCATCGGCAAAAGCTACCAGACCCCCGGGCTGGCCGGGGTGTTCTCCATGTTCACTGTCAACGTCCCCCAACTGGACGCCGAGGTGGACCGTGTCAAGGCCAAAACCCAGGGCGTGCCGCTGCAAAATTTGTTCGAGACCCTGCAGATTTACCTCGGCTCATTGTATGTCAATGACTTCAACCGCTTCGGCCGCACTTATGAGGTCTATGCGCAGGCCGACGCCCCCTTCCGGGCGCATCCGGAGGACATCACCCGGCTCAAGACCCGCAATGACCAGGGCGAAATGGTGCCGCTCGGCGCGCTGGTGAAAGTCACCGAATCGCACGGCCCGGACCGGGTGATGCGCTACAACGGCTACCCGGCGGCGGAGATCAACGGCGGCCCGGCCCCGGGCTACAGCTCCGGCCAGGCCGAGGCGGCGATGACGAAAATCGTGGAGGATTCCCTGCCGCGCGGCCTCTCCTACGAATGGACGGAACTCACCTACCAGCGCATTCTGGCCGGGAACACCGCGGTGTACGTCGGGCCGCTGTGCATCCTGCTCGTGTTCCTCGTGCTGTCCGCGCTCTACGAAAGTTTCCGCCTGCCCATCGCCATCATCCTGATCGTGCCCATGTGCCTGCTGTGCGCCATCGCCGGCGTCTGGCTCAAGGGCAGTGACAACAACATCTTCACGCAGATCGGCCTGATCGTGCTGGTCGGACTCGCCTGCAAAAATGCGATCCTGATCGTCGAATTTGCCAAGCGCAAACAGGATGAGGGGCTGTCCCCCTTTGACGCGGCCATCGCCGCCTGCCGGCTCCGCCTGCGGCCCATCCTGATGACCAGCATCGCCTTCATCGCCGGGGTGTTCCCCCTGGTGGTCGCGCACGGGGCGGGCGCGGAAATGCGCCAGGCCATGGGCATCGCCGTGTTCTCCGGCATGATTGGCGTGACCCTGTTTGGTTTGTTTCTGACCCCCGTGTTTTATGTCACCCTCATGAAGCTGGGCTGGCGGCACAAGACCGCCCCCGCCCTGGAGCCGAAGGCGCCGCTGGCCGCCGGGGGCGCGGTGGCTGGATTGTTATTCATCGGTATGCTGTGCGCCGCCGTTCCCGCCCGCGCCGGCCTCCTCACCGTGGGGCCGGACTACCTGGCTCCCACCAACGCCCTGCCCGCGGAATACAAGGCCGTGGAACTCGGCAACTGGAAGGAGGGCCGCCCGCTCGATCAAGTGCCCAAGGGCGAGTGGTGGACCGTGTTTGCCGACCCGCCATTGGACGCCCTCGAGGTTCAGGCCATGCAGGCCAGCCAGAACCTAAAGGCCGCCGTGGCGCGCGTGGAGGAGGCCCGGGCCACCGCCCGCGTGAGCCGGAGCAGCCTCTTCCCCAGTGTGAGTCTGGACCCGAGCTACAGCCGCCAGCGGTATTCGCCCAACGAGCAGCCGAGTTTTGGCAACATCACCGCCAGCACCTTCAGCACCCCGCTGGATTTAAGCTATGAGGTGGATCTCTGGGGCCGCGTGCGGCGCGGCTTTGAGAGTGCCCGCGCCGGCGCCCAGGCCAGTCTGGCGTCGTACTACACTGTCCTCCTCACCCTGCAATCCGACGTCGCGCAGAATTATTTTTCCCTGCGCTCGCTCGATGCGGAAATCGCCACCGTCGCCAGCACCGTCGAATTGCGCCATGAACAGGTGGGCCTGGTGCGCAGCCGTTATGAAGGCGGCATTGGCAATGAACTCGATGTCGCCCAGGCCGAGACCGAACTCGCCACCACCGAGGCGGACGCCGCCGACCTGGCCCGGCAGCGGGGCCAGTTGGAGAATGCCCTCGCCATTCTCGCCGGCCAGAATCCCGCCGCCTTTCATTTGGCGGCGATCACCCGGGCCAACACCAACTGGCATCCCCAGCCGCCCGCCATTCCCGCCGGCCTGCCGGCCGACCTGCTCGAACGCCGTCCGGATGTCGCCAATGCCGAGCGCCAGCTCGCCTCCGCCAACGCCCAAATCGGCGTCGCCCGCGCCGCCTTCTTCCCGGTGTTGACCCTGACCGGTTCCGGTGGTTTCCTGAGTGCCGACGTGGATTCCTTGTTTAACTGGAACAGCCGCACCTGGTCCCTGGGGCCGAGCCTGTCGCTGCCGGTCTTTGCCGGCGGGCGCAACCGGGCCAATTACCAGCGTTCCCAGGCGGCCCTGGCCGAGGCGGCGGCGGTGTATCGTCAGCAGGTGCTGGTGGCCTTTGGGGATGTTGAAAACAGCCTGTCCGACATCCGGCATCTGGCCGACCAGGCGGCCGCCCAGGAGCGGGCCGTGGAAAGCGCCCGGCGCGCCGCCGACCTGGCCACCGACCGCTATCGCTCCGGCATCGTCGCCTACCTCGAGGTCGTGGATGCCAGCCGGGACGCCCTGGCCACCGAACGCACGAACGCCCGGCTCGCCGGCCAGCGCCTCATCGCCGCCGTCCAGCTCATCAAGGCCTTGGGCGGGGGCTGGAACACCGCCGCCTTGTTCGCCCATCCGGCAACCTCGTCGCAGCCCGATTTGTCCAGCCGAAATTGAACGAATGAACCAAAAACAAGCTCCAACTATCCGGTCCAACAACGACATGAGTACCATTACCCGCGAACAACTTCTCCAACAACTGCACTGGCGGTATGCCACCAAACAATTCGATCCCCAACGCAAAATCGCCCCTGCGGACTGGGCGGCCTTGGAGGACGCCCTCGTGTTGAGCCCCTCCTCCTTCGGCCTCCAGCCCTGGAAATTTGTCATCGTCACCAATCCGGCCCTGCGGGAAAGGCTGGTGTCCGTTTCCTGGGGCCAGCGCCAGGTGGTTGAAGCCTCGCACCTGGTGGTGTTTGCCCTCAAAAAGAATTTGAGCGAAGCCGACGTGCTGGGCTATATCAAGCGCATTTCGGAAGTTCGCGGGCTGCCGCCCGAAGGCATGATCTCCTACCGCGACAAGATGATCGGCAGCCTTTTCAAGGGGCGTGATGCCACCGCCCGCACCATTTGGGCCGCCAATCAAATCTACATTGCCCTCGGCAATTTCCTCACCAGCACCGCCCTGCTCGGAATTGACGCCTGCCCCATGGAAGGCATCGAGCCCGCCCGGTACGACGAAATCCTGGGCCTGGAAGCCCTGGGCCTGCACACCCTCGTGGCCGCCACCGCCGGCTACCGCGCCGCCACCGACAAATACGCCGCCCTCAAAAAAGTGCGGTTCGAAAAAAACGACGTCATTGTCACTTTGTAAAACATCCCCTTTTCCCTCCCCAACAAACAACAACTAATAACCAAACACCAATACTATGAGTACTTCCATTACCGGACCCGACCTCACCCAGCGTCCTCCCCGCAGTCCGCGCACCCGCTTGGGCGGCTACGTCATTTTGCCGCGCCTGTTGGACAAATGCCGCGCCACCATTATTGGCAAGAACGGCGAGTATCATTACAACTGCCCGCTGGACCAGCACTTCCTCAACTTCACTGGCATTGATCCTGAAGCCTTGAAGGCCGAAGTCGCCACCGGCAAGGGCGATGGTGATATTCTCGCTTGGATTCAGGCCCATGCCACCGTCAAAAACAAGCCCTGGGAAATCCAGCAGTGGAGCGAGTTTCATGACCATCGCGGACCTGACAGCGACGCCGAAACCATTGCCTACTTTGCCGAAGCCATCGGCAAGTTCACCAAGACCCGCGAGGACATCCGCACCTGGGGCGACCTGCTGGATCTGGACGATTATGTGAGCTTTGGCGGCAAGGCCTGACCCTGTCGCCCCCGAAAATCAGGGCGGCGTCCCCCCGGACGCCGCCATTTTTGCTTGACTCATTCAGCCTCAATGTGTTATACACTATTGACAAAGCGTCGTGCAGGTGCGATGATAATCAGCAGGGGACGGCAGGGGTGCTGTTTTCCAAAAAGGATGACCAAAACGGAAAAACACGGTAAAATTCACAAAGAACCCATTAATTTTTTTAAAAAATGACGGCCCGCCGTCCGCCCCGGTCTCAACCGGGGGCCGGTTCCACCGCCTCCACATCCACCGACACCCGCACCCGATGCGACCCGCCGCCGGTGATCACCCCCGTCACCGGGCTGACATCCGTATAGTCTCTGCCATAAGCCACGGTGATGTGTTCCCCGGTCGGCAAAATATTATTGGTCGGGTCGAAATCCAGCCAGCCCGTGCTGGGGCAATACACCGAGAACCACGCATGCGACGCGTCCGCCCCCACCAGCCGCTTCTTCCCCTCCGGCGGCCGCGTGCGCAGATAACCGCTGACATAGCGCGCCGGAATGCCCAGCGACCGCAGCGAGGCGATCGCCAGATGCGAAAAATCCTGGCACACGCCGCGCCGTTTGGCCAGCACCTCCTCCAGCGGCGTCGCCACCGTGGTGGCCACCGGATCATACTTGAAATCCTTGAAAATCCGCCGGTTCAAATCCGCCACCGCCACCAGCAGCGGCAGCCCCGGCGTGAAACTCTGCCGGGCATAATCCGCCAGTTCCGGCGAGACATGCAGCAGCAGTGAATCAAACACAAACTGGTACGGCTCCACCACCTCCGGGGACACCGGGTCGGAAAACAGTTGCACCACCTTTTCCCAGGGCGGCGAGAGCGCCAGCGCCGGCGGGGTGACCGGCGCCACCGACACGCGGCTCGTCGCCGTGATTTCCAGCCGCGTGTGAACCTCCTGGATGGCAAACCGGTGTACCTGGTTGCCAAAATAATCCGTCCGCATGTTTTTCAGGGCCGGTTGCGGATCAATGTCCAGCGAAAATCGTTCCGTGACCTGGTTGGCCAGCGCCCGCGGTTCCACCCGCGCCGCATGATGCGACACCGTCACCGGGGCGGCGTATTCGTAAGTCGTGCGGTGGGTGAGATTGTAAATCATGGTCGCAGCCCTCCGCCCGTCCGGGAAATTTCCGAGTGCGCAAAATAACACGCCGCAATCGCGTTCGACAGCACCGGCAGATCCTCCAGCACCGACCGCACCACCCGGCCGGTTTCGCTGATGTGCCAGTCGGCTTTCAGCGCCCCCAGTTCCCGGGGGTCCAGCGCCCGCAGCGGCCGCACGCATTCCTCCAGCATTTCCGGCAGGGTGCTGTTGGAATGCTCCCTCGGCAGGCGTTCAAAATGCTTCACCAGTTGATCCAGTTGAAAGAGCAGTGAGCGCGGATTTTTGTCGTCGAGCAGCACCAGGTCGTACACCGCCGCGATGTGCGGCAGCAAATTGTAACGCGACCGGTAGGTGATCGTGCTGTCCGCCACCTCCAGCACCGCCTCAAGCAGGCTCGGGTTGTCCGCCTCCGGCGAGCGCAGCGCGCAATCGAGGAAAATGCACAGGCAGACCGCGCGTTCAATGCGCCAGCCCATGTCCAGAAAACGCCACCCCTGCGCGCGCGTCATGTTCTCCCGCGCCAGTCCGTGGAACGCCGCCAGCCCGAGGATGGTCTGGTTCAGGGCGCTCAGCGCGTCGGCCGCCAGCATCACCGACCCCGCCGGGGGCTGGGTCAGCGGCCCGCCCAGATGATTCAGCGCCCGCCACAAGTCCGTTGACGTGCGGTCGCGGATGAACATCGCCAGCCGTTGCAAATGATCCGCGATCCGGCACAGGCTGCCCTCGCGGGACGGATCAAAAATCGCCGCCAGCAATTCGGCCTCCAGCGCCTCCGTGTTTTGCTGCGACAACGCCGCCGCCCGGCCCTGGCTTTGCGATTGTTTGCGCTGGCGCGGCAACTGGCCCTGCCGTTCGAGCGTTTCCAGCAGCGGCGCCAGAAACGGCATCCCCCCGCCCCCGCGTTCCGGGCTGAACCGCAACAGGACGCTCCGCAGCAGGCGCGTGGCCGAATCCGCCCGTTCCGTGTAGCGTCCCAGCCAGAAAAAATTATCCGCCATCCGGCTCGGCAGGTTCTTGCCCGTCCGCCGCAAATCAATCACCTCGCCGTGGGACTCCAGCAGCGAGACTTCCGGCACCGGCGCATCGCTCAGCACCCACGCGTCCTTGCTGGCCCCCCCCTTTTGCATGGACACCGAATGGCCGTCGTCGTCCGCCGCCACGCGCGCCAGTCCGCCGGGCATGACCCGGTAGCTGTTCTCCGTCGCCACCAGGTAAACCCGCAGCGTCACCCGGCGGGGCGTCAGGTTCACCCCGTCCGCGCCGAGCGCCGGCGCCGTGGACAAGTCCACCCATTCCTGCGCCACGAACTCGTGCGGCTGAAACTGGATGCGCCGCGCCAGTTCCGCCCGTTCCACCCGGGTCATTTTCTGACCGGGGGTCATGCCATGCACCTGCGAGCGGAAGGCGGGTTTGACAAACAGGTGCTCCAGGTGCTCCAGCACGTGCTTTTCCGCCGGCTTTTGCCCGCACCACCACGTCGCCGCCGAGGGCAGTTTCAATTCCTCCCGCAGCACATGCCGGCACAGTCCCGGCAGAAACGCCAGAAACGCCGGGCTTTGCAGCAGGCTGCTCCCCAGGGGATTGGCGATGCTCACATTCCCCGCCCGGGCCGCCTCCACCAACCCCGGCACCCCCAGAATCGAGTCGTTGCGCAATTCCAGCGGATCGCAAAATTCATCGTCCACCCGGCGCAGGATCACATCCACCCGCTCCAGGCCCGACAGCGTTTTCAGGAACACGCGGTCATCGCGCACCGTCAAATCCTGCCCCTCCACCAGCGCATAACCCAGATACCGCGCCAGGTACGCCTGTTCAAAATAAGTCTCATTGTACGGCCCCGGCGTGAGCAGCACCACCCGCGGATTGTCCGTGCCCGGCGGGGCCAGTTGCGCCAGTGACTTCTGCACCTCGCGAAAAAATCCCGCCAGCCGGTGTACCCGGCAGTCGCGGAAGGATTCCGGCAGCACCCGCGACGTCACCAGCCGGTTCGCCAGCGCATAGCCCGCTCCCGTGGGAATCTGGGTGCGATCCGACGTCACCCACCAGCGCCCGTCCGGCGACCGCGCCAGATCGGCTGCGTAAAAATTCAGGAACGTGCCCCGCACCGGCCGCACCCCATGGCAGGGCCGTTGAAAATCCGGCTGGGCAAACACCAGCGCCGGCGGCAGCCAGCCCGACCGGATCAAATTCTGCGGGCCGTGGCAGTCCTCCAGAATTTTGTTCAGGAGGGTGGCCCGCTGGATCAGGGCCGCTTCCAGGCTCCGCCATTCCTCCGGCGCGATCACCAG
This sequence comes from uncultured Bifidobacteriaceae bacterium, assembly GCA_964618545.1. Taxonomy (GTDB): domain Bacteria; phylum Verrucomicrobiota; class Verrucomicrobiia; order Limisphaerales; family UBA11358; genus UBA11358. Next base: position 9,466 of record CAZUBG010000075.1, on the reverse strand, counting down.
CGGCACCGGATCAAGCTGCCACAAACGTTCCAAACCCCGCGCGTCCCCGTACACATTGTAGGAAATGCCCTGCTCATGCACCAGCCGGCGCGAGTTTTCCCAGCGCCGTTTCAGCTCGCCCGGCAGCGTCTGCTCCAGCGTTTGTAAAAAGCCCGCGTAATGCGGCCGCACCTCGCCCTCCTCCGTCAGGCACTCGTCAAACAATCCCGGCGTGCGCCGGTAATTGGTGAGAATGTCCGCCGTGGCTTTGGCGGGTTCGTTCGCGGCTTCCCGGACCATGGCCGGGACTGCGCCCGTGGGGTTCTCGTTTTGGCCGGGATCAGACATTGCGCAGATCAAGCGTAAACGGGAAATCGCCGCTGGTCACGGCGGGCGGAACGGCTTTTTTGCCGGGTGAGTGAATGTGCCGGAAGAAACGCGCCAGCCGGCGGCTCTCCGCCTCATAACTGTTCACCGGGAATGTTTCGTAACTGCGCCCGCCCGGATGCGCCACATGATACGTGCAGCCCCCCAGCGACCGCCCGTTCCAGGTGTCGTACAGGTCGAACCGCAGCGGCGCGTGCGATGCAATGGTCGGGTGCAGGCAGACCGGCGGTTGCCAGGCCCGGTAACGCACCCCCGCCACGCCCTCGCCGTTCGTCCCCGTGGGATGCAGGGGCACGCGGTGATCATTGCAGGTGATCGCAAACCGGTCGCCCACCAGTCCGCTCGCCTTGATTTGCAGGCGTTCCACCGAGCTGTCCACATAGCGCACCGTGCCGCCGCCGCCGGGCTCCTCGCCCAGCACATGCCACGGTTCCAGCGCCGTCCGCAGTTCGATTTCCACGTCCCGCTGCGCCAGGTCGCCAATGCGCGGAAACCGGAACTCAAAGTGCGGCGCAAACCAGTCGAACTCGAAGGGATACCCCGCGTCCCGCAGGTCATGGATCACATCCTTGAAATCCGTTTCGCAGAAATGCGGCAGCATCCACCGGTCATGAATGTCCGTGCCCCAGCGCACCAGGTCATTCTGGTACGGTTCCCGCCAGAATTTGGCGATCAGCCCGCGCAGCACCAGATGCTGGGCCAGACTCATCCGCGCGTGCGGCGGCATTTCAAACGCCCGCATCTCCACCAACCCCAGCCGGCCGCTGCTGCTTTCCGGCGCGTACAGTTTGTCAATGCTGAACTCCGAACGGTGCGTGTTCCCGCTCGAGTCAATCAGCAGGTTGCGGAACAGCCGGTCCACCAGCCACGGCGGCGTCCGGCCCGCCGTCGCCGTTTGCCGGTCCATTTCCTTGAACGCCACCTCCAGTTCGTACAGCGAATCATTCCGCGCTTCATCCACGCGCGGCGCCTGCGAGGTCGGCCCGATGAACAGCCCGCTGAACAGCCAGCTCAGCGACGGATGATTCTGCCAGTACGTCAGCAGCGAGCGCAGCAAATCCGGCCGGCGCAGCACCGGTGAATCCGCCGGCGCTTCCCCGCCAATGATGATGTGGTTGCCCCCGCCCGTGCCCGTGTGCCGGCCGTCCAGCATGAACTTTTCCGTGCCCAGCCGCGTCAGGCGCGCCTCTTCGTAAAGAAGGTTCGTGCGCTGCACCAGCTCGTCCCACGACTTGCTCGGGTGCATGTTCACCTCGATCACCCCGGGATCGGGCGTCACCGCCAGCTTGTTCAACCGCGGGTCGCGCGGCGGCGTTTCGCCCTCGATGATCACCGGCACCCCCATTTCCGTCACCGCCGTTTCAATTCCCGCTATCAAATCCAGATAATCCTGCGTCGTCTCCACCGGGGGCATGAACACATGCAGCCGTCCGTGGCGCGGCTCCACGCACAACGCCGTGCGGATGATCCACGGCGCGCTTTGCCCGGGCGCGGGCTGGCGCAGCGGGTTTTCGTCCGGAGACAGCTCGTGCTCCGGGCTCAGCCGGCCCGTGTCCCCCAGCTTTTGGGCGCGCTGGCCGCGGCCCTCGCCGGGCGGCGTGGCCGCCCCCGCCCCGGTCAGATACCGCTGGCCCGATAGTTCCGGCCGCACCCGGTACGGAAACTCCTTCGGCAACTCCGGCCAGAACTCCTGCGACGGGTCCGGCTGCCGGATCCATGGAAAATCCTTCTCCGCCACCCAGGGAATCGAATCCAGCGGCAACCGCAGCCCCATCGGCGAATCCCCCGGAATCAGCCACAGCGTGTCATCGTCCCGCAAAAACCACGCTCCCGAGATCCAGCCGTCCTGGGCCCGTTTGATCGGCAGCGAATATCCCACCACCGAATTCAATCCCTGCTGGAAAATCCGCGCGATGCGTTCGCGCTCCTGCTTGTCCTTTAAATTGGTCTTCTCCGGCGTGACATTCATGGGAAACCGGCGCTCCTTCCATGTGTAATAAAACGCGTCTTCATACGCTGGAATCAGATGCTTCGGGTCCGCCCCCGTCAGCGTGGCGATGCGCGACAACAACTCCTTCGCCTCGCGCGCCCCGTGCCCGTAATCCTTGGATTCGTCGGCGATCAGGCCGTCATCCTTCCAGATCGGCACCCCGTCCTTGCGCCAGTAGGCCGCCAGCGCCCAGCGCGGCAGCGGCTCGCCCGGATACCATTTGCCCTGGCCGTAATGCAGCAGCGAGCCGGGGGCGAACCGGTCGCGCAACCGCTTGATCAGCTCGCCGGACAGCAGGCGCTTTTTGGGCGACACCGCCGTGAAATTCCATTCCGCCCCATCCGGATCATCCACCGAGACAAACGTCGGCTCGCCGCCCATCGTCAGCCGCACGTCGTTTTTCTTCAAGTCCTCGTCAATCGCGTGGCCCAGCACTTCAATCTGCTGCCATTGTTCCTCTGCATACGGCATCGTCACCCGGGGCGATTCGTAAATCCGCTTCACGCTCATCTCGAAGCTGAATTCACATTCGCAATCGTCCACCGCACCGCTGATGGGCGCGGCGCTCGAAGGATCGGGCGTGCATGCCAGGGGAATGTGCCCCTCCCCCGCCAGCAGTCCGGAAGTCGCGTCCAGGCCGATCCACCCCGCCCCCGGCAGATACACTTCGCACCACGCGTGCAGATCGGTGAAATCCTTCTCCGTGCCGCTCGGCCCGTCCAGCGCCTTCACGTCCGCCTTGAGCTGGATCAGATAACCGCTGACGAACCGGGTGGCGACGCCCAAGTGCCGGAACACCTGGCACAACAGCCACGCCGAATCCCGGCAGGAACCACTCATCTTGATCAGCGTTTCCTCCGGCGTCTGCACCCCCGGCTCCAGCCGGATCGTGTATTTGATGTCCTTCCAGACCCGCTGGTTCACCGCCACAATGAAATCGTTCGTCCGCAGCTTGTCCGCCTCCGCAATGACCGTCTTTTGCTGCGGCCCCAAGGGGTTCTTTTCGCCCAGCACCTCGCGCCGCACCTGGTTCAGATATTTTGCGAAGTTCGGCGTCAGCCAGCATTTGCGCTGGAAGGGCGCCAGTTCATTTTCCAGCGCCGGATCATACGTGAACGGGAACTTCTCCCCCTCCGGCTCCAGAAAAAAGTCAAACGGATTGAGCACCGCCATTTCCGCCACCAGGTCCACCTCCACCAGAAATTCGCGGGTTTGCTCCGGGAACACCAGCCGGGCCGCGTAATTCGACTGCGGGTCCTGCATCCAGTTGATGAAATGCTTCTCCGGCCGCACCTTCAGCGAGTAGCTCAGAATCCGCGTGCGCGAATGCGGCGCCGGACGCAGCCGGACCACCTGCGGGCCGAGCGTGACCAGCCGGTCGTATTTGTAATGCGTCTTGTGATGCAGGGCTACATGTATGGACATAAATGTGTTGGGTTTCCAAGAGCGGTCAATGCGCCGCCGCCAATTTCATCCCCGGGCTTCCGGGCCGGGTCGCCGGTTTGGGGTCCGGTCGCGCCGGGAACAGCTTGTCCCCGTCAGTCCGAACTGACAAATCAGCGCTTGTTTTCCTTTGATTCATGTTATTTTGGGTTGAACATCCCCGTCCAACGCCATTCCTTGGCATTACGATGCCTTTGCCACCGCAGAAGGCAACTGTTTTTTCACTGAACCTGCACATTTGGACCCCGCCGGGCCGCTCCGGCTGCCGTTGGAAAAAAATTAACCGTGTTTTTGCAATCCGTTGCCGTCGTTTCCGTTTCGGCCCCCCGATGGTGGCCGATGGCCGCCGGTCAAAAGCGCCGGAAAACCAAACCGGGACGCCCGGGGAGGTGCGGCGCAGGCCATCGCGGGAACGGAGGTTGATTCCGGGACACTTCCCGTCCGCCCTGCTTTCAGGCGCCGCCCCGTCCGCCCATAAAGACCTCCTCATCTTCATACCCGCCAGGGTGGCAGAGGGGGTGGGACATCCGCAGGGTATCCCCCGAAATATTTAAAAAAACCTCACCCGGGGTTAAGGGCCTGCCAGCCAACGGGTTGGGAGGAAAACCGGCCCCGGCGGGTGAAAATAATCACAAAGTCGGGGAGGTTGCGCCCACGAATCGCACGAATCAACACGGATGGGAAAAACCAAAGCGGAAAGCGAAAAGCGGGAAGGCGGAAATGGAAAAACGGGGCGTTTTTGACCACCGAGGCGCAGAGGGCACAGAGAAAGGCGGGGCGGGAGATGACGGGGGATTTTTAACCGCGAAATATGCGAACCACGCGAACGAAGGCGGGGATTTGCCACGCATGACCTCGGGATTCATCAAGCGCGCTCTTGACCGGCTTTTTGGGGGCGGCGGGGTCCATGGAATGCGGTGGATTGACGGGCAAAAAAAACCGGCCGGGCAAGCCCGGCCGGTTTTTTTAAGAAACGCTTTGCAGCGGGCGTGCCCGACTGGCGAGCAGCAAGCCTGTTGATTCAGGAGCCGGTTTGCGTTATCTAACTTTGTCTTGATTCCAATAAGACATTTGTATAAATATCAAATTACGCTATGAAAGACAAGGAAAAATTTTTGCCGGCATCCGGTCGAAGCGGCCCCGGCCCGGATTTGCAGCTCGCGTTTGATGTCGGCCACAGCTCCATTGGCTGGGCGGTGCTGCAAGCGGCAGCCCCGGGTTCCACGCAAACCCCGGGCCCCTCCATCAACATTCTAGGTTGTGGCGTGGTGACCTTCCGGGCGGATGATTGTCTGGCCAGTGCGCGGCGCGGGTATCGGCGGCAACGCCGGCACATTCGCAGCACGCGGCAACGCATCGCCCGCATGAAAATCCTGCTGGCGCATCTGGGCGTCTTAACGCCGAAGCAACTCGATTTGCCCGGTTGCGCCTGGCCGTGGCTGTTGGCCGCGCGCGTGTTGCGGGGTGGAAAACTGCTTGCCTGGCCCGAGCTTTGGGACGTGCTGCGCTGGTATGCCCACAATCGCGGCTACGATGGCAATCGCCGCTGGAGCGCGGTGGAGGCTGAGGCCGAAAAAGAAGACACCGAGAAGGAGGAAAACGCCCGCACCCTGATGGGCAAGTATGGCGTAAAAACGATGGCGGAAACCTTCTGCGCCGTCTCAGGACTCGACCCGCTCGGGAGTAAAAAGTCCTGTCATCTGCCGGGCGATAAACGCCCCAAAGGACAAAACGCCGCCTTCCCGCGTGCCACCGTTGAAAGCGAGGTCCGCTGCATCCTCAAAGCCCATTTTGGCCGGCTGGCCAAAGTGGACGAATCGTTGGAACGGGTTCTGTTGGGCCGCGATAATCAAGACGCCACCGCCTGGCAGGCCATCCCCTGCCCGGAGTTAAAGCTGCCCAAACGCTACCAAGGCGCCTTGCTCTTTGGCCAGTTGGTGCCCCGCTTTGACAACCGCATCATTTCCAAGTGCCCCATCAGTGGTGAAAAAGTTCCCTCCCGGAATTGTCCGGAGTTCTTGAATTTTCGTTGGGCGATGCAACTGGCCAATATTCGTGTGGCCCGGTTCGGCGAGAAAGACTTATCCCCCCTCACAGTGCCAGAGCGCAAACAACTTGATTCACTCATGCGCCAGCAAGGCGGCATGGGCGTGGAAGAATTCAAGAAGCAGGTCCGCCAGATCACGAGCGCAATCCGGGACAACCTCGAAACGATGTTCATGCACCCGGATGCAAAGGAGGCCCTGTTGTTGGACCCCATTCAAAAGCTGACGCAGTCCGCCGACTTGAAATCGTTCTGGAATCTCCTGCCGGAACGCCTCCAAAAGCGCACTCGTGGCCAGTGGCGGCGCGGCAAAAGCATAACGCTTGGCAGGTTGCGTGAGCAGCTTGGCCCCGATACCGCCGCATTTGAAACCGAAGTCACCCGACAGATTGACTCGGCGAATGTCAAAGGCCGAAATAAAGGCAAACAAATTTCCCGTGAGGATTTGTTAAACAAGCTTTTCTCTGTGCGGAAGCTGGACCAGCGTGCGGCGTTTGCCCGGCACATCCTTAAACAGGCGTTTGATGAGGTCATGGCGGGCAAACACCCCAAGGAAGAAGGCGGCTGCTTGTTTGTCACTGAGCAAATGCGCCAGGCACAGTTGCAACGGACGATTGCCCAGCAAACCAACAACCACCTGGTGCGTCATCGGCTCCTCATCTTGGAACGGCTGCTGGCGGACATTATCAAAGAATATGCCGCCGGGGATAAAACCCGGATTGCCCGGCTGACCATCGAGGTCAACCGCGATCTGCGGGAAATGTCCGGCATGACGGCCAAACAAAAGGCGCAGGACTTGGGGTTGCGAATTGCCAATCACCATCATGTCGCGGAGGCCTTGGAAAAGGACGAGTCGTTGATGAAACTGCTGCAACAACAGGGCACCCATATCTCGGCCGGTCTGATTCGCAAAGCGCGAGTGGCGGACGATCTCGGCTGGATGTGTCCTTACACCAGCCAGCGATTTGAGCCCGTGGATTTGGTGACCAAGCGGGTTGACAAGGATCATATTGTGCCCCGTTCCGACCGCGCATCTGATTCGCTGGATTCCCTGGTCATCACCTTTTCAGCGATCAATAAATGGAAGGGCAAACGAACGGCCTGGCAGTTTGTGGAACAAGAACAAGGCAAGCCCGTGCCGGATTTGCCCAACCTATCCATTCTCAGCCTCACCCGGTACAAACAACTCGTCGAGGGTTTGGAAACCTTCAAAGGTCATGACGATGACAAACGCCGCAAGAAAAAGCGGAAAGACTTGCTGCTCCTCCCCAATTACGAAGAAAAGGAATTTACGCCGCGCGATTTAACCACCACTTCCCAACTTGTGCGGTTGGGAGCGCTTTCCCTGCGCAAGGCGTTCATTGGTTGTGAAAATCAGCCGGTCATTGTTTCACTGCCCGGTTCGGTGACGGGCACTGTTCGCAAAGCGTGGAAACTGCTCGGCTGCCTCAGTCTGGCCTGCCCGCAAGTGCTGGGCGAAAACGGTGAAGTGAAGAAGAAAGATGACATCCGCGACATCACTCACCTGCACCATGCGCTTGACGCCTGTGTTCTGGGATTGGCTTCGCATTTCATCCCAAACAATGGTCGCGTCTGGGAACTCATTGTGAAACGCAATCCGAACGACTCGGAAAAAAGAGAATTGATGGCGCTCGGCGTTTTTGGCTTTGGCCTTGAAGGGCGATTTGAGATGCGGGATTTGGACAATCGTTTGAAAGAACAAATCCGCCAGCGGCTGGCCGAGAAGCGTGTCGTGCAGCATATTCCTGCGAGCATGGATGGGTTGCGGGTTGAACAAAATACCTGGCGTGTGGTCGGCGTGAAAGAGGGGGAAGCCACTTTGCGACAGCGCATTCGCGCGGCCGATGGTTCACGGCCACAAAAACCAGACGCTTTTGAAAAAACGACCAAGTTAATTGGTTTAAGTCCGATTAATGGCCATGGAAAGCTTAGTGCCAATAAGGGCGCGCTCATCATCCCGGACAATTTCGGAATCGCGCTAACAGAGCCAGAAGCGGTTATCATTCCGTTTCACAAAGTCTGGCCGCGGCTAACCGATTTGAAAAAGGTTAATGGAGGCAAAGTCCCGGTGGTGTTGAGAAACGGGCAAATCATCCGCGTCAGCAACGGGAAGAATTTTAAGGGAGTTTGGCGCGTCTTTTCATCAAAAAACAACGCAACCGGGATTGCCTTGGATATTGGGTTTCCAGATGTTGTGCGACTGAAAAACAAAACTGATGGACATAAAATCAATGTGCGACTCGCGACTCTCATTAAAGACGGAATGGAGGTGCTTAAAACTCCTCTGACCGGCATCGCGTCATGTCCTACCACATCGTCAGCATAGACTCGCCGCAATGTTCCCTTAGTTGCAAAGACGGCCAGTTGACCTGCAAAACGGCGGAGGGTGAAAAGAAACTTCCGCTGGAGGATGTGGCTTCGATTATCATCACCAGTTTCTCGGCGTCCATTCACAGCAATCTGTTTTTGGAAGCGGCCAAGCAGGGGGTGGCCCTGATCATTTGCGAAGCGTTCAAACCGGTCAGTCTGGTGCTGCCCGCCAACCGTTCCACGGATACACTGCTTTCCCGCGCCATGCTGACTGTCTCGCCGCGCGTCCGGGCGCACCTGTGGCAAAAGACGATTGACGCCAAATGTGCGAACCAACTGGCGCTGGCGGAACATGTGGCCCCGGATGACAAAGCGGTGGCGGAACTGCGCATCACGGCCCTGGGCCGCAAGCCGCACAAGGAGGCCGTCTGCGCCAAATTGTTCTGGCAGGTGTTCAGCCGCACCCTGAATGACGAGGATTTTACCCGCGACCGGGCCAAGGGCGGGTTGAACGATTTCTTAAATTACGGTTATGCGGTGCTGCTGTCCACCATGCTGCAAAAGCTGTTTGGCATCGGGCTGGACCCCACCTTCGGTATTGGGCACGTCGCCCGCGAACGCAGCACGCCGCTGGCTTACGATCTCATGGAACCGTTCCGACCCTGCGTGGATTGGCGGGTGGTGCAATGGGTGCGGCGGCATCCCGACCGCCAGGAGTGGGGGATTACCAAGGAGTTTCGCAAATGGGTGACGGGCTTTCCCCTGGAGCGGGTGGATTATCTGGATTTGACGCTGGAAATCCAGGGGGTGATTGAGGGCGTGGTGCGCGGTTTCCGCCGCGCCGTGGTGGAGAACCAGCCGCGCCATTACAAACCGTGGACACCGAAAAATACAAAATGGGCTGGCTAATCGTCACGTTTGATCTGCCGGTGGGCACAAAGAAGCAGCGCAAGGCGGCGACCGACTTCCGCAATTATTTGCTGGATGACGGCTATCAAATGATTCAGTTCAGCGTTTATGCGCGGGCGTGCGTTTCCTTTGCCCGGCAGGAAACGCACATTGACCGGCTCAAAAAAAACCTGCCGCCCGAAGGCAGCATTCGCGCCATCTTCGTAACGCGGGCGCAATGGGAGCGCTCGTATGTCATCCAAGGCTCACCCGCCGCCGAGGCGGAAGCCGAGGATATGCCGGAACAAATCCAACTCTGGTGACCGCGCTTTGCAGGCAAGAGGCGCAAAATCAAGGGCTTACGCCCACCGATTATGCCCCCCCCGTATTTGGAATCAAGGCAA
>CAZUBG010000074.1:0-22418 GCA_964618545.1 uncultured Bifidobacteriaceae bacterium | reverse complement strand
GTTCAATTCGACCTCGTTTAATGCCGCGCGGATGGCCGGGCCGGCGGTCTGCGGCCTGGTCATCGCCGCGATTGGCACGGGCTGGGCGTTTTTGATCAACGGCGCCTCCTTCGTTGCGGTGCTGATCTCTCTCGCGTTCCTGCGCGTCCACGAGCTGCACCCGAATGCGCGGGCTCACCGTGCCAGGGGAGGCTTCACCGAAGGGTTGCGTTATGTGCGGGGGCGGGCGGATCTCAAGGCGATCCTGCTCATGCTGTTCGTAATCGGGATCTTCGGGTTGAACTTCCCGATCTTCATCTCGACCATGGCGGTGGGCGTTTTCCATGCCGACGCCCGCTCATACGGCCTCTTGTCGTCGCTCATGGCCCTCGGGACGGTGGCGGGCGCGCTGGTGAGCGCCAGCCTGGACAAGCCCCGGTTCGGCTTGTTGCTGGCCGGAGCCGGGCTGCTGGGGCTCGGATGTTCCCTGGCCGCCGTTGCGCGGAGCTACTGGCTCTTCGCTGCGGCGCTGGTCGTCATCGGCGTGGCCGCCCTGACCTTCTTCAGCATGACGAACAGTCTGTCGCAACTCGCGACCGAGCCGGCCCTGCGCGGGCGGGTGATGGCGCTGGGGGCGGGCGCGGCACTGGGCGCCATGACGATCGGAGCGCCGATTACCGGCTGGCTGGCCGATCATTACGGACCGCGCTGGGCGCTGGGCGCCGGCGCGGCGTCAGGATTTGCCGCGGCACTGGTGGCCGCCTGCGCCTGGACTCGCGAAGGGCGACGCCCGAACGCCACAGGGATGCAGTGGATGGCGTTATCAACGGCCAAATCGAAAGAATCATGAATCTGTCTGAACGCACAAAAGACGAGATCACGGTGATCACAGGTGGCATCCACGGCCCCGGCAACCATCCGGCGCCGTCCCCGGCCGGTGCGGGCATGGGGACCGCCCTGACTCATCACTTTCCAAAAGCAGCAGACCACTCCCGCCCCTGACCTGTTTGAAGCCAATGCCCATGCCAGATCCCAAAATTGAAAACCCGGCGGAGTGCAAGGCGGACACCGCGGATTCCGTCTCCCGCGCTCCCCGTTCCCCGCGTTCACGGATCCTTTTTTTTGTGACCGTGGTTCTTTCCGTTTTGCTGGCGGCCAACGGGTTTGTCTGTGCGACTTGGAACCATTTCCTGGGAATGACCGCGGTGCCGGCGTGGGAACTCATTCCGCCCGGGCTGACCCTGACGTTCATCGCCGCGACGCTTTTGGGACTGCGCTACTCCAACTTCGGACTGCGGGTGGCGCATCGGATTTCCGCAATCTGGCTGGGGGTGCTGAATTTCAGTTTTTTCGCGGCCGTCGCAACCTGGATTGTTTGGGCCGCAGCCACGTTTTTGCCCTTTCATTTTGAGCCGAAAGCCGTCGCGGAAGCACTGTTTGGCGCGGCCATGCTCGCCAGTATTTACGGGGTGGTGAACGCGAACCGGCTGAGGGTGACGGACATCACTGTGAACCTGTCAAAGCTGCCGGCAGCCTGGCAAGGCCGCCAGGTGGCGCTCGTGACCGACCTGCATTTGGGGAATGTCCGGGGCGCCCGTTTCGCCAGGCGCGTGGTGGCGGGGCTTCAACGTTTGCAGCCTGACGCCGTCTTCATCAGCGGCGATTTGTTTGACGGAACGGAAGCCAATCCCGAGGCGCTGGTTGAGCCGTGGAAAAAGTTATCGGCCCCGGCCGGGATTTATTATGTCACGGGCAATCACGAGGAATTCACCGACCGCGCGAAATTCATCGGCGCAGTGCAGCGCGCCGGCATTCGCGTTTTGAACAACGAGAAAGTGGACGTGGACGGATTGCAAATCGTGGGCGTGCATGACCAGGAAGGCAGAGATCCGCGACAGCTTGGCGCGCGGTTGCGTCAGGCGGAACTGGATGGAAGGCGCGCCAGCCTGCTGCTGGCGCATGAACCGTCGAATCTGGCGGTCGCCGAGGCGGCGGGGATTTCGTTGCAGCTTTCCGGCCACACGCACGGCGGACAGATCTGGCCGTGGACGCGGGTGGCGGGGCGCGTTCACGGGCGGTTCAACTACGGACTGAATCGTTTGGGCAAACTGCTGGTTTACACGAGCAGCGGCGCGGGAACCTGGGGCGTGCCCATGCGAGTGGGCACAAAATCAGAAATCGTTTTGATCCGTTTGAGCGAGGGGTGACACAGACGCTGTTTGCGGAACCCGCCGCAGGGCATGCGGACGGACGGTGGGTTTTGCCGGAGAACGTGCGCGGGGGCCGGGCTCATCCAGGACGAGTTGCGGGGGGGCACGCGGGGAACCCGTGCTGCTCCGGGCGAAAGCCTGCCGGTGTCTGCAAACGCGGCCCTTCGGCGGCGATTACGCGCCGGGCTGGATGGTGGCGAAGCGCGCCCGGGCCCGCAGCCCCGCGTTCACGCACGCCGGCGACAACACGATGAATTTTGCGAATGTTTGGATGGCTCCGGGGCGGGACCTGGCCATCCTGGTCTGCGTGAACCGAAGCAACGGCGCCAACAGGGACGGCGTGGCGTTGCAGGCGACGGATAAAGCGGTGAGGGACTTGATTGACTTAGTTGACAAACAGTCGGCGGTGGAAAATGCCGGGTTTAGCCACGTTTGAGCCTTCGCGTAAAGGGCTTGAGACGGTGGGCTTTCCGATCCGTGTCCAGGGTTTCACTCTGGGTCAGGCACCCCGGCAAAGCCGGCACCTCGGCCCAGAACCCGCCTTCGTGCGACTGGTGGACGATGGCTTTCAAAGTCATGCGGATTCAACAACCCAATTTTGACGGGCATTCAAGGGGCAAATCACACTGGGGACGTCCGGACGCCAGCCGCTACAGGGCTTTGGCGGCGATGTCGCGGCGGAAGTGTGCGCCTGCAAACTGGATGTGGTCCACGGCGGCGTAGGCGGCGGCTTGGGCGGCTTTTAAATCCGCGCCCAGGGCGGTGACGCCCAGGACGCGGCCGCCGTTGGTGGCGATCTGGCCGTCTTTCGAGGCGGTTCCGGCATGAAACACTTTGGTGCGGGGCAGGGCACCGGCGGCGTCGAGACCGGTGATGACTTTGCCCTTGGGGTAACTTCCCGGATAACCGCCACTGGCCATGACCACGCAAACGGCGGCGAGCGGGCTCCATTTTAATTCGAATTGGTCCAGGGTGCCGTTGACGCTGGCTTCGAGCAGGTCCACGAGATCATTTTCCAAGCGGGTGAGATAGACCTGGGTTTCGGGGTCGCCAAAGCGGGCGTTGAATTCCAGGACTTTGGGGCCGGACGGGGTGAGCATCACGCCGGGGTAAAGGATGCCGCGATAGTCAATCCCCTCTGCCGCGCAGCCGCGCATGAAGGGTTCCAGTATTTTGCCGGCGGCGCCGGCGAGCTGGGCATCGGTCAGAAAGGGGGTGGGGGAATAGGCGCCCATGCCGCCGGTATTCAGGCCGAGGTCGCCATCGAGGGCGCGTTTGTGGTCCTGGGAGGTGGGGAAGAGCCGGGCGGTCCGGCCATCGCACAGGGCGTGCAGGGAAATTTCCATGCCTTCGAGATGTTCCTGAATGACGATGCGCGCGCCCGCCGCGCCAAAGGCCTGGCCGACCATGATTTCATCCACGGCGCGTTCGGCTTCGGCCTGGGTGGCGCACATCAGCACACCCTTGCCCAGCGCGAGGCCATCGGCCTTGACCACGCAACGACCGCCGAGACCGGCCGCGAATTTTTTGGCCGCCGCCGGGTTGTCGAAGGTTCCCGCCGCGGCGGTGGGGATGCCGTGTTTTTCCATGAAATGCTGGGAGAAGACCTTGGAGGACTCGAACTGCGCCGCCCGCCGGTTTACGCCCCAGATGCGCAAACCGCGCGCCTGGAACAAGTCCACAATGCCGAGGGCAAGGGGATTGTCGGGTCCGACGACGGTCAGATCAATTTTGTTTTCCTGCGCGAAGGCGGCGAGCCGGGGCAGGTCCTCGGCGCCAAGGTTCACGCATTCAACCGGGGCGGCGTTGGCGGCGAGGCGTTCCCGGGCGATGCCGGCGTTGCCGGGGGCGCACCAGAGGCGGGTGGCGCGGGGTGATTGCGCCAGTTTCCAGACGAGGGCGTGTTCGCGTCCGCCCGAACCGATGACAAGAATGTTCATGAATACTATTAAGAGATTCGCCTGAATTCTTCACAGGCAGAAACCAGCGATGGGGGTGCCGGTTTGGGTTCAAGGCTTTGACGGCGGCACATTTCGTCGAGAGCATCAACCTGTGATTTACAATCGCTCTCTGAATCGTATCTCGGGAAGGCGGCGGTTTCGTTGACCTTCTTCCCCCGCAGGTAGGCCAGCCAAGTTTCAATGTTGCGGCTGGGAATAATAAAAGCCACTTTTTCCCGATCCTGTCGAAAGGGAACTTGAGCTTCGGCGCAGGCCTGTTTAAACGTTTGGATGCGTTTCTCCAGTGTCAGATTGTCCGCATCCGCAGCGACAATCAAACAAGTGTCCATGCGGGTATTCCGGCGGCGGAAAGCCTTTAGTTCGCTGACAAATTTCTCCCTCACCCAAACCAAGCCGGAGCCCCGACCGGCCGGCAGAGTTTCAAAGCGAATCTTCCGCCGGTTCCAGTTTTGTTTCACCAGGAACCGGCGGATGAAGCACTCCGTCTGCGTGTCCTCGCAGAGCACCACCACCTGAACTCCATCCCGGTTCATGCATTCCACCCCCGGGCGATGCTTTCGGAAGCGCTGAGTCCTTCCACTTGGACCATGGGCTGGTCGCTGACACGCGCAGGCCCGTTGTGGTCGCGCTCAAACCAGCGTCCGGAACGCACGGCCAGATGGTTAATGATTTCCGGGTGATGAGAGATCAAAACCGCTTGCTCGAGCCCGTCGCCGCAGGCATCTGTCAGGGCGGTCAGCCAGGGCTGGATTTCGCGGAGCGCCACAAAATTGTCGGGTTCGTCGAGGAACAGGCTGACGCCTTCATCCTTCAGGAGAAACAACAGGGCGTAGAGGGCCACCAGCACCCGCTGGCCGTCCGAAAGCTCGCTAAAATCAAAGGGGATGGGTCGTTTGTTGACGTCTGGATGATCCAACAGAACCTTAAGCACCTTGGCTTCTCCGGCATCTTTGAGACTGAAAGAATCGAATCCGGGGATCACCTGTTTGAGCTCCTGAAACAGTGCAAACCCCGCCCCCTGATTCACATTGGAATGGAACCAATACCAAGACACGAAATTTTCCATGTGCCGCGACAGGCTGCTTTCATCCTCGCGGCTTTCGGAGCTCATCCGCATGGGATGCGGAGAAGCGATGATCATCTTTTGCATCTCCTCGCGAAAGCGGGTGAGTTTCTTGTTGTCGCCACGCGATCCCAGCGACCCCACGCCGGACTGTGTCCAATCAAACGGATACTGTGGCCCAGGGGTGAAATCATCATGGTACAGCTCGGCGGTGCCATCTTGGAAATGAAACAACTTTTTCCCATCCAGCAGCAGGGTTTCACTTTTGATTTTCGCCTTGCGCCGGTCGGCATCGTGCTCGATGACAAGCGCATACGCATACGCCGCATCAGGGAACTGCAAATCCAGTTCAAACCGTTGGGTGGCGCTGTTCTGCCAGCGGGTCAATTCGCCGCCCGGAAAGACCGCCAAGATTTTTGTGTTGCCCGCCAGAAATTGTTGCAGACGATAGAGCACCTCAAACGCCGTCGTCTTCCCGCTGCCGTTGCCGCCCAGCAGGAGATTGACCCGGTCAAGCTTCAATTCAAAGTTTTCCAGGCACCGAAAATTATGCACATAGAGTCGTTTCAACATAGGCTGTCTCTTTCCGCCACGTCAAGATGCGGCAGCATACCAAAATAGCGTTCAAAATCCCAGCCCTTTCTCAGCCGGTATTTATGCGCCCGGCGCACCGTAAACCCAATGTTCGACGATGCGGGAGCTGGTCACGGCACCTGCAACAGGAAGAAACTTTGCGGAGTGTTGGTGGTCAGGAGGTTGGTGAGGTTGAAATTGCCGCTGGCATCAAACTGGTTGGTGAGCAGCGGGGTCCAGTTGGCGAGGGGCGCGGCCAGGTTGGTGGAGCCGAGCAGATAATAGCTGGCGTTGCCGATCCCGTTGCTGCCGGAGAGCAGCAGGCTGCCGTTGGCGACGGACACCGAGTTGATCACCGGCTGGGTGAGGGCCGCGACGGCCAGCGTGCCGCTGGTGTACAGCGAGTTGGTGTTCCACAGGAGGCCGGCGGCCAGGGCGGGGAGCGTCACGCCGGTGAAAGCGCCGCTGTAGCCGGCGGCGTTGAAAAGTGGGAAGGTGTCGCCGGCGGCGAGGGCCGCGGCCCCAAGGTTGGTGACGAGCAGGGCCCCCCCGGCGGTGAAGGCGCCGGAGACGCTGACCGCGTTATTGGTGAGCGGCGCGTGCTGGACCTGGATGATGGTTTTACTGCCGGCGGCCAGCGTGAGGTTGTTGCCCACAGTCAGGGTTCCGAGCGGATTGCCCGGCGCGAAGACGCCTCCGGCCGCCACGGTGACCGACCCGCCCAGCGCGCCGGTGCCGGCCAGGAGGCCGCCCGTCTGCACCGTGACATTGCCCGAGCCGGTGGCCGAGCCGCCGGGGTTGTTGACCAGCAGTGTCGCATTGGTGACCGTGGTGGTTCCCGCATAGGTGTTGGCCCCCTGCAAGGTGAGGCTCCCGTTGGCCAGCGAGCTCTGCACGGTCAGTGCGCCGCCGCCGTTGTTGCCAATCGAACCGGCATAGGTGACGGCGTTGCCGTTCAGATCAATCGTGCCGCCGCCCGCCGCCAGGGTGACGCCCGCCATGCCCACGGAGGTCAGATCGGCGGAGCCATTGTTGCCGGAGAAGTCCGCCGCATACTGCAGCGCGCCGCCGTTGAAGGTCAGCCCGCCATAATCGGCCCCGCCCAGGGTGTTGATACCATTGATATTCAGAGTGCCGCTCTGCAGCACCGTGCCGCCAAAATAATAATTGGCGTTGGTGAGCACCACGGTGCCGGTGGCATACACCGGGGCGGGGTTCGCCGTGCCCGGGCCCGTGCCGGGCAGCAGGCCGGGGGTGTTGCCGCCGGCGCTGGAAGCCGGCAGGCCGATGGTCAATGGCCCCGCGCCGGCCGCGCTGCCGATCACGCCGTCCACGGTCAGGGTGTTGCCCGCCGTCGCGGCCAGGCCGCCGCCGTTGCCCAGCAGGGTGACGGGGCGCAGGCCGGCTCCCGCATTATCCAGCGCGAATGTGGCATTGGCGACCACGGCGCCGCCATTGAGGTTCACCGCCGAGGCGGTCGCGACCGGACCGAGCGAGCCGCTGCCGTTGACCAGGGTCACGCCGCCGTTCAGGTAACTCTGGCCGGCGTAACCGCTGCCGGTGTTGTTAATCCACACGGTGCCCGGACCGGTTTGAACATAAGCCGCCGAGCCGGTCTTGGAATTCCCCAGCGT
The DNA here is from genome assembly GCA_964618545.1 of uncultured Bifidobacteriaceae bacterium. Classification (GTDB taxonomy): domain Bacteria; phylum Verrucomicrobiota; class Verrucomicrobiia; order Limisphaerales; family UBA11358; genus UBA11358. Next base: position 14,998 of record CAZUBG010000074.1, on the reverse strand, counting down.
GGTGTTGAGGACCAGTTCGCCCGCCGGATTGTTTTGCCAGACGACAAACGGACCGCCGTAAGAGGTGCTGCCGCCGGCGGGACGAAATCCGTTGTTGTTGTAGGTCACGTTGTAAGCGCCCACGCCGGGGGTCACCAGAATTTCGGACAGCGTCATGGTGGCATAGGCGGCCACGGAAATATTCCCGCCGATGCCGGTGTTAAAGCGCATGGCGGTCAAGTAGGGTTGGGAAGTCCAGCCCGTGATGTTGCCGGTGACATCCAGGGTGCCGCCCGCCGGCGCAGTGCCGCTGGCGGTGGTGTAAAACCCGGAGATTTGGCTGCCACCCAATACGTTGTAGGGGGAAACGGCGCCTGCCGCCGCGAAATCATACAGTCCGACCGTGGCAAAATAGGCGTCATACAAGGCCGTCCCGTTGCCCCCGAGAAAGGCGCTGTTGCCGCTGGCGGTGGTGGTAAGGACGGCAGTGGACGAGACGGGTGTGTTTCCAGAACCAATCGTGGCCGGTCCGATGAATTCCACCGTGCCACCGGCATTGGCGGCGATATTGTTCAGCGTCACCGTGGGGAGGTTCAGCCCGGACACCGGCGCGGCGGCAATGACCGAGCCGCCCGCGTTCAGGGCGGTCGAAGCGAAAATCTGGCTGCTGGCGGCATTGCTGCCACCGTTGATCTGAAGGACGCCGCCCCCCAGGGACAGGGCATTGGCGGACGGGAGGAGGTTCGCCGTGGGCGAGTTCGAGGGGCTGAAATCCAAGGTCAGGCTTCCGGCGTTGACTGTCAGACCGCCGGTGAGGATGTTGGTCGCCCCGCCAAGGGTCAGGGCCCCCAAACCGGTCTTGGCCAGGCCGGTCGAACCGGCGAGGACCGTGCTGATAATGGCGGTTTGGTTCACGACGTTAATATCGGGACTGGTGCCCAGAGTGAGTGTGTTCGCGCCGGACAGCGTCCAATCGCAAGCGGACGCCAGCGAGCCGAATTTAAGCGTGCCGATGGTGCGGGCGCTGTCCAGGGTGACGGTGAGATTGGAGGCGAGGTTGAGGGTGCTGAAGTCGGCGGTGCTGGTGGGGCCGTAGGCAATCGCGCCGCCGCTCCAGTTGGCGGCGGTGCTCCAGTCGCCGCTGGCGTTGGCCGTCCAGATGCCGCTGGTGGTGGCAAAAGGCGTGGCGCTGGCCTCGGGGGAATGGCCGCTGGCCCCGCCGGAGCCCGTGGCGGTGACGACATAATAATAAGTCGTGCCGTTGATGAGTCCGGTGTTGGTGTAACTGGTGTTGGCGTAGCCGGTAATGACCGTGGTGGTTTCGCCGCCGCTGCTGGTGCCGCGCAGGAGAGTGTAACTGGTGGCGCCGGTGGTGGCGGACCAGGTGAGGGTCACCTGGGCGTTGGTCGCCGTGGCGGACAGGCTGGTGGGCGCCACCTGCAACCCGTTGGCCGAATCGGAAGCGGCGGTGGAAACGCCGGCGGCGTTCATCGCCGTGACATGATAATAATAGGTGGCGCTCGAACTTAAGCCGTAATCGGTATAGGTCGTTTCGGTGATGCTTTGCAGGAAGGTGAACGGGCCGCTGGCACTGGTGGCGCGGCTGATCAGATAACCGACCGCGCCGGGCACCGCCGTCCAGTTGAGCGTGATGTTCGTGGATTGCACGAAGCTGGCGGTGAGCGAAGCGGGCAGCGACGCAGGCGGCGCGGGCAAGGGAATCGCCGACACCAACGCCGAGTTGGCACTGGTGCCCCCGGCGCTGGTGGCGGTGACAAAGTACTCGTAAATGCTGCCATCGGTCGGCGAAAGGTCCGTGAAGGTGGTAGTCGTGTTAGTGTTGTTGAGAATGATCGTGCCCAGGGTGTTGGAGGAGCCGCCGCCGGTGTTCACCACTGTGGAACGCCAGACACTGTAAAAGTTGGCGCCGGAGGAGGCCGTCCAACTCAGGGCGACGCTCTGATGGCCGATGCCGGTGACACTCAGGCCGGTGGGCGCGGCCGGAGCGCTGGTGGACAAACTGGCAGAGGGCGTCACGCCGGCACTGGCCGGGGAACTGGCGCTGGTGCCGGTGGGATTGACGGATTGCACCTCGTAGTAATAAGTCGTGCCATTGACGGCGGTGGGGTCGAGCCAGACGGTGTTGTTGGTGCCGCAGCCGCAGACCGGGCCGGTGACGCCGTTGGTGATGGAAGCGTAGCCGCTGCCGGAAGTGGCGGAACGTAGAATATTGTAACTGGTGGTTCCGGGAGTCGCGGGCCAACAAACCAGGTTGCCGTTGTTGCCGGGGTAGGCGGTCACGCCTGCGGGGGCGGGCGGCACATAACCCGTTAGTTCCAGCCGGAGGTAATCATACATGGCGTGATCGGCAAAATAAGAGCCGCCGACCTGACGGAAGGAGATGGTGATGGTGTTTTGCCCCGCATGCAGCAGGCTGCCGGCGAAGGTGGTGCGCGCATCCGAGAATGCGCCGTTGATTCCCTGGCGGATGGTGACATCGTTTTCATCGGTGAAATTGGCGTAATAACCGGTGGTGCTGGTGATATAAGTGCCGTTGACCTGAAGAATGATCGCCGCCGAATAATCCGAAGCCAGCGCGAGATACAAGGAAGCCGTCGCATTGTTGGTGGGTGCCGAGGGTAAATTGAAGGTGATGGTGGAAGACGAATCGTTCAGACCGCCCGTGCTGGTCACGATGATCGGCTGAACGAAGTTCCAGTCGGTCGTCCAACGACTCTGGCCGACGACATAATCCGGGCCGTTGGGAAATTCAAACGGATATTCCAGATGCTTTGCCCAGATGGGGCTGGGCGCGGTGGGGCTCGGACCGATGTCGCTGACCCAGTAATCCTCGCCGTGACGGAACTTGTCGCCCTTGCGGTCCGGATAACCGATTTCGAACACCGTGGCGCCGACGCGGGTCGGCGTCCAGGTGACCGCGCCCAAATCATTCGTGGCCCCGCCCGTGACCGTGACGCCAAAGTTCGTATGCGGAATGTCCACGGTGTTGGGGGTGTTGCCGCCGGTGAGGCTTTGCGATTGAAACGTGCCCGGAGAGCCGCGGCCGAAGGCGTACAGCGTGTAGTTGGTGCCGGCAATGACATTGGGGATGACGAAGTTTCCATTGGTGTCAGCCTTCACCCAAAATTGGTAGGCCTTCGCCCATTCCTGAAAGTCATGCATGCCGGTGGTGGTGGAAGGCTGCTGAATCGCGCCAACCCACAAACCGGCGCCGGAAGCGTTGGGATTGCCGCTGTCGGCGATGACAATTTGTCCGGCGATGGTGCCGCGGCCCGAGACGGGTACATAGTTGGCATTGGTGAACCAATAATAAGGCCAGGCTCCCACAGCGCCGGTGGGCTGGCCGTTGGTATCAATGCCCTGTTCCGCCAGGGCTTGCGCCAGCGCATCGTTGTACAGCGCCTGTGCCGGCTGGTTGGTGCCGGTGAGGGTGTTGGTGACATTGTTGCAGTAAATGAAATACGGCCCGTAGACTTTGGTCCAGACTTCACCGGCCGCCCAGTTGGCGTCGTTGTTGCCGGAGCCATAGTGGGAGGAATTCATCATGTTCAGAAAGGTGGTGCCGATATGCTCCATCAAATCCCGCTTGAGCGGGCCGTCCACATGATATTCCATGCTGCCGGACACCGTCCACAAGCCGACATTCAATCCGCCGGTGCCCACGCTGCTCCAGCCCCAGACGCGCTGATCGCCGAAATCGGCGCTGTATTTGTATTTATCCTCATACTGGCCGGCGTAAATTCCATTCGTCCACAACGAGACTTCCACCGGCGCCCCTTGCACGCCGATGGCCGAACCGCCCGAAACTTCCATCAGGCGGCTGCGGGCGGCATCCACGCTCATCCAATTGAAAATGGAGCCGCCATAGATGTTGTCCCGCGTCTCGCCCAACCCCTCGGCCTCATCCGTGCTGCGGTGAAACCAGATCGGGGTGACATAAAAACCCGGGGAACCGCGCAGCATGGAAAAATGCACTTCCATGGCCCCATTCGTGGCCGATGCGCTGATCATGCTGATTTCCGCGTAGTTGCCCCCGTTGTTGGCCGGATTGGCCACGACCGTGTAGGTGGTGTCGGAAAAGTAGCCGCTGTCGGTGGCGTCAAAACCGCCGGTTTCCCAGTACAACTCGCCGCCGTCGGTGCCGTCGTTGAGCAACTGGGTGGTCGTGGTCCCCTTGCCATTGTTGTACGTGTAATTGATCTGGTTGATGGTTGCGCCCGCCTTGGTGCAAAGAATGGAAACGAGGCCGTTGGCGAGGGTGACCGTGGTGCCGTTATCGGTCAGGGTTACGCTGGCGCCCGTGCCGGTGCCCCCGCCGGGAAGATTGGCGAAGACGGGTGTGGCGGCCGTCCAGAGCAGGGCGGAGCCGGACAGGGTTAAGAACAAGGATTTGAGTTTCATCATATGGTTGTACGCCGGGCGGGGCTAATGGTCAGATAACATAAACTGGAACGATGGCTTGTCACCGTGAAATAAGTGCATTTAGCTTTGAAATAAAGGCACTGTTTTCCAACGGGCTCTACCGTCCGGTCGGCTTGAAATCCCTCTCGTATTGCCGGATGATTTCCGAGCCTTGAACGGCGGCCAGACTGGCGGCCCCGCCAAACCAGGGCCTGGCTTCGGCGGGCAGATAGATCGGGGCGTCCTGGCGCAGGGGCAAAATCTCCAAACGCAGGTCGCCCGACAAAATTTCCGGGGCGAAGCGTTTCAGGCCCAGATCAAAACTCCGCCCGTTGTAAAACTGGTCGTCGAGCAGTTTGCCATTCAAGGTGAGGCGCGCCACATCTCCGACGTAGTGAATCCGCAGGAGCGGATTCAAGCTCAAATCCAGATTGGGCGGCAGGGTGATCTTCCAAACGGCGGCGTTGGTGAAATCCGCCCCGGTTGGAGGCAGGGCGATGCCAGATTGGCCCTTGCTCAAGGGGATGGTCCGCGCCGGACCGGCGGAATGGACCAGGGTAAACCACGCCGTGGGGGCCAGGGTGGAGGGTTGCCGGGCGGTTTGGAGCCGCCAGAACACCCCGTCAATGAGTTCCCGGGAGATTCGTTTGCGATTTAACCGGCTCAATCCAGTGTCGGCGGCGGTGTTGGCGGCCTGAAACAGGTCCACCGTGAGGTCGAGGGGGTTTTCCGCATACAATTTGAGCGTGCCGTCGTTGTCGGAAACGACATTCGCGCGGGTGAGAAAGAGGCTCTCCTCGCCGCGCCATGAGCCCTTCCACAGCGCGAGCGAGTCGGCGTCGCTGAGCAGGACGAAGGTGATCGTTTGATTCAGGCGAATGGCCGCCCCCCGGCCGGGTTTGACGTTTTGAACGTGGATCTGGCCGTCCATGGTTTTCACTTTTCCCGAGAGCGCCTGCACGGAATTGGTGGCGGCAAACACAAATTCCGCCGGAACGCCCGGAGTTTCGGCGAAGAAACAGGTCTGCTGGCCATAGGCGCTGCTGCAACACACCGGTTGTGCGGTGGCGTAAATGAGTTTGCCGTCGCCGAGGTCCAGGTTGAAGGGCCAGATGAAAAATTCATCCGCCGGAATGGTCGCCGGCCGGGTGGGAAACACAAGCTCACCGCCGGGCAGCGCCAGCTTGAACTGGACATCCTTTTTTGGCGGCATGGGTTGCAGGCGCTGGTAGTTGTTGACGAACACATAACCGCTCAGGCCGTCCGAGCGGACGGCCCAGCGCAGGGTGGTCAGATCCGTTTTATTGGTGGGAACCAGGTCGGGCAGGGTGGTCGGCAGGGTGGCGAGGGTGCCGCCGAAATCGTGCAAAAACAAATGCAGCCGCCGCAGCCAGTGATACTGGGGGTTGACCTGGCCGTATTCGCCCAAGGGCGCGCCGAAATCATAATTCTTCACCGGCAGATCATTGTAGCCGCCATAACCTTCGGTCAGGGATTCCTGCAGCGTGGAGAGCCGGCCGTCCGGGTTTTGGCCGCCATGGTACATGTAATATCCCATCAGGCTGCTGCCGCTGCCAAGTTGGGCCAGAGCCACGGCCTCGACATCGCGCGGATCAAGGTTCATGCGGCGGTGATAAGAGGCCGGCATGCCGCCGCCGACTTCGCAGGTGAGGTAGGGGTATTTTTCCGTGCCGGCCGCATCGCCGGATTTGCGGCTGCCCAGAATATCGGCGCCAATGCCGGTGTCCGTGCGGGTGATTTTAAAGAGAAAGGTCTGCCAGTCCGCGCCATCCATGGGGTGCAGGCTGCGCGACCAAAAACCGTCCGCATAAGCGCCAAACAAGGGCATGAGTTCGCCCAGCGGGACCGGGCGGCGCATCGCCGGCCAGCCGGTCTTGATGTAGAGTGGCACGTCGAGGCCGGACTCAATGGCGATTTTTTTCAGCGCCAACAGATATTCCGGCGCCCCGCCGAATTCGTTGTCCACCTGGATGCCGATGACCGGTCCGCCGTCCTTCCAGAGTTCTCCCTGAAGCTGTTGGGCAATCTGGCCGTACAGAATCTTAACTGCGGCGAGATAGTTGGAATCCGTCGAGCGGAGTTTCCAGCCCTGTTGTTCCACCCAATCGGGGAAGCCGCCATTGCGCACTTCGCCGTGGCACCACGGGCCGCAGCGCACGATGACCTTCAATCCGAGGCGGTCGCAGGTTTGGATGAACTTCCGCAAATCACGCCGGCCGGACCAGTCCCATTGTCCCCGGATTTCCTCGTGATGAATCCAGAAGACGTAGGTGGCCACGATGTCCACGCCGCCGGCCTTCATTTTAAGGAGTTCGTCGCGCCATTCGGATTCCGGGCAGCGGGAGTAATGAAACTCGCCCATGACGGGGAAGGCCGGCTGGTCGTCAAAGAGGAGGCTGCGACTGTTGACGGAAATCTCGTGGGCGGCGGGGTTGCGGGTCGTGCCGAGTTTGAAGTAGCCGGTGCCCGCGGGCGGGGGCGTTTCAATCGTGGCGGTGAGCGGGGCGGCGCTGCCGGAAAGGCAAATGCCTGCAAAATACAGCAACCAAAGAAAACGGACGGGTGTCATAGAATTGCCGTCCAAGTTACGCGGAAAGACGGGATTTGAAATAAAAAAGCGTTCTTGCCGGGTGGATTTCTCCTGCGGGATGGAACCGATTGCCCAGGCTGCTCCGTCAATAAGGAGCGGTTGGAAACCATCCTGCCGCGCTGCCGGGACGCCGCCGCCAATCCGGCGTGTTGCGCAAGTCCCGGAGCGCGGGTCTGTGACCCGCAGCGCGTTGAAAAGTGAAGAATTATCCGGCTTTTTGCTGCTTCCGCAGGCAAGAATTCCCGTGTTTTTGACTTGGGCAACACGCCAGTCCCCCGCTACTGCACCCCGATGCGGTAAAAAAATTGATTCCCGCTGGTGGCCGTGGTGTCAATGAAACTGGTTGTGCCGGCCTGGCCGGTGAGATTGCCCTGGCCTCACTGGAAGCCTGGCATGGACTTCCCGCCGGCGGTCAGGGAAAGCTCAGCTTGAGAAACACCAGGCTGGGCTCATGGACGGCCAGGTCGTCGTTCGGATGCGATGCCGCGGCGGGCGGAGAAACCACGAGCATCGGGTTGATCAGGCCGCCCGCCGGCACGGAGGCATTGAACAGGTTCCACGTCGGCTGCGGTTTCAACATGTCCACAAACAAGCCCGTGGCCAGCAGGTCCGAACCCAAGCCGATGTTTGGCGTCGTGTTCAAATTCCCGTAGAAGGAAACGTTTACGGCGGGATTGGTGCGTAGCTGATGCTGGGAAGCCGCGGAGACATCGAGCACCGGCTGGGCCGCCCCGGACATCGCCGCACTGGCGGCCAGCACCATCAAACTTTTATAAATTGTTTTCATGAAACAATTTCGGACTCGCGGGGCGGATTGTCAAATGGGGTGAAACCCTACTGAGCTTGCAACGTGACAGGTGAAGTTCCGGGTCACTTCGCGCTGGTCGCCGCCGGTTTGGCTTGGAAACTTCTCCAAAAACCGGCCGGCAACAGCCCCAGGATGATGATCGCCACCTGGGTGGCGACAAACAGCATCAACCACTTGAACGCCGCCTCCATGAAGCCGTAGCTGTGCAGCCCGATGCCCAGCATGTTGACGCCAAACCAGGAGAAACTGGTGACGATGTTGCCAAACACCGCCAAAACCATGATCCCCCGGTCCCGCACCAGGCCGCCCCACCGCGCGTGCAGGATGATGGCGTTCCAAATGACAATCAGCAAAGCCCCGTTTTCCTTCGGATCCCAGCCCCAGAACCGGCCCCAGGACTGGTCCGCCCAAATCCCCCCCAACACCGTGCCGGTGAAGCTGAACAGCGTCGCAAAACAGACGATGGCGTAAACCATTTTGGTCAGCACCTTGCCCAGTTCGAGCTGGCCGACCTTTTGCCCGAGCAGCGGGGTGAACAAGCCCAGCATGATGTACGAGATCGCCAGAAATCCCGCCATGAACGTGCTCGCGTACCCCAGGGTCACCACCACCACATGCGTGGCCAGCCAGAAATTGGTGTCCAGCACCGCGCGCATCATCTCCATCGTGTCCCCGTCAATCGCCAGGTTTTGGGCGATCACCAGCGTGACAAACCCCGCAAAGGAGGCCACCGCGCAGCCCAGCCCCACCGCAAAAACCCGTTCCAGCATCAGCCCCAGCACCACGCAGCCCCACCCGATGAAGATGGCCGAGGAATACAAATTCGTCACCGGCGGCCGCCCTTCCAGCACCATCCGGAAAACAATGGCGAAGGTGTGCATCAGCCCCGTGAGGATCACCAGATAAAACGCCGTGCGCCGCAGGGTTTCCGACAGCTTCGGCGCAATCGCAAACGTCACCAGGGCGGTGATGGCCAGGAGGAAGGCCAGGACATACAGGACGATGGCCTTGTAAAACGCCTGGAAGAAATTGTAAAACGCCTCGTGAATGCCCTTGCCCGTTTCCTTCGGATACCATTGGCCCACCCATTGGCGGTATTCATCCAGCGCTTGGTTAAAGTCGTCCGGCCGGTCGTTTTGATACGCCGTCGCCATGGCCACGTAACTTTTCACCGCCGGGTTCAGCTCGCCGCCCCGGGACAGGCTCATCAGGCTGGACCCCGCGTTTTGCCAGTCGTCGCGGGACTTGGCGTCCTGCAGCGGCGGCACCACCAGCGGGTAGGCGAACTTGGCCATGTCATCATATTCCGAGAGGAAGCCCAAAAAGATGTTGAGCGTTTTCTCGTCGTACTTTTGTCCGGCATCCTTGGCTTTCACGGCGGCGATCCCCGCCGGGATCAACTCCTGATACGCCGCCACTTCCCGGCCCATGTCCTTGGAATCCGCCGGGCACAGCGTCAGCTTCAGCCGTTGATAAATCTGCGTGGCGTTGAACAGCTTCATCAACTGCTGCTCGAAAGCGCTGCGGGCCGAGGCGTCAATTTTGTCTGTCCGCTGCGCCTGCTGGTCAATGTCCCCGTAGTGCGCCTGAAGGTCGTTGAAGGAAAAATACTTCTGCTTGTCCGACAGTCCCAGCAGGTTGAGCAGTTCCAGGTTGTCAATCCGGAACACCGGGCGCTTGTCCGCCGCCTCGGGCTTCATCATCAGTTCCACCACCCACTGGTCGGCCGTGAAGTCCTCCACGCTCTGGCGCGCGCGCATTTGCAGCAGGGAATTCCGCGCCACGGAATCAAAGGGTTGAATGCGGCCGTTGAGCAGCACCGGCAGCTTGCCAAAGTCGCGGGTGTGAAAGCCCGTTTCCGGCGCCTGCCGGAGGGTGCTGAGCAGCCAGCCCGCCAGGGCGATGACGGTGATCCACGGAATCCATTTTTTCATGCGGCGCGTCTCCTTTTCAAAAAGGGAATCAGGTGCGAGAGAAACTCCACCACCAGCCCCGTTCCCACCAGCAGGCACGCCAGATACGGCGTCACCCAGCTTGGATTATGCACCACCTGCAGCACCGTTCCCTGGTCGTCTTCATCAAAGCTGGCCTGGTAAAACGTCTCTCCGGCGTACCGCAGCGGGTTGTTCATGTAGATCAGCACCTCCCGGTGTTCCCCCGTGTCCGGCCGGTCCAGAATCAACCGGCTCGAAAAATTCTTCGGGACATCCGTGCCCTTGTAAACATCGTGCTTGAATTGCTCCAGCCGCAGGCTGTAGGGACGGTAAAAGCGTTCCGGCCGCAGCAGCAGTTGGTACTTCCGCTTCTGCCAGGAGAACGTCTGTGGCTCGCCAATATACGCTGACACGAGCCAGCTTCCCCCCGAACCCTCCGGCGTGACAATGTCCACAATGCCCGTCGGCAGGTCGCGCAGATTCATCACCGTCTCATGCGGCAGCGATTTGAACCAGACGCCGTCGTTCCCCGCGCTGCCCGGGGCCGGTTCAAACCCGGCGGCCGCGCGGTTGGTCAGCTCGCTGTTCGCGTAGAATTTTTGCACCCGCACCGTGAACGGCAGTTCGCCCGCCCGGATGTCGCCCTGTTTCAGCAACAACCGTTCCGGAATCGCCACCACGGTGGCGGAATCCTTGTCCGTGACGTCGCTCACCACCAGCTCAAAGGCGCGTTCGGACTCCGAATAATTCCGCCCCTCGCCCACCCGCAGATGCAGCGTGCTTTCCTGCGCCAGCATGTCCGTCAGCAACTGCCCCACCAGCAGCAAAATCAAGCCCGCATGCACCATCCAGATCCCCGCCTTGTTCTGCGTCAGCGAGAACCGCCGCCAGTGCGCCGAAACCAGGTTGATCAGCAAAATTCCCCCCAGCAGATAACCGCCCGGCAGCACCGGGATTTTCCAGGCGAAATGTTCCGGCTGCCAGAACACAATGAAGCTCCGGAAAAATTCGTTCTGCGCCTTGTACAATCCCAGGTGGACCTGGGCCAGCGTTCCGGTGAAAATCAGCACCATCCCCAAAGCCAGACAAACCACCGTCAGCCGCAGCGAGGCGAAAAATTTGATGAGACGTTCCAGAAACATTTTAATATTTCGCCGATTGCACAAATTTAAGGAAATCCGCCTTCTGATGCTCCACCACCGTGGCGTCACCCATGAGCTTATAGAACCAGCTCTGGCCGTTCAAGGGCAGCACCACCCCCACCAACCGTGCCGGCTGGCTGGTCTTGGCATCCGTGCCCGTCATGTCCACCAGCGAGGCCGGACCGGCCGGAGTGGTCAGCGGAGTCACCGCCGGGGCCAGTCCCGCGTCCTCCAGCGGTGACAGGGAAATCTGCCGCCGCCACCGGTTTACGTTGGCCAGCAATCCGCCCACATCCCCCGGGAAAGAACTCACCGTGATGTCCGCCTTCCGCCCGTTTTCCGTGGCTGAATATTTGGCCAGCAGCATCGCTGTGGGCGCCTCCGGTTGCCAGGCCGTGGGCACCGTCCAGGCGGGCAGGGCGGGGGCCGGCCCCGCGTTCGGCATCGCGGCCCCGGGGGGCATCGCTGAACCCATGTCCGGATGCCCCGCCGGCAGGGCGGGCGTGGCGGGGGCGGGTTCGGACATGGCCGGGCCAATGTCCGGGTGCCCGGCCGGCAGGGCCGCGTCGGTGGCGGCAAACTGCACCGACTTCAGAAAATTGATGAAATTGTTCTTTTGGAGCGCCACCGATTCATCCTCCCCCGTGGCCTTGAAAAACCACATCATTTCCGGCCGGTGCAGCCCCACCGCCAGAATCCGTATTTTACCCGTGCCCAGCGGGGGCATGCCCGGCATGGCCTTGGAATTGTCAACCGTTCCCGCCTGATCAAACAGCAGGGTGGCCGAGTCGCCCACCGTCACCGGTTCGCCCAGTTTGGCCAGATCCGCCTCCTGTACCGGCCCCAGGCCCACCTGGCCGCGCCACCGGTTGACATTGCTCAAATCCCCGCCCGCCAGGCCCGGCAGGGGAACCACCGAAACATCCACCACCTGCCCGTTTTGGCCCGGCGCCGAAAAACTCGCCACCCGCATTTCCCCCGCCGGCTTTTCCTGCCAGCCGGAGGGCAGCGTCCACTTCAATTGCGGTGCGGCGCCCTGATCCCCGGCGGCCGGGGGGGTCATCCCCGTCGGAGCCGTGGCGGGCTGGGGGGCGGCATTGGCGTCTGTGTTCGCCACGCGGTAAGTCTTGATGTCATCCCGCCCGCAGCCGGCGGCAACGAGGGCCAGCAGCCCCAGCAGGCCGCCCAGCAGCAGGGGTTCGCGGAATGAAAAGGTGGAATTCATGGAATTCATTTCGTATGTGTTCATTTATAACGGCGCGACGGATTTGTCGCTCACATTAAGTTGTTAATGATACAACACATCTTGTTATCCCAAAAGCAAAAAGAAATCACACCCTTTTAAAAGCCCCCGGCCACGGCGCATCTCTCCGCCATTCGGAATGGAAGAGGGCGGGGGCGGACGAATTCCCGGTGGGGCCGGCGCTGCCGCGCCGCCCATATTAAAAAACCGGCCGCCCGGCCGGTAAAAGTCGCCTCCCTGGGGGAGAAGACCGGGATGAGAATTCGCCCAAACGAAATGTCGCGCTTTGAACCCCTGAACGTGGGACCATCCGACCACTGGCATCCTCGCATTTCTGTGAGCCGGCCGATCATTCTCCCTCTCCTGGGGGAGAGGGCCGGGGTGAGGGCGGGCATGGATTATTCCCGCAGGGAGTTGATTCCCTCCCCGGTTCAGGGAAAGTTTCGACCTCCAAAATTGGATGCACCTTGGCGCCATGAACCCGGGAGACGGTTCATGGAGAGGCTGCACGTTCACACTGATTTTACACGCCCGTCGGGCCTGCCTGCCCCATTGATTCCTTGAATTTTCCGCCGCCGCCGGGTCGTCATCGCCGTCCGCGCCGCTTCCCGCCCTTCGTGTAACACACCTTCCGCGCCCCTTTTTCCGGCGGGGCGCCGGCCAGGCCGCGTTTCAATTCATTGATCTGATCGCGCAACAGGGCGGCTTTCTCAAATTCCAGCTTCTCCGCCGCCGCCAGCATGTCGGTTTCCAGTTCGAGGATGGTCTCGGTGACATCGAAATTGCCCCCGGCGTCGTTGATCACCGCCACCGCTTTGCTGTCGTATTCGTGGGCGTTCGTGGAGAGGCTTTCCTCCATCGCCCGGACCACACTGCGCGGGGTGATGTGGTGCCGCGTGTTGTATTCAATCTGCCGCTGGCGGCGGGCTTTGCTCACGGCCAGAAACTTCTGGATGCTCTGCGTCATCACATCGGCGTAGAGAATCACCTCGCCGTTCAGATGGCGGGCGGCGCGGCCGGCGGTCTGGATCAGGCTGGTTTCGCTGCGCAGAAAGCCCTCCTTGTCGGCATCCAAAATCGCCACCAGGGAGACCTCCGGCAAATCCAATCCCTCCCGCAGCAGATTGATGCCCACCAGCACGTCGAATTCGCCCCGGCGCAGCGCGCGGAGGATTTCCACGCGTTCAATTGCGTCAATGTCGCTGTGCAGATAACGCACGTTGATGCCGATGTCGCGCAGGTAATCGGCCAGTTCCTCCGCGGTGCGTTTGGTCAGCGTGGTCACCAGCACCCGCTCCTTGAGCGCGGCCCGTTTCCGCGCCTCTTCGAGCAGGTCGTCAATCTGGCCCTTCAACGGCTTGACGGTGATCCGCGGATCAATCAGGCCCGTCGGGCGCACCACCAGTTCCGCCACCCGGCCCTGCGACCAGCCCAGTTCGCGCGGCGAGGGCGTCGCGCTCACATAAATCGTCTGGCCCTGCCCGGCCTGAAATTCCAAAAAGTTCAGCGGCCGGTTGTCCAGCGCGCTGGGCAGGCGGAAACCGTGTTCCACCAGCACCGTTTTGCGCGACCGGTCCCCCTCGTACATCCCGCCGATCTGCGGCACCGTGACGTGCGACTCATCAATGATCAGCAGATAATCCGACGGGAAAAAATCGAACAGCGTGCCGGGCTGCGAGCCCGGAGCCCGGCCCGCGATGTGCCGGGAATAATTTTCAATCCCCGGGCAAACGCCCATTTCCTCCATCATTTCCAAATCATACTCGGTGCGCATCTTGATGCGCTGGGCCTCCAGCAGCTTGCCGTGCTTTTCAAACCACACGATGCGCTCCCGCAGCTCCTCCCGGATGGATTGCAGGGCCGCCTTTAACTTGTCATCCGTGGTCACAAATTGTTTGGCCGGAAAAACCGTGACGGCGGACAGGTTCTCCACCTTGTCGCCGGTCAGCGGTTCAAAGCGCGTCAGGCGCTCGATTTCCTCGCCAAAAAATTCGATGCGCAGGCCGTCCTCGCGTCCGGACGGGCGGATTTCCACCGTGTCGCCGCGCACGCGGAAGTTGCCGCGCTCAAAGGCGATGTCATTCCGGGTGTACTGTAATGCCACCAGCCGGCCGAGCAGTTCATCGCGCGTCTGGGTTCCCCCCACCGCCACGGGCAGGATCATCGCCGCATAATCCTCCTTGCTGCCGGTGCCATAGATGCAGGACACGCTGGCCACCACGATGACATCGCGCCGTGAGAACAGCGAACTCATGGTGGAGAGCCGCAGCCGCTCGATTTCCGCGTTGATGCTCGAATCCTTTTCGATGAACGTGTCCGTGCGCGGAATGTAGGCCTCCGGCTGGTAATAATCGAAATAGCTGACGAAATATTCAACCGCGTTGTTTGGGAAAAACCCCTTGAATTCGGCGTACAACTGCGCGGCCAGCGTTTTATTGTGCGAAATGACCAGCGTCGGTTTGTCAAAGGACTTGATGACATTGGCCACCGTGAACGTCTTGCCCGAGCCGGTGACGCCCAGCAGCGTCTGGTGCCGCGCGCCGTCCAAAATGCCCTGCGTCAGCTTCGCAATGGCCTGCGGCTGATCCCCGGCGGGCGGGTAGGACGATACAAGTTCAAACATCATCCTGAATTAACCACAAAAAATGCGGGGAACACAAAGAAAAAGGGTTCCGCGACGTTAATCATGGGTATCGTTGAGCGACAGACAGACCGCGTTGTCCCGGAAGAACCATCCGAGAATAGCCCGCGGTTTCAACCGTGGGTGGCGTCACCCCAACCCCTCAAGTCCCGACGGGACGGCCGAGTGCGGCTGTGAAGGCGACAACGCAGCGGGGTGAAAGTCCCCGTCAGGCCAGA
>CAZUBG010000073.1:0-22496 GCA_964618545.1 uncultured Bifidobacteriaceae bacterium | reverse complement strand
CGGCCCGTAATGGACCAGCCGCGCCTTGAAATCCTGGAACCACTGGAAAATATCCTTGGTCCCCTGGAATACGATCACGAGGCAATCCTCGAACTCATGCACATCCACCCGCGTGTCCGTCGCCGGATCCGTGATCGTCGTCGCCGTGCCCGGCGGGAGTGCGCCATAAGCCGCCGCGCACAACCCCGCCAGCACCCGCGCATTCCCCAGCACAAACCCCGCCCGATCCAAAACCAATTGCGATTTCATAGTTGAAACATCTCCGTAGCAGACGAGGTCACGAGGCTCTAACATTGTCTTTCCCCGTTCGCCTAATCGCCGGTTGCAAATCGTCCTTGACCCAAATCTGATTCTGTGGGAATGTTGCGTTGCTCGGACAATGGACCTTGATATTGAGGGGAATTAAACCCCGAGTTTCTCGCCAGCCATTGACGGGTTTTTTCTTTGTTAACGTAGTTTCGCGCATTTTGCGGTTAAAAAAAAACGGCCTTTTTCTTTGCGTTCTCTGCGTTCTTTGCGGTTAATTTTCCCCGGCTCACTTCCCCAATGCCGCATTCAACCCATTCAGCACCCCCGTCAACAGCGGCCCCGCCACCGAGTTCGCGTCCAGCCCCTGGGCCACCAACTGCCCGTAGGCTGCGGAATATTGTGCCGCCAGCGAACTCAACTGGGATTGCGCATACGAGCTCACCTGGGGATTCGCCACCTGCACATTGGCCAGCAGCGGCGTCAGGTCCGACGGCGGCACATTGGTGCCCGTCAACGCCAGCGTCAGCGCCGCCCGCACCCCGTCCAGATACACAATGTCATTCGTGTCATGCTGGATCACATACGACGCCCCCAGCGTCGTCGCCCCCTGCAGCACCCCGGCCGCCACCGTGATCACCAGCGGATTGACCGTCTGGTTCGTCACCGACGTGTCCGTCACCGTCCCGTTCGCCGCATTGGTCGTCGCCACCGTGGACACCGTCGTCTCACACCCCGTCCCGCCCGTCATCAGCAGCGCGCCCAGCGCCCCCGCCACCAGCACCAGCCCAATCACTCCCAGTTCCAGTTTCGTTTTCATCTTGTCGCCTTTCTCTTTGTTGTTTTGTTTTTGTTCGCGGTTTTCGCGGTTAAATTTTCCCCGTCTTATCCGTGTCCATCCGTGTCATCCGTGGTTAAAAAAATCCGGTCTCTTTGCGTTCTCTGCGTTCTTTGTGGTTAAATTTCCCCGTCTTTTCTCTGTGTCCTCTGTGCCTCTGTGGTTAAATTTCCCGTTTCCAATTTCCCGATTTTGCCAAGCCGAGGTTCGGCCTTTCCGCTTTTGTCTTAAAATCGGTATTGGAATGAAATCCTCCCCGTCTGCCCGTCCAGCGCGCTGTTCGTCCGCTCATGTTGGACCACGTCCACCTCCAGCCGCAGGTTGTGCCACAGACTCGTCGGCGAATTTGAGAACGTCCAATACAGCTCCCCGCCGATTTCCACATCCTTTGAACCGTCCTTGAAATACGTTTCCGCCCCCGATTTCACCCCCAGCGCCAGCCGGCTGAAATACCCTGGAAACGGCGCGATCCGGAAGTCCTGCAGGACGGCCGTGTGGTCCACGATCCCGTAGGTCAGCACCGTGCTGTCATAACTCCCCGCCTCCAGGCCCGTCCCCGTCCAGGTCGTCTCCCAATACTCCGTTTCCAGCGAACACCCGTAGGTCTTCTGGATCTTCGGATTCAGCAAACTCGCCGACGACACCGTCGGCGCCAGCTCAAACACCATCTCCCCCTTGTCATAGAAGGTGGCTGCGGGCGTCTCGCCCGCCGACTTGGCCGTCTGCGCCCCGGCCGCCAGGCCAAGATTCAACCCCAGCAACATGATTATTTTCGATTTCACCTTCGTTGGTTGTTTGTTCGCGGTTAAATTTCTGATTTCTGCTTTCGCGCTTACCCCTCCTCCGTTTCCTCACTGATCCCCATCTTCTTCTCGATCCGCGAGAGCCGCTTGTCGGTGGCCTTCTGCCCGTCCCGCAATCCTTGTAACATCATGCCGACATAGAAGCTGGCGGTCACCGCCGCCCCGACGATGCACAGGTCCACCGGCGTGTTTTGCCCGATGGACTCCGCCAGCAGCCCCAGCCGGGAACCGCCCAGCACCACCGCCGTCATCACCATTCCACCCTTGATTGTCGGCAAAAATTGAAGCATGGGTTTGGTCTTCGTTCCGTGGTTGCTGTCATTCCTCCCGATGCGGGCACCGGTCAAAATCCGCCGAGGCCTGTTCGTTCTGCTCCACCCAGGCAAACAGAAATTTCGCCCCCACCACCGCCAGCCCAATGGCGGCGCACACGGCGCCAGCCAGTTCAATCGTGTCAGTGTTCATAAAATCACGGGTAAGTGGCCATGGGCTTGACGAGGTAACTGGAACTGGTGTTACTATAGACCACCGATATTTGGCCGTTCGTCCAGAGGCCAACCCAGCTGTTAGTTTGCGTCGCCGAATAGGCCGGGACCTCAGGCCAGTTGAAACTGGCCGCCGTGGGCTGCGTGAAAATTACCCCTCCCCCGGTCGGCAAAGTAAATCCCCCGTTGGTGGCCAACTGGTATGATGCGTGGCTTGCAACGTTGGTAATACAGAGGGTTTGATTGTTGACGTTGGTGTTTATGAGCCACACACCAGCCGATGCCACCGATGGGCCTATTCCCAGTTGCTGCGCTGTCATCGTCCCTTCGTAATCCACGTAGAGAGGCTGGCTGCTGCCGTCGTAGTCCAGGTGCATGCCCGCTGGAGAATCGTAGCCCCCCTTGTCAAAGTTGACGTAGCCGTAGGCCGTGCTGCCTGCCATAAATTGCCAGCTCAAGAACGTGCTGGCGGAGGACTGGTTGTAAAAATTCAACACTGGAAAAATATTCCCCGCAGAATAAGTACAGGCGGTCATTATTTGAAGGCCGCCCGGCGACAACCATTGAGCGCCATAAGAAGTCATGGGCTCGGTATTGCAGTAGGACAAAATCGAGTTCAGCAGGTTGGTGGTGGTTGCCGACCCGCTGCCCAACCCGGTCTGTGGACTATACGTAATCGTCGGGATTCCATTGGAGTCATACCCCCAACCGCCATTGGTCCCGCGCCAAAACAGATTCGAGTTCGCCCCCGTGAACTGCACGTTGGTATACCCTTGAACCCCCCAAGATTCCACATTCGTCATCTGGCCGATGACAATGGTGCTGTTGGTCCCGGTGCAGGTGTTCGTGCCCCCCGTGGCCGCGCCGACCTGGAAGGGATACGGGTTGATGGTCACGCCACTGGCGAGCGCCGCCAGGAGGTTGGTGGACAGATAGGCGGTTACATTGCCATTCGCGGCGTTCGTGGTCCAGAACGCCACCATGTTGTTAACCAAATTGTTTGTCGGATACCACGCGATGAACGAGTTGGTTCCACTGGCCAGCGCCGTGGGCGGCAGGGTGCCAACAAGCTGGGCTGCCGGCAGGCTTGTGAGGTTGCTGCCGGTGCCGCTGAAAATCGCTGCCCGGACCAATCCCGGCACATAGAGGTCAGCATTGTTGGAAATGCCGCCCCCCGTCAGCCCGGCATAAACCATTCCTCCGCTGCCAGACACCATTAAAATGGGCGAAAGGGCGCCTTCCGTTGACAACACCGAGGGCACCCCGGTCGCCGTGGTGGCCGTGGCCGCATTCCCGCCGATGTTTAGCGTCGGTGCGGTGCCAGTCAGCCCGCTGCCCGGGCCGTTAAATCCCAGCCCTGCCGTTACGGTCCCACCGGAAACCGTGTTGCTGAAAACGTAAAGGCAGCCCGGTTGGGGCACGGGGTTGGTCAACGTTGAAATTGGTGCATTAGTCGCCCCAATGGTCAGCGCCCCATTCGGCCACATGGCATCCGCAAACAAATCGTTCCAGGAAATCCATGCTTCGGAGGGCATCGCCGGGTTGATTGACCCAAGGCAAACAATTGAGGCATACTCCCCCACGTCATCCATGGCGGTTAGACCATATGGGGCAAAGCCCTGGTACATGCCGGTACCCCCAGCGCCATAAGACACGGCACCCACGGTCGAAACAAACCCATAGTTTTGCATCTTGGTGTTAAATTCCGCCGTGGTGATTGCTGGCCGGTTGGTCAGCAATGTCACCGGGATCGGCCCCACCAGGTTGGTGGAAGAATAATTAGTCGTCCCGCGAATGTTGCCTGTATATGCACCGCCAGAACTGATTGTCGCCTGACCACTCGCGAACCGTGCCGCACCATCCGTGCCTAGGTCAATTGGATCCTGACCGCTCAAGCCAGGACCGTTCACGAAATTAATCTGACCATTTGGACCGTATGAAAGATAATTGGGATTGGCGTTAAACAACAAACTTCCACCGGAGAGGACGGCGGAAAGGTTTCCATCAAGGGACAGGGGCGCCGCGTAATTGTTCGTCACCATCGTTCCCAACTCTGTTTGAATCAGCGCCTGCGCCGCCGCCGCCGCCCCGGCCGCGTCAAAATTAGTGACAATCACACTCACCGTAATCATTCCCGTCACCGGATTGGTGACCAGGGAAATGGCCGCCCCGCCGCCCAAATTGGCCGTGAACAGATTGGAGGCATTATTGACCATGGTGATGCTGATGCCCGCCCCCGCCAAAGCCGGTGTGCCGCCCGAGCCTCCGCCCAACGGCAGTCCGTTCGTCCCCAGGATGCCCGCCGCATTGGTGATCATCTGCCCGTTGGCATTCAGGGGTGTCTGCAGCAGGGCGTTCCGCAGCGGCTGCCACACGGTCGCCCCTTGTGCCATCATCGTCAGCGTCAGTCCCACCCACACCGCCGCCAAAACAATTGTCTTTTTCATTTTCATTTGTTCGTAGCAGACGAGGTCACGAG
This sequence comes from uncultured Bifidobacteriaceae bacterium, assembly GCA_964618545.1. Lineage (GTDB taxonomy): Bacteria > Verrucomicrobiota > Verrucomicrobiia > Limisphaerales > UBA11358 > UBA11358. The sequence continues at coordinate 17,645 of CAZUBG010000073.1, read as the reverse complement.
GCTCTGACTTTGCCTTTTTCCCCGTTCGCGTATTTCGCGGTCAAAAAATTGGTTTTTTTCTTTGTGCTCTCTGCGTTCTTTGCGGTTAAAAGTCCCCGTCTTTTCTCCGTGCCCTCTGTGCCTCTGTGGTATAAATAATTTCAGCTTTCTGCTTTCCGCTTTTGTCTTCACGGAAAGGGCGGCGCTGGTTTTGGTTATCATCCACCGCCGCCCAGGCTGTGCGGGCCATCCCCGCGGGAGCCCGCCCAAACGTCTTCTTTCCCTGCTACTCCGTTTCCGCTTTCCCGATTGCAGCTTTCAGCTTTCTGCTTTTGTCTTTATGGCGCCACAAAGAACAGGTGGTCCTGGAACAACCCCGTCGCCGCATTCTCCACGGCCTCCCCGTCCGCATCGCCCAGGTTCGCCGCCACATTCGGCGTGTAGTTCGTGAACACCAGCCGGTCCGTGGTGATCTCGCCATCCTTCAGGCCCACCAGCATCAGCGTCGAACGCGCCCCGTCAAACCGCGTCAACCGGTCCGCCATGCCCACAAAGTTGGCGTCCAAGGTCACCTCGCCCACCATCGTCACCCCGCGCTTCACAAACGCCGTCTCCTCGCGCCCGTCCCGGATGCCCACCGCCTTCGCCGATTTGAGGTTGAATTTTTTCTCCTTTGTCGTCGCCACCAGCACGTAGTCGGCTGCCTCCGGCAGTTGGTACAGCCCGAAGCCCACCCCCGAGTAGCCGTTGCTCACGCTCGCCAGGCCCGTGACCGATTTGACGTAGCTCCCCGATGCCAGCACCCCGTCCACCGCATAACCGCGCGCGAAGTTCCCCGACTGATCCGCCGCCCGCGCTGGCGGCGCAAACGTAAACGTCAGCGTCGTTGTGACGGACTGGTCGTTGACCACGTTGAACACCACCACCACGTTGCCCCCGGGGCTGCGCAGCTCCGTGGTCGGCACCAGTTGCAGGTTCGCCCCCACCGGCGCGCCGGCGGGCAGGCGCGGCACAATGCTCGTGGCATTGCTCGCCGTGTAAGTCCCCGTCCCCGAATTCGTCATCGCGATGGTCCCCAGCAGATAGGCCGGGATCCGCGAAATGTAAGCCGCAAACTCACAGCCGATGAACGGTGCCGCCGCAATCGAAAGATCAAGCTGCTGTACCGCACTGGGTCCGTATATCATATGATCGTTACAGTCTTGTGTTAAAATTTCTGTTTTCCGCCTTCAACTTTCTGCTTTTATTGGTGCAGCGTCCCGTCAAACCAGAACCGCGCCCCGTACACCCGCCGGCTCGAATCCCAGTAGGCCCCAAACACCCGGCGGCTGTAGCGTTCCTCCTCGTTCTTGGATTCGATCTGGTAATCCCCCTCGGACGTCTTCTCCTCATCCAATGCCGGCTTGTGATAAACGTTGATCGGCTTCTGGTTGAACTCGGGATAGCACACCAGTTGGTTCGGATTCAGCGTGTTGTCCGGGATGAACAGCCACTTGACCCCGAGGAAACTCACACTGAACCAGCCCGCTTCCATCAGTTCGTCGGCGATGTCGTTGCGCGTCGCCCCGCTCGGGAAGATGCCCGTCATGATCTGCTTGATCACCCCCGGCGGCAGGATGATCCGGCCCGTCGGCCGCAGGTTCACCCCGTCCTGAAAAGCCCCGTCCCACCGCGCGCAGTAATCCACGATGTAGGCCAGCGTCTGGAACCCAAACCCGTTTTGAATCGTCACCCCGTCCTGCTCGTACACCGTTACGTTGTTGGTCGTCGGCAGGTTCCCGGTGTTCAACGTGCTGTGCGCCACATACGGCCAGTTCGCCCGCTTGCCCGTGAACGTGAACGGTCCAAAGAACGTCGAGGGCCACGCCTGCCCGGCCGTGCTGGTCGAGCCGGGATACTGATAACTCCCGGTGATCCCCAGCAGCGCCTGTACTTGCTGGTTCTCGTACTGGCCGATGTCATACGCCACCTTGATCGTGGCCAGCGCCGGATCCACCACCCGGCCCCGGTAAACATCCACCTTGCGGTAGCGGTAAATGTCCGACGTCAGCCAGCCGAGCGGAATCAGCGTTTCATCCGGGTCCAGGTTGATCCTCACCTGGTTCGGCGCGCCGTCCCCGCCCACCGCATAAATCGCCACTTCCTGCATCGTGAACCGTTCCGCCACCGGTCGTTCGTCCGCCGCCAGGTTCACGATGTTGCAATACAGCGACAAGAAATTTGCCGGCGCGTACAGATAGTTGCTGAACGTGTCCACCCGGATGCCCGCCAGCGTTTTCACTGCGGTCGGATCCTTTTTCGCCACCGCCGCCATCAACACATCCCGTTCCGCCAAGAATTTTGGGTCGCCAAAACCCGCGATGACATCGTCGTAATACTTCATCACCGCCTGGCTCAGCGGCAATCCGGCTTCCGTCCGGCCCGTCAGGAACTGCGCCCGCGCGCGGTTGCCCCGCGCCTGCGCGATGGCGTGGCGCGGGTCCATGTGCAATTGCTGCGGGGACAATTCGATGATGCGCCGCACGCGCCCGTCAATTTGCTTGGTCTGCGGTCTTACCGTTAAATTTTTCATGTTCGTTGATTATTTGGATTTTGATGTTTTGATTTTTGAATATGTAGGCCCGCTGCCCTCACCGGGCGTTCCCCACTCAGCGAACCTGTCCCGCCGTCCGCACAAACCGGCACCGGAACGTGTCCTGCGGCAGCGCCGGGGGTTCAAACGCCGCCAGATAGAATTCCGTGTATTGGCCCACCCCGGCCACGCAGAATTGCCCGTTCAGGAAACTGCACCGCGTGCCCGTCGGCGTCGCCGCCGTGATCTGCGAGTTCAGCCCCGTCCCGCTCGCCACCCCGGTGCCGGAATAAAGGTTCCCCGCCAGCGTGGTCGGATCGTAACCTTCGGCCGACACCATCTCGGCCTGCTCCAGCGAGATCTGGGTGCCGTCCTGGAACGGCAGTTCGATGCGCAGCGGATAGATGGAATCCCCGAGCGTCGGGCCGCCCACCTGGATGTTGCGCGTGACGAACCCCGCGATCGGCAGACTGCCGTCCGCCAGTTTTGCGTTGCCCGGATTGTTTGGATCCTCGATGTAGGCGATCCCCCGGGCCGCCCCGACCCCGGTCGGCGCGAGCAGCGACCGGTACGTCTGCATCGAGCGCTTCCGGATTTCAAATGTGACTGGACTTGGTAACATACTCGTCTATTGGTTGGTTGTTTTTTGTTTTGCTGCCGCAGTTAAATTCTCGACGGTGTGTTTCTAATCAGATTATAAACCGTTTTCGCTTGGTTTGGCCGTTTCCGCTTTCTGCTTTCGTTTTCAGCCCACCATCCGCTTGCCACTGCCCGCCGTGGGTTCCCCGATGCCGGTCGCAAACGGCGAGGCCGGCCGGCCGGTGGTCCGCTTCAGCGCCGTCACCCCGCGCACCGTCGTGTTGAAAATATTAAATTGATCCGCCGGCAGCCACAGGCTCGCCGCCAGTTCCGGCGAGAGGTCAATGCCCGCCTCCGTGAAACCCTTCTGCCGCTCCACCACCAGCGTCTGCGCCGCCGTGAATTCCTTTTCGGGCGCCCGCAGCACCGCCTCCACCGTGGCCTCCGGCAGGGGCAGGCCGGCCGTGGTCAGCGCCGCCTTGCGGTCCGCCACCAGCTTGTCCGCCGCCGCCTTGGCCGCCAGCTCGTCCTCGACCAGCTTGCGCCCCTCCGCAATGCCCAGGTCCTTGGCCGCGCTGCACAGACTGTTCACCTGGGCCCGGGGCGTCAGGTCCCCTTTCTCGCCCGTCCGCTCCGCAATTGCCGCCGTCACGGCCGCCGTCACCGCCGCGTCATGGGCCGCCTTGGTCAGGTGCGTCCCCGCCCCCACCGCCGCCGTCAGCGCATCCGCCGCCGAGGCCCGCGTTGCCTCCAGCGCATCCGCCGCCGCCTTGTCCGCCTTGGCCTTCTGGAGTTCCAGCGTCACATTGCTCAACAGCGCCGAGGTCGAGGCCATGGAGTCAAACAGCCAGTCCAGCTTGTCCGTCAGATTCCAGTTTTCGCCGGCCTCCTTCAGTCCGGTCAGCACCCCGTTCAGCTTGGTGACCGTCTCCTCGTAGAGGCTTTTCAACGGCCCCTCGTACAGGGTGGCGGCGCTGGCAAACTGGCTTTGCAGCCCTGTGAAAAATTCTTTGAACCCCGCCAAATCCTTGGTGTCCGTTGGTTTCTTGATCGCTGGCATACGCTTGATGTTGTTTGTTTGTTATACCGTCTGCTGTCGCAATTCAACTTTGCCAACAGTTATACCACCCCCTTTCGCAGTCCCGGCGGACATTTCACCCCCTTAAAACAATTCGTGGCAGACGAGGTCACGAGGCTCTGATATGGCCCTTCCCCACTTCTTTGCCTGCGGTTAAATTGTCTCAACCTTGCCCAAAAATTCCCCCACGATGCGCAACCCAACCGCCACCGGATTCTCACCCCCCAGACCCGGGACCCCGGACCCCAGACCCAATCCCGCCGCCGCGCTCGCATTGATCCTCGCCACCCGCGCGTGCGATTCCTTTCCCACCGGCGTCAGCGCCACCCCGTAATAAAAAATCTCCCCGTTCAGGCCGCCATTCAAAAACAGCGTGTTGCACCCCGCGTAATCCGCCTTCATGCCAAACCCTTCCTCGCCCGTCTTCAAGCAGCCTTTCAGCTCCACCGGAGCTTCCCCATAGGGTACATATATCCAGCCCAACGCCTTAAAATCCTCCGGCGTCACTTCCTCCCAAGAACCCAGATCCAAGACCCCGGACCCTTTGACCAAAAACCCTCCTTGATCAATGAACGCCTCATTTTCCATCGAAACCGTCCATTGCGTTTGGCTGAACGGCGTCTTCCCCTTCGCCCACGTGTCAATCACCTGCGGCACCCCCACCGCGTTCTTATGCAGCGCCGCCACCGCCCGGATGCCCGGCGCCAGCGCCGGTTCCCCCTGCACCTTCCAGCCCCCCTCCGGCGTCGGCGGAAACTCCACCGCCATCACCGTTCCCAAAATCTTGTCCGCCACCACCTCATCCGGATTATTGAACACCATCAGGTGCGCCAGGTTCAGGCATTTCCCGCGCAGGCTCCGGTAACTATTCGCGATGGTTTGCGGATGAATCGTCGTCTTGTCCGGCGTTTCCCCCCGTTCCGGCACATCCAGATAAACCGGAAACGCATGGCTCAGATAAAACTCCACATACGCCGTGAACTTGTCCGGCGTGAACACCTGCCCGTCAATCGCGATGCTCTTCCCCGCCGCACTGCACAATTGCACCCCGCGCGCCCGCCCCAACGCATTATTGTTTCCATTCATAAAATTGGTTTCTCCGGCGGCTCGCCGGTTCGCGTGTTTCGTGTATTTCGCGGTTAAAAAAATTCCGTTTGTTCCCGTCTTTTCTTTGCGTTCTTTGCGTTCTTTGCGGTTAAATTTCCCCGTCTTTCTCTGTTTCCTTCGTTTGCTTCTGTTAAATTTCTGCTTCCTGCTTTCCGCTTTTGTCCATGTGTTCTCTGCGTTCTTTGTGGTTAAATGTTTCCGTCCCCGCTTTCCGCTTTCTGCTTTTTTCCATCACGTCACGCGGTAAAAAATCTGGTACCCCGCCGCCGGCACCGCGCTCGCCAGCTTCCATGCAAACCCGCCCGTCGTCGGCGCCCCCACCACCGCCACGGGAATCACCGTGCCCCCGCTCGGGATGTTCAGCGTCACCAGCACCTTCGACGGCGTGAACCCCAGCGCCAGCGAACTCAGCGTCCCGCTTGCCGCCCCCGTCCCGCTCGCATAGGGAATGGCAATGATCCCCTCCGCATAAAGCGCCTGGCCCGGACTCGCCATCGCCTCTTCCACCACCTGCAATCCGTTGTTCAGCTTGCTGATGCCCTCCAAGACCGAGTCCGCCGCCAGCACCGGCCCGCTCGCCGTCCCGTCCAACCCGGTCAGTGCCGTGCCCAGCAACAGCCCCGCCGAGTAAAAAAAGTTGGTCGTCGGCCCGTTCGTCAACTGGTCCGCCGTCGTCACCGGCGTCCCCGACCCGCTCCCTGCGTACAACATCCAGCCACCCGTCGGGAAGTTGGCCGAGGTCAGCGGCGAAATCGGCGTGGACGACAACATGATCTGGATGTAGTTCAGCCCCGTCCCGGGCGACGTCGAGAATCCCGCCCCGCTGGCCGACGTCGCGTACCCCGCATAACCGTAAACCGAGGCCCCGGCCGTTCCATTCGTGCCATTGGCCCCGGCCCCGCCTGCCGGCCCGCGCGTGTTGAACCACTGCCAGGCGTAGGGCGAAGCCAGTGTCACGCTGTTGGCGGCGGATCCCGGCGGCATCACCACCACCCCCAGGTAGTAAAGCCCCGCCGACGGTGTCGTCGAAAACGCCGTCCCATTCGTGTCACTCGCCCATGCCAGATACACCTGGTTCCCCGCCGCGCCATCGGTCCCGTTCGTGCCGTTGGTGCCATTGGTCCCGTTCGTTCCATTCGTGCCGTTGGCGCCGTTCGCCCCCGCCGCGCCCGCCGCCCCCGTCGCGCCGGCCGGCCCCATCACATAAACCCATTTCCCGTTGAAATCACTCGCCGCCGGCGTGGCCCCGGCAATGCTCGTCGTCACCCCGATGTACGGCAGACTCCCCGATTGCGTCAGCGCAAAGTTGGTCCCGCTCGTGTCGCTGGCAAACGCCAGATAGAGGCTGCCATTCGTCCCATTCGTCCCGTTCGTGCCATTCGTCCCATTGGCCCCTGCAAACTGCACCCAGCGCCCCGCAAAATCCCCCGCCACCGGCGTCAACGCCGCCGCACTCGTCCGGAAGGCCACATACGCCGCCCCCGACGGCGAGAGACTGAAATTGTCCCCGTTCGCATCACTCGCATAACCCACATACAAAAAGTTCCCACTGCTTGCCGCCGCCGCCGCCGCCAGCACCTCGAATTCAATCCAGCCGTCCAACGGATAAACCTGCTGCCCCCCGCCGGCCGTGAACTGGAACTGCCCCCGGTAAATTCCCGGCGTCGCCGTGTCCGCGCTCGTCAGAATGTATTCCGCATGGCCGTTCACCGCATCCGTCACCGTCGCCAGCCGCGTTTGCGCCGCCTGGCCCGTCAGGTCAATGGTCCAGCCATTCGTTTCCGGCGTCGTCGGCATGACCGGCTCGAACACAAAATTGACGGACACCCCCGTCAGATTCTGCCCCAGCAACACATCCAGCGACGCCTTCGCCCCCGCCACCACCTTCAAATTCAGATTCGCCATCCCGCCGCCGCCCCCGCCGGCGGTGAGCAGCAATTGCCACCAGGCCGACCCCGCCGCCGGTGGATTGTTTAAATTGTTCGCCTGGAGACTTTGCCACAGCCCGTTCCCCGAGGCCGTGATCACATTGGCCGCGTAGGTCGTCGTCGCGTTCCAGGACCCGCCGAACAGCGCCGCCAGCAATCCCGGCACATCCGTCAGCCGCACCAGATGATTCGGCGCTGTGGGCGCCGCGTTCTGCGTCACCGCCGTCGCCACCGTCAATTCCTGCAAGGTCGTCATAAAATGGTTTAAATTGATTTTTTCTTTGTGCTCTTTGCGTTCTTTGCGGTTAAATTTCCCCGCCTTTCTTCCTTTGCTTCTGTTTAATTTCAGCTTTCCGCTTTTGTCTATGCGTCCTCCGCGTCCATCTGCGGTTTAAAAATTTGGTTTGTCCCCGTATTCGTTCGCGTGTTTCGTGTATTTCGCGGTTAAAAAATTGGCTTTTTTCTTTGTGTTCTCTGCGTTCTTTGCGGTTAAAAGTCCCCGTCTTTCTCCGTTTCCTTCGTTTGCTTCTGTTAAATTTCTGCTTTCTGTTTTCCGCTTGTGTCTGTGTGTTCTTTGCGTTCTTTGTGGCTGATGCCAGGCCGGGGTTCGGCTTTCGCGGTTATCTTTCCGCTTTCCCAATTTCTGCTTTTGTCTTTGTGCCCTCTGTGCCTCTGTGGTTTAATTTCCCCGTTTCCGCTTTCTGCTTTCAGCTTTCAGCTTTTGTCTTGCCGTCCCGCCGTCTTTCCCGGCCCCGCCTTGCCCTGGCTGGCCAGTCCCCCCTGGCCGGGCTGGCCGCCATGGTTCGGATCAAACACCGGCAGCGTCAGATCCGTCGGCAGCGCCGCATCCCGCGCCTTCGCCTCGCGCTCGTCGTCCGGATGGAATCCCGCCGTCCGCAGGAACGTCTCCCCGCTCACCGGCCCGCTCTGCAGCCCGCTCTTGATCATGTCCAGCAGCATCCGCGCGTCCCAGAAACACGAATGATCCCAGACCATCATCACCGGGGCCGGCGCGCCCAGGCCATCCAGCATCAGCGCCGACAAATAAGGTTGCATCCGGTGCTGGTCCAAAATCGCCAGCGAGCGCGCCAGGTTCATCAGGTAGGGATTGATCACCCCCGTCAACATCTGCCCGTAGGGCATCCCCCAGTCCGCCAGTTGCTCCGCCACCTGCGCAAACCGCTTCGTGTCATACTGTTCCGGCTTCGGCCGGCCCGCCCCGATCTGAATCAAATGATCAAAATTCGTCACCATCTGAATGTGGCCCTTTTTGCTTTTCACCTGGCCCTCCACCGCCTTCGCCCGGATTTCCGACATGAAATGCACCGGACTCCCCGCGTGCAATCCGCTCTTGATCTCATGCCCGAGCGAGTGCTGCTCGTACACCGTCCGGCACGCATCCGCCAATTGCCGGTCCCCCACCAGCAGCGACTCATTCAAAGCGCACGCATGGAAAATCGTCGCGATGTCCGGCCAGCCAAACCCCATCCCCACCGCCTCCTCCTTGAGCACCTTGAAGAAAAAGAACTCATCATCATGCGTGATCACCAGCTTCCGGGATGTTTTGAGCGCCGCCTTCTGTTTCTTCGACACCCCCGGCAGCGACTCAATCTCCTCGTCCGAGAGGTTGTGCTGGATCGTCAGCCGCTCCACCCCGAACTTGTCCATGAACTTGCAGTTCTCCGGCGGCGTGATCATCAGCCGGCCCCCGTTCATCCACAGCGCCACCACATTCCGCAGCAGCAAAAAGCTCAGCCAGACATCCTGCACCACCCGGCTGATTTCCTCCGCGTTTTTTTCCTTCCACTTTTTGACGCGCTCCACATCCTTGTCCGCCACCGCCCGGATGCCCGGATGCCATTCCACCACCGTCTCCCCGTTCGGCTTCTTGGGATTCACCGGCAGCCGGCGCAATCCCAGCAAACCATGGTTGTGCAACCCCATCTTGAGGTTCACCACATTCCGTAGAAAACTGTGCAGCCGGTACCACCGCCGCGCCTGCGCGAAGATCGTCGCATTGGGTGGCCGCAGCACGTCATCCCCGGAAAACGCCCCCGCCGCCGCCGCCTCCAGCGGCATTCCCCAACGGTTGTCCCAGGCGAACGGCGTCGAATCCAGCTCCCAGGCCGAACACAACTGCCGCTGCGCCGCCGCCCGGAGCTTCACCGGCTCACCGGTCCCGTTGCCAGGCCGGGGTCCGGCCTGGGCCAAATTCGTCTTTTTCATGTCTCACCACCAGTTTACCCCGCCTTTCCCGAGTCCCGGCGAACTTTCACCCCCGGGCTTTTTTGTTTTTTGAATTTGCTACTCATACCTCTCCCCCCGTCCCCGTTCCTCATCCGCAAACCCCTCCGTCCAGTAATGCCGGAACACCCGCCGCCAGTCATTCCGCGCCTTGTAAGGCGGATAGGGCTTCTGAGTTTCCGCTTTCCCATTTTCCCGGTTTCCGCTTTGGTATTTCCGCGCCGCCTTCCGCCCCGCCCGGTAAGCCGCCAGAAACCCCTTCGCAATCCGCCTCTTCGGCGGCTGGTTTTCCCCGGGTGCCGTCCCCAGCAGTTCCAATTGTTCATTTGACCACATAAATCCCCGTGTACTCCCCGCCGCCCGCGGTCAGGTCCAGCTCATTGTTCTTCAGCCAGATCAGCGCCCGCACATAGGCGTAGAGCAGCGCATACGCCAGGTCTTTCCGGCCCGACGCCGAAAACGTGAACGCCCCGTTCCGCGTCGGCAGGTAGTCCCCGTCCTCTTTCGTCGCCACTTGGATGTTCGCCATCTGATGCCGCGCCGCGTCCAGGTTCTTGAGCGCCCATTTTTGCTCCAGCGGCCACGCCGCCGTCTCCGCCGCCGGCCGGTCGTTGAACGGCTTGGGAAACAAAATCTCCGCGTGCCGGACCGCATCACAGAGCGACTGATGCGCCGCCGTCAGCAGGCAGTCCACCGTCGGCCCCAGGATCGGCCACACCAGTTCGCAGTGTTTCTTGAGGAACATGCACAATATCCGGTGCGCGTGCCCCACCTCGCGGTCGTCCTCCGTCGTAATCGGCGTCCTCGCCCGGTCAACCCCGTCAATGCGCTGCATCACCTTGTTCAACTCCGGCCAGATCAACTGGCCGCCCCCCTGCGAATCCATCATGATCCCGTCCAAACGGAAATGCTGATGCTTCAGGTGAATCAATCCCGACCAGTCCCCCGTCCGTTGCGCGTAAAAATGCGCCCCCTCCTCGCCCGGTTTCACCCGCTGCCCGCGCACCCGGTACGCCCAGACCGCCTCGAACAGCCAGTCCGCATTCGCGCTCGTCGGAGCCCGGCCCAAACCCGGCCGCGGCCGCAACCGCAGCGTCGCCAGACCCCCGTCATCCGCCTTCGTGGACTGTGCCGGCGCGCTGTCCACCCCGAGGAAGTATCTGACTTCCTCTGAATTTTGAACTCTTGAGTTTAAACCCTCGCGCGTGCAGACGACTTCCGTCGCCGCGTTGATCCCCGCCGTCACACAATTGGCCAGGTTCTCCTCGGAGTAATACCCCTTCGTCTCGCGCGCCCACAACCCCAGGGCCTCCCGCCGGAAATACGTCGTGGACCGCCCCTTCATCATCTTGATGATGTTCCAATCCGGCACCTCCTCCTTGAAGGCCTTCCCCGGCGTGGACCGCATCACCCGCCCCTCACCGCCGCACTTCGGGCATTTCGTTTCTGTTTTTCCGGTTTCCGCATTCGCAATTTCCGGCTTTCTGCTTTTGCATTCGCAGTCTTCAATGCGAATGTCCCGTTCCGTCCGCACATTCGAGAAATCCTTGAAACACGTCGTGATGATCGCATATTCCGGATTGCCCGCCGCAATCTCCTTTTTGAACTGCTTCACCCGTTGATAGGCCGGATGCTGCTCCGCCTCCGCCGTCGCCGTGAACACAATATGATTTTTCCACAGCATGTGATATTGATTGAACGACTTGTTCCGGATGCGCCCCAGGATCTGCTGGTCAATGCCCCCCAGCAGATTGCCCGCGTCACCCTGCACCTTCGTCCCCTTGGGCGTCATCGTCTCGACCTTCGTCCATTCGTCAATGATCCCCTCATTGAACGTCAGTCCGGCCTGCCCCTTGGCCCCCTGCAGCCAGTTCGGGGCCGGACCGTAGATGCACGAGCCATTCTTGAACGCCTGCTGGTAGCACGCCGGCCCGCGTGTGTTATCCTTGCCCTCCTCGTCCCCGTCCTTGCTCATCCGCCCGAGCTGTGCGTCAAAAATCGGAGCCCGGTTGCGCCCAAAATTCTCGTAATTCTTCCAGTAAATGTCCTTCATCGCCTGGAACGTCTGGTAGTAGGCCACAATCTGCTGCCCTGGGATCAAAAGCGCCCGCAGGTTCGATAGGGCAAAAATCCGGAACGACTTGCCCGTCCCAAACCCCGAGCTGTCAATCACATTTGGCACCCACCACGTCACCCGGGCCGCGTATGCCTGGAACACATCCAGCTTGATGCCCATGATCACATACAATCCCAGCACCGGATCCACGAGAAAATCCTCGACCATCGTCTGTGTGATCTGCAGGTGCGCCGCCACCCGCGACACCCCCCGCGACACCGTGATGTTCTTCCCTTCAATCATTCATTTGGTAGGGCGGCGGTGCCCCGCCGCCCTGATTTAAAAAAAACCTGCCGTCGGCCGGTAAATCCCCTGCATTTGTTCGCATATTTCGCGGTTTAAAAATCAGGCCTCTTCTTTGCGTTCTTTGCGTTCTTTGCGGTTAAATTTCCCTGGTTTCCGCTTTCCCGCTTTCCAATTTTGCCTTTCACCTGCTCCGTCACCAGCAACGATTCATGCAATTCCAACGCGCGGCGGACCGTCTCCGGGCAGGCCCGCACCAATTCCAGCGCCTTCTCCACCGTCAGCCGTTCCAGCGTGATTCCCTCGTGCAGGAAGACCACCCGCCGTTCCGGCCCGACGAACTTGCGGATGCTTTCCCCCAGTTCCGCCGAAAATTTCCGGGTCACCTCCGGCAGCGACACCACCAAAACCTCCCCGGGTTCCAGTTTCAGTTTGGCAATCTTGATCTCCACTTTGGTCGTATTCATTTTTGTTCGGTAGGGCGGTGCTGCCGCGCCGCCCCATTTAAAAAACCGGCCGGCCGGTAAATTCCGTTCTCTGCGCTCTCTGCGTTCTTCGCGGTTAAATTTCCCCGTCTTTAAAACTTCGTTTCCTTCCGGCATTCCGGACACTTCCGCGCCGCACTGCTGATCCGCGATCCGCAATGCGGACACGTCGCGTCATTAAAATCCTCAAACTCATCCCCCTCGCCGGGCAGCACCCCGTCCTCCAGGTTCACCACCCGCTCGCCCGAGGCCTCGCGCACCACCTCCACTGCCGCCCGCACCGCCGCATCCACCTTGCGCAACACCCCCGGCTTGAACCGTGGCCGGAAATTCGGATCCAGCAGCCCGTGAATACAGTCCGCCACCGCCAGGTTCAGACTGAACCGGTAACGCTCCGGCACCTGCAGGCTCGCGCGCATCTGGAATTCAATCTCCGCCGCCGTGAACATCTTGTCCGCCAGCCTCCCATCCCCGTCCGCGTAATAATCCCGGTACGCAATGAGCAAATCACTCACCGTCCCCCGGAAACTCACCCGGCCCGCCACCGCCATTTCCGGGAACATCTCCTGCAGTTTGTCCACCGCCTTTTGGAATTGCTCGCCCAGCGCCGTCTTTTGATCGTACAACCCCGGGCGCGCCTTCGGATTCGCCGTCGCAATCTCACTCTCCAGCCGGCGCAAATACAGGTCATTCATCAGGGCCGACCGCGCAATCGGCCCCCCCATCGGATCCCCAAGCATCTTCGCCCATTCCTTCACGCGGCCGACAAACCATTCCCGCTCGCGTTGATTTTCCAGGTCGGTCCTCGCCACCTCCCCGCCGGCCCCGTCATTCAGCATCGGATCCCACACCTTGATCTTGAACACCCGCTCCGAAAACTGGAACTGCGCCAGCACCCGGTCATCCAGCTCTAATTCATTATTATTGGGGGCTTGATGTTTGGCGTTTGAATTTTCCGGGCTTGGCCCGGCGGTTCTCTCCTCAGCCTTCAGCCACTCCCGCCACAGCGTTCCGACCGCCTCCAAATCCTGTTTCACCTGGAACCCGTCCCCCTCCAATTCCGGACGCGACCACACCCGCAAATCCTCCGGCCGCGCATCCGCCCCCGGAATCACCGGCCCCGCCCCGTACAGGCGCCGGACCAACAGCCACAACCGCGCGTGCCCCGCGCAAAAAAAGGCAAACCGCGCCATCTCCTCCGCCCATGGCTTTTCCCCAGGCCCAGGATCCCGGACGCCAGACCCGAATCCAAACTCCGCCGCCAGCGAATCAAACCGCTCCACCCGCCACCGCTCCGCCGCATCCACCGGCCGGTATTCCAGCCGTTCCGGCGCCGCCGCACCGGTCGAACCGGGAAGCGCACCATTCTCGCGCAAAGCTGACGACCGTTCTCCCTCTCCTGGGGGAGAGGGCCGGGGTGAGGGCGGTCGTAACTCCCCTTGCTCGCCCTTCACGCCCTTCAAAATGACCGGTTTCCTTGCCATGGTTTTTTCTTCGTTCCCTTCGTTTGCTTCTGTTAAATTTCTGCTTTCTTCTTTTTGCTTTTGTCTATGTGTTCTCTGCGTTCTTTGCGGTTAATGCCAGGCCGGGTTCGGCTTCCCCGTTTCCGCTTTCTGCTTTCCGCTTTTGTCTCTGCAGTCTCTGCGTTCTTTGCGGTTAAATCTTCCCTCTTTTTGCCGTCAAAAAAACCTTGTGCCACTCCCGTAAAATGTCCTCCGCGCTCTTCGGCGTCGCCGGATGCGACACATGTTCCTGCAGCCAGTGGTAGAATTCCGTCAACTCCTCGGCCGGCGTCGCCTCCAGCACCGCGCAGGCGTCCGCCAGCAACCCCTGTGTGAACAAACCTGACGCCCGCCGCCGCGCCTGCAGGCACCGATCCAGTGTCATGATCAACACCATGCACCGGTCCACCGTCCGTTGGTCCATCGCCGCCCCGTCCCGGCGACGGAAAATCTCCGGCGGCAGCAGTTGCGCCTGCATCATCGCCGCCTGGGCAATTTCCTGCCGGCCCCTCGACAGCGCGCTGCGCAGATTCCCGCGCTTTTCCTTCGAGACATAATCGCCCGCCAGATGCGCGTTCGTCGCCATGAACAAATCGCAATAAAATTCCCCGGCCACCGCATTGCCAGGCCGGGGTTCGCCTTTCAGCAACCCGGATTTCTCCAGCACCCCCGTCGGCGGACACTCCTCGCCAAATTGATGGAACGCCGCGTTCATCTGGCGCACCCCCGCCGCGTTCAGCCAACCCGGCCGGTTCGTCGTCCGCGCCAGGTACCCCAGCACGATCCACAACCGCAGCCACAGCAGCACCGCCATCTGTTGGATCTCCCCCTCCAGCAACTCCCGCGACCCCAGACCCGGGACCCGGAACCCAGCCCTGACCTCCCGCAGCGCCTCCTCCAGTTGCCAGAACTCCGGCAACCGCTCAAAATCCAAAGGCAATTTTAAATCCATCATAAATTTCTTTTTCGTAGCAGACGAGGTAACGGGGCTCTAATTCTGTCCCCGTCTTTGTTCGCATATTTCGTTGCCAAGCCGGGGTTCGGCCTTTCCGCTTTTGTCTCTGCGTTCTTTGCGGTTACATTTTCCCCGCTTCGCCGTTTCACGGCTACCACTGCTGTCTCGCCCTCCTCGCCGGATCAAAGGACCAATGCGTCACCGGCACCCCCGGCATGTCAAACGGCGTCTTGAACACCTCGTGCCCATTGGTTCCCCCCCACTTCTGGCGGTAATAAACAAAACTGCCCCCATGGGTTTCCATGTTCCTGCGGGCGATGGCCTCATCCGACCTGATCGTGCAACTCCCCCCCGACTTCTCATCCCCATGCTTCGCCAGCAGTCCTTCCACCGTCATCACTCGCGCCCCCGCCAGTTTCGCCCGGTAATCCCAGTCGCAATCCTCCAGGTAAACCGGGTAAATATTTTCGTCGAACAGCCCCACCGCCCTGACCCCGTGTGCCGTGATCCCAAACCAACTCGCCCCATGATTCCCATAAGCCATGGCCAGGCTGTCTGTTTCCGCTTTCGCGATTTCTCGATTTCCGCTTTCCACAAAGTGGACCATCTTCGCCAAATCCCCGGGCTTAAACTCAATGTCATTGTTGGTGATCAGCCACCACGGGGCCGGAAACAACTTGATGATCTCATTCCACGCCCCCGCGCACCCCGCATTCGGATGCGTGATGATTACCAGCATGCCCACACATTTGGGAACCTCCACCGCCGACAGTCCCGTCGCGATGTAAAGCAGGCCTCCACCGACTGAAAACAGTTGATCCTCCCGCTTCCCCTGCTGAATCACCACCAGCGTGTCCACCGGGGTGTCAATCGAAGCAATGCACCGGACCAGCAGGTCCGGCCGGTTAAAATGTGGAATCCCCAAAACAGGTATCGGTTTCATAAATTCATTCAATTTCACTGGTGGGGCGGCGGTGCCCCGACGCCCTCGAATTCATACCAGTCGTCGGACTGGTAAAACACTTGTCCATTTCTCGGTTTAGATTTTCAGTTTTCCCAATTTCAGCTTTCGGCTTTTGTCGGTAGAATTCCCATCAGTTTGAGCAATTCCTCCGCCACCCAATCCCACCTCTTCAGATGCCCCAGCGCCGGATGGCATCGCACCCCGTTCCCGCATTGCCCCTGTTCCCAGGCGTGATGAATCGCCTGCACCGCCCCCTCCAAATCCACCCGGTGCCGGATCCGCGTGTCCGCCCCGCACACCGCCCCCGGTTCCATGGGCAGCCAAATCGGGCCGCCGGCATCTGCTTTCCCGATTTCTTCCAGCGACGTGTGCTTCGCCATCGCCACCGGACAATGACACGCCATGGCCTCCGTCACGCCCAAACCCCATCCCTCCCCGAGGGACGTTGTCAGATACAGGTCCGCCGCGTTGTACAGGGCCAGCAACCCCTCATCCGGCACCGGCCCGATATGACACCACTCCTTGCCGTAGGTCAGCCCGAGTTGTTTCGCCGCCAGATCTAGCTGCACCCCGCCCATCGCCGAAGTCGGGTCCATCCGCAAAATCAACTTTGCCGGCACCCCCAGCGCCCGCAGCCCCGCCAAAATCTCCAGCGACCGTAACGGATCCTTGCGCCATTCATTTTTATTGACGTTCAACAGCAGCAAATCATCCGGCTCAACAAACTGAATGGGTTTCCCGATTTCCGCTTTCCCGCTTTGCACCTGCAGTTCAATCTGCCGCGCCAGCTTCCGGTCCTCCACCCCCAGCGGCTTGAACACCTCATCCACCCCGTGCGGCACCACGCCGATGGGAAACAGACTCCTCCCCAGGGCCGACTGCGTCTGTGCCCGGCCATATTGCGTGAATGTCACCGGCACGGTCACCGCCTCCACCATCCCCAGCCATTCCCGCTCCAAGGGCGCATCCACTGGAAAATAAAGCATCGTGCGAACGTTCCGTTTCGCGCACACCTCGCGCAACTTCGCCGGAAACCCGTGGCCCGATAACGCGTCCGGATCATTCAGCATCCACACATGCGTGTAATCCCCCTGGTCCAGGACGTTCAGAAACTGCGTCAACCGCCGGGGCGAATTCCAGTCCCCCGACCCGCCCGGCAGCATCCTGAACGGCACCTGGTCGTAGAACCAGCCGTCAAAGTGAATCCCCCAGCACTCGGCCACAATGCCCAGGTGATGCCAGTGCGTGAGGACGTTCTTCGCCACCCGGGCAAAGCCCGTGGTCACCGTGGGGGAATCACACCAGGCGAGCACCTTGGGCGTTTTTGTGGTGAAATTAAAAGGGACAATGGCTTCCGGTTCTCGGGACATAATTCATGCGCGGACGTCCTCTTGATTAGGAGAACAAATTAACATTGGCGCGTCGCCATGTAAATCCGAAATATACACAAATGTTCATCCGGCCCGGCCAAAAACGTTCTATAATTGAATGATACTAAAAGTTCCCCGTGGAACTTTTAGTATCATTCTCGCCCATTTTACCCCTTCACGCTTGCCGTTGCCGCCGCCGCAGTGGTCGCCGCCGTCGCCGCCGGGGTCGGGGTGGTCGGCGTCGTCAGCCCCGCCAGGAAGGTCAGCGCCGTTGCGTATTTGCCCGCGCACACCGGGCAAAGGTGGATGGCCTGGCCAACCGCTCCATCCGTGATGGTCCGTTGGGTTACCGCCGCCTGCGTCCCCGCGCGAACGGCCATCACGGTCTGCGCTGTAATGGTGCGCGGCGCGACCGAGGCCACCGCCGGCAGCGTTGGTGAGGCTGGGGTGTTGGTGTAAACGCCCAGGCTGATTCTAATTTGCTTTCAAGATGAGTGTAATTATCCAAGGCCATGCAGTGATG